>JAWOEN010000034.1:0-25040 GCA_046482725.1 Cloacimonadales bacterium (SeqCode)
CTTTAATAGCTCAGCGGTAAATGGTCTGAATAATGGACCGCAAATGCCTTTTGCTACTTGGCTAACCTGCAGTACCGGAACTTTTGACAGCTATTCGGAAGCAATTATCGAGACCATGCTGAGAGCCGGCACACCCACTATTCCCAAAGGTGGTATCGGAGCAGTAGGCGTAGCTACCAGCTCTACACACACCTGTTTTAATAATGCTATGAATTACGGCATTTATGACGGTATATTCCGCTATGACATTCAGCGGATGGGAGATGCACTTCTGAGCGGAAAGCTGAATCTCTATCTTTCCTATCCCGATAATCCTCTTGATAATGTTGATATTTTTTCCTATTGGACCAATCTGATGGGTGATCCCGGCTTGGAATTATGGACAGCATTCCCCAGCGAGATCACTGTAGAGTATGATTCTGAGATTGCTCTGGGAACAAACTATCTGGAAGTATTTGTTACTGATGAAAACGGCACTCCCGTAGAAGATGCTTGGGTAACTGCTTTGCAGGGAGATGATGAGATTTTCGAATCTGCTTATTCTGATAGTGATGGTCGCGTAGTTTTGCCGATCGATGCAATCAATGAAGGTGAGGGAACTCTCACAGTTACCAAACCCAATCATCAAGCTCATTTGGGCACTTTTACAGTCAGCACTGAAACAGCTTTTGTCAATGTGATTAGCTTCGAAGTAGATGACTCTGCCGCTAATAATGATGGCTCTGCCAATCCGGGCGAAACACTCGACTTGCTGGTTACTGTGCAAAATTTTGGTACAGGATCAGCCTCAAATGTAAATGTAGATTTTAGTTCTGAAAATGAGCAGATCACTGTAAATAGTGGAAGTGTAGATTTTGGCGATATTGCAGCCGGCGCTACAGCAACTGCTGCTGTCAATCTTAGTGTGGCAGCTTCTGCCCTTGGTAGTCAAGAGATAGAGATTGATCTGCAATTTTCCGAGTCTTGGTCAGATAAAATCTATCTGCCCATCGCTGGTGTTCACCTAAATTTCTCCGAAGTAAGCCAAGAATTTGATCCGGGAGATTCCGGTAACCTTTCTGTTAGCTTGGATAACTTGGGCGTTTTGGATGCTACTGATCTATCGGCTGAGCTTTTTTCTTCTCATCCCTTTATCACTGTAACAGATGCGCTGGGCTCTTATGGAATGATCTTGGCTGGCGATAACAGCACCAATTCATCTAACCCCTTTGCTATTCAGGTAAATAGTTCGGCTCTGCCCGGCACACAATATCCCATGAGCATCGAGCTTTCTAATGCAGCCGGTTTCCAGCAAACTATACATTTTGTTTTGGAAGTGGGTGAAGTAACCATTACCGATCCACTGGGACCGGATGCCGGCGGCTATGTTTGCTATGATATGGGTGATGTGGATTATTATATGGTGCCCGAATATGATTGGATCGAGATCAATGAGATCGGAACAGAATTGGCTGTGAGTGATAATGGCAATATGGGAGATAGTGAAGTAATCAGCTTACCCTTTGCTTTCCAATTTTATGGTGAACAATATGATGAGATGACAGTTTGTACCAATGGTTGGATGGCGCCCGGAGTGGAAGAATCATTGAACTATATGAACTGGCCGATTCCCGGAGCTGCTGGTCCTGCCCCCTTGATCGCTCCTTTCTGGGATGATCTGATGTCGAGTGGTGCTGGTCTCTATTATCATCACGATACCAGCCAGAATCTCTTCATCGTTCAATGGGATAACTTTATCTGTGAAGATCAACCCGATGAAACTGAAACTTTCCAGGTAATCATCTATGATGAGACTTACTATCCTACAACATCCGGAAACAATAGTATCAAGTTCCAATACAAAGATTTTGCCAATGTCACAGAAGGTGATTATGGTAGCTATCATGTGGAGCATGGAGCTTATGCCTCGATCGGTATCAAAGATCATACTGGCAAAGTTGGTTTGGGCTATTCTTATTACAATCAATATCCCACAGCAGCTGCTGAGCTCAGTGACGAAAGCGCTATTCTCTTTACCGAGGCTCCAGTACCGCTGGAACAAGCATATCTGGTGATCGATGAACTAGCAATTTTGACTGAAACAGCTACTTTCGATCAGGGCAAAGAGATCGAACTGGATATCCTACTGAGCAATCTGGGTGAAAACACAGCTTATGAAGTAGAGGCAGAATTGACTACTGAAGATCCTTATGTCGATATCTTGAGTGCTTCTGCTTCATACAATAATATCGCTAATTCATATCCGGCAGTAAATTTATCACCTTACCAACTGCAAGCTGCCACTGATGTCCCCGATAATTATCATGCTAGTTTTGTTTTGGAAATTACTACCTCGGAGCAAAACTTTAGTTTGGATTTCTCGATTCCGATCAGAAAACCCCAGGTTCAATACAAATCTGTGGCAATCTGGGATGAAGATAATGGCATGTTGGATCCGGGTGAAACTGCTGAATTGTTTGTAACTTTCGAAAATGTGGGTGTAGCAAGTTTGCAGGATGCAGTTTTTGAGCTCTCGGAAACTGATGCTAATCTTACTATCAATGAGGCTACCTTTAACGCTGGCACGATACCAGGCTCATCAAATGTAACTGGTGTTTTCAATGTAACAGTTAGCCCCAGTGCAGAAGTTGGCAGTGCTATTCCGATAACAGCTGAGATCTCGGGAGCAGATGGTTATTCCAATAGCTCGGAATTTAATGTTAATATCGGCTTGATGGTCGAAGATTTTGAATCCGGTGGATTTGAAAGCTTTGATTGGCAATTTAGCGGAAACGCAGATTGGGTGATCTCTAGCGATGCTTACGAAGGCGACTATGCAGCTAAGAGTGGAGATATTAACGATAATCAAGCTACTGGCATGCAAATATCGATGAATATTCCTGCAGATGGAGAGATCTCGTTCCAATACAATGTATCTTCGGAGAACAATTATGATTACTTGCGTTTTTATATTGATGGTTCTGAACAAGATAGTTGGAGTGGATTGCAGGCTTGGAGTAATGCAACCTTCCCTGTCTCTGCCGGTGAGCACACTTTCAAGTGGGAGTATACCAAAGATGGTAGCGTCGACTCTAATTCCGATTGTGCTTGGGTAGACAATATAGTTTTCCCCGGCGGAAGCTCGATCGCTGATATTGCCTTTATTCAAGGTAGTGTCGATATTCAAGGTGAAGCAGATTATGAGAACGTGACTCTGCGCTTTGGCAGCTTTATTACACATCCCAATCCAGCTGGTGATTACTATTTGCCGGTAGCTCCCGGAACCCACGATCTGGAGGCAAGCCTACCCGAATTTCTTACCCAGATCGAAGCAGACTTAGCGCTTACAGCCGGAGAGATCTACAATCGTGATTTCACTTTGGTAGAAGTAGCTTCTTTGGCAGTGCCGACAGAGCTTACTGCCGAAATGTCTGATGATGATATTATCCTGAACTGGAATGCTCCAGCTACCCGGGAAGTGGTAGTGGGAACAAATAAGAAAACAGGTGCCAAAGAAACTGTAACCAGAGACTTATTGGGCTACAATATCTATCGTGATGGGCATTTGGCGGCAGAGGTTTCCAGCTCTATCACCACTTATAGCGAGATCGATATTCCGGGTGGAATTTATGAGTATTTTGTTACTGCACTCTATAGCGAAGGAGAATCACTACCTTCCAATACAGCTACTACAGAACAAACTTCGGCCGATGATATCATTCCGCTCAGCACCGAGCTGCAAGGGAATTATCCCAATCCGTTTAATCCCACCACCAATATCAGCTTTTCTCTGCATCAGGCTAGCAAAGTAAGCTTGGAGATTTATAATATCAAAGGGCAAAAAGTGAAAAATCTGGTCGAGCGGGAATTTGCCGCCGGAAGACATTCAGTAGTTTGGAACGGAAAAGACAATAATGGACGTTCAGTTGCTTCAGGTGTGTATTTTTATCGCATGCGAGCAGAGAGCTTCTCGGCTCTGCAGAAAATGATGCTGATCAAATAAAACCATAACTTAAAAGATGGCGGGCAGATGCTTGGGTAAAGCGTCTACCCGCTTTTTTGTTGGGACAGCCGAGGTTGATAACTAATTATAGGAATAAAAATTGCATAAATAGGTAACATAATATTATATAAAGGAAGGTTATTATGAAAAAAACTTTGATTCTGATTTTTTTGGTATTTGTCATCAGCTTGAATGCTGATTGGATCTCTTTGCAGGAGGTTGCTAATCAACAACTTTTCAGCACAGATTCTCGCTCCTTACAAACTACTGAGATTCTTTTTGAGTTAGATGGCTTTGAACTGGAAGAGATAGAAGAGGAGGGAAAAGTATTTACGAAAATTTCTTATCCTGAGGCAGGTGAATGGTTGGATGTTGGCAAACCTGATCTACCTAGATTTACGCGTCTGATCGCGATTCCTGCTAGCGGCGGAGTAGAGCTGCAAGTGGAAGCTCAGGAGTTTGAAGTGAGACAGGATGTTGCAGTTTATCCGCGTCAAGCTTTGCAAAGTGAGAGTCAGCCCTACGATCGCAGTTTTCAGATTGATCGTGAATATTATCAAAAAGGCTCTCTTTTCCCAGCTGAAAATATTACCCTCGGCCAGCCGGCAATTTTTAGAGATTATCGGATTGTAGCAGTTACCGTCAATCCCTTCCAATATGATGCTAGCAAACGAGAATTGAAGATAGTAAAAAAAGTAAACATAATTGTAAACTCTACAACAGAGCGCAGCACAAATGAGATGCGGTCCACAGCCAAAAAATCTCGCTATTTCGATACTTTTTATCAATCTACCATCCTGAATTATGCAGCAGCTGCTGCTAGCCGAGACGAATTTCAAACCCCCAGCTACCTGATTATCTACAATCACAATAATAACAATGATGTGCTGAATTTGATCAATCAGTTGGCAGAGTGGAAGCATCAAAAAGGATTTGAAGTAAACGCTGTCAGCGTCAATACTATCGGTACCAGCACTACAGCGATCAAAAATTATATTCAAGACGCTTATGATACTTGGGAAAACCGTCCTGAATTTGTTACCTTTATTGGTGACGCTAATGGTAGCTATAATATTCCTACTTATACCGAAACATGGAGCAGCTACAACGGAGAGGGAGACCACCCTTATTCGCAGTTGGAAGGTGATGACGTTTTGGCCGACGTTGCTACCGGTCGTCTTTCCTTTGAAACGCCCATCGAATTGGCTACCATTATCAATAAAACCATAAACTATGAAAAGGCTCCCTATATTGCTGAGCCAGCTTGGTTTGAGCAAGCTGCTTTTTTTGGAGATCCCAGTACTTCAGGGCAATCTTGCGTCGATACCAAAATCGGCATCAAAGAGATGATGAATGCAGCCAAACCCAATATTGCAGTTGATGAATATTACAGTGGCAGTTGGGTCAGTAATATGTCCAATAGTATCAATAATGGTATCAGCTATTTCAATTATCGTGGCTTTGCTGGGATGAGTAGTTTTTACGTCGACAATATTAACGATTTGAATAACGGTCCGCAATTGCCTTTTGCCGCTATTCTTACTTGCGGTACTGGAAGTTTTGCCAGCGGCACTTCGCGCAGTGAAGCTTTTTTACGCGCCGGCTCTCCTACCATTCCCAAAGGGGCGATTGGTAGTGTGGGAACTGCTACTATGGGCACGCATACCACATTCAACAATTGCGTAGATACTGGAATGTTCTATGGAATTTTTGCTGAAGAGAATTATTCGATGGGAATGTCACTGCTACGCGGAAAATTGAACCTTTATTTGACTTATCCCGATAATCCCAATAACAAAGTGGATATTTTCAGTCATTGGAACACTTTGATGGGCGATCCCGGTCTGGAACTTTGGACAGGCGTTCCCGAAGAATTGGACGTAACCTATAGCTCTAATCTCAGTTTGGGTACAAACTATCTGCAAGTGGAAGTAAAAGACGCCAGCGGCTTGCCTCTGGAGGATGCTTGGGTTACTGCTCTGCAAGGCGATGATATTATCTTCTCCACAGATTTTACCGATGCCAACGGCCTGGTTACTCTGCCGGTAGCAAATGGCGAAGAGGGCTCAGTAGAACTGACAGTTACCGCCCATGATTTTATGCCTCACCTCGGTGAATTTACCATTGGTGAAGCTGCAAATTCTGTAGTAATGCAAAGCTACGAGATCTTGGATCCTAGCGGTAATAATGATGGTTGGGCTAATCCTGGTGAAACTGTTACCCTGCAAATAACTGCCCAGAATATGGGAAGTAGTACAGCCAATAATATCTCAGCAGAACTCTCCAGCCTGCTAGCAGGGATTACTTTTGATACAGCTACAGCCAGCTTTGGCAACATCACAGCCGGCTCTACTGCCACAGCAGATTTTCAGCTTACCTTGGCTGACGATGTTTTGGGCTCTTCCGAGCTGAAAATGCAAATCGATTTTTCTGCCGGCAGCTCTGATTATATCTTTATGCCAGTCTTGGGCGCAGCCTTGATGATCGATGAAGTCTATTGCGAAATAGATCCCGGTGCTACCGAAAATCTTAGTTTGCAACTCTATAATCTGGGTGGACTGGACTTGAACAACGTTACTGCTACTTTGGTTTCAAATCATGATTTTATTACAGTAGAAGACGATCAGGGTAGTTTTGCGCTGATTTTAGCCGGAGATACGGCAATTAATAGCACAGATGATTTTCTTGTGCATTGCAATAATACAGCTCTGCCCGGAACCCAATACAATCTGCAGGTAAACCTGACCAATCCCCAAGGCTTTGACCAAACTTTAGACTTTTATCTGGAAGTAGGAGAAGTAGCTGTGACAGATCCTTTGGGACCTGATGCCGGTGGATATGTAGCTTATGATATCGGAGATACCGGCTACTATCAGGCTCCGGTTTACGATTGGATCGAGATCAGCTCGATCGGAACTGCTCTAAATCTGAGTGATAGTGGAAATATGGGAGATACTGAAGATGTGCTGCTACCTTTCGATTTCCAATTTTATGGAGTAGTTTATGATGAGATAACAATCTGCTCCAATGGCTGGATAGCACCTGGTACGTCAGATTCCAGAGCTTATATGAACTGGATTATTCCCGGACCCGATGGCCCTTCTCCGATGATTGCACCATTTTGGGATGACCTCCTGACTTCCAGTGGAGATGTCTATTATCATTATGATACCAGTAATAACTATTTTGTGATTCAATGGGAAAATCTGAAAAATGAATACAATAATTCCTCTATTGAAACTTTCCAGGTAATCTTATACGATCCTATACACTACCATACACCTAGCGGCAATGGTAATATCAAGTTTCAGTACAAAGAATTTGCCAATGTCGATGCCGGTAGCTATAGTGGTGGTGTAGCACATGGTTGCTATGCTACTATAGGAATCGAAGATCATACAGCTACCCGAGGTTTGGGCTATAGTTATTATAACCAATATCCCACAGCTGCTCTTCCTCTGGGCGATGAAACAGCTATCTTCTTTACTGATGCGCCAATTCCTTTAAACGAACCTTATCTAATCGTAGGTGGTGTCGAGATTGAAGATGATGAGCAATTAGATTTTGGCGAAACTGTGGATTTTGAACTTTTAGTGGAAAATCTGGGTGAAAATCCGGCGACAAATGTCACTGCTACAATCAGCTCTGATGATCCCTATATTACGATCAATAATGCTACTGCGGATTATGGCGATATCTATAATACGGGCACAGGCTACAATCTTACACCTTTCAATATTACTCTGGCAGAAAATTGTCCCGATCTGCATGCTATTCCCTTCACAGTAGATATTAGCTCGGATGAAGATGATTGGCAGCTCTCCTTCACCATTTTGGGACATGCTCCGCTTATAAATCTGCAAAGCACTTATATCAATGATGGAGATAATAATATTCTGGATGCGGGTGAAACAGCAGAGATAATGATCAATTTGGAGAATATGGGCAGCTCAATGGCTACAGATGTTCTGTTGGAGCTTACTCTAGATGACGAGTATGTATCGATCAATGCTACAGAATATGATCTGGGCAATATTGCTGCTGGCTCATCTGCAACTGCTCTCTTTGAAGTTAGTGCCAACGAAGATACTCCCATAGGTCATCAAGCTGTTTTGGAATGGGCTGTTAGCGGTGATAATAACTACTCCAACTGGGGTGTTACCTCGATAGTAGTCTCACAGATTCCGGTGCAAGTAGAGGAATATTTTGATACTTTCCCACCAGCCGGCTGGGTAACAGAAGGTATCGATGGCGGCGGAAATTGGGACGGTAGCGATTCTAATAATGCCGGTGGAACAGCTCCGGAGGCCAAACTAAACTGGAGCCCCTCTTTCAACGGCGAGCAGCGCTTGGTTGGTCCCATCATCAATACTCTGGGTTCATCTACTTTGAATTTGGAATTCAAGCATTATCTCAATGATTTTGGTGGCTCGGATTATGTACTGGGGCTAAAATCTACCAGCGATGGTGGAGAGAGCTGGAACACGATCTGGGAAATATCTCCCACCTCTGATATAAATGCTGTTACGATCGAATTGGAAGTAGATACTCCCGATGTAGGTTCAGAAGAGTTTCAGATCGCTTTCTATCTCAATGGCAACTCTTACAATATCAACTATTGGTTTATAGATGATGTGATTATCAGTGGCGGTAGCGGTGCTGTACTGGGCTTTGTTCAGGGTCAGGCCGAGTTGAGCGGTGCCGGAGATATTACTGATGTGCTGATTTCAGTCGGAGATTATACCGCTCAGCCCAACAGTGCGGGAGAATATTTCTTGGCTGTTGAGCCGGGTTCATATCAATTTACTGCCAGTTTGGATGGTTATGAAACATTCAGCCAAGACGATCTGGAAGTAAATTATGCAGAGACTACCACAGTTGATTTCACTTTAGAAGAGATAGAAAATATCTTGCCTCCAGCCAATCTTAACGCTTTAGTAAATGAAGCAAATGTCCAGTTAAGCTGGGATGAGCCGCTAGCTAGGCAGGCTGATAGGAGCGCAAGCAAAGCACCGAAAACAAAAGATGATGGTAATAGTTATCGCGATCTGCTAGGCTACAAAATCTATCGTGATGGAGCTGAAATTGCCGAACTATCCGAGCTTATCTATATCGATGAAGATCTAGAGAATGGTAGCTATGAATATTATGTTACAGCCCTCTATGATGGGGGAGAATCAGTAGCTTCCAATCAGATCGAAGTCGTGGTAGATTATGTCAATAGCCAGGATTTTATTCCCTTGGTTACTGCTCTCAATGGCAACTATCCCAATCCTTTTAATCCTGAGACAACTATCAGCTTTGATCTGCATCAAGATGATACGGTAGAGATTCAGATCTATAATATCAAAGGGCAAAAAGTAAAAACTTTATTGCATGATTTTGTAGTTGCCGGACAGCATCAGATTATGTGGAATGGTTTGGATAACAAACAAAAAGCAGTCTCGAGCGGAGTCTATTTCTACAAAATGCAAACCAGTTCTTACCATTCATTGGGTAAGATGATTTTGCTAAAATAGTCTCTATCGAAGAGAGATAATAAAAAGCCAGAGTAGTTTGCAGATGCAGCTATTCTGGCTTTTTTTGATTGCTGGCTTGAGGATTGATTTCAGTAAGTTGATTCAGCGAAATCACATCGCGCAATAGAAAGTAGTTTAGCGCGGTACGAATCATGATGATCGAGGCTAATTTGCCAATATCATCCCAATTGGGAGCCAGAGTAGAGCGGATAATGCTGGCGCCGATCAAGAAACCCAATCCCAAAGAGAAAGCGTGTCCCAACTCCAGCCTGCTTTTACGAAATGCTGCAAATGAGGTTTTTCCCGAAATGAGATCTTTGATGAAAATCGAAAAACTTTTCAGCATTCCCAATAGAATGATCAGAATGCCAGAAATCTGCGAGATGTAAGTAACGAAAGTGATGAAAACGCGCATAAAAGATTCCATAATTTACTCCTATATTTACCAGTTTTTACTTTGAAAAAAGCAATAAATCCTAAAGCCATAAATAAACTAGAAGAGATAAAGGCTGCTACTTTTTCTGATATTTCCAAAAAAGATCGATGCCGGTGGTTTTTTCACTGCCGCTGGTAGCACGCAAAGAGAGATATCGGTTAATTTCATATTCCAATGATATTTTATCAGGATTATAATTTTTGGAGTTGCCCAGCGAAAACTCTTTTTCATAGCTTAAGAAAATATCGTTCGTTATATATTTTCCCACCAAAATCGAAGCTTCCTTCCAATTGTCACCACCGGAAAATTCTACTACATCCAAGTTCAATCTATCACCAATTCCGGCGGCTATCTGCCCCCCGATCTGCCGCGCTAACAAAACAGAAGCCAAAGATGATTCGTTTTGACTGGCAATTTCTGAGCGTTGATTCTGGGTTATTTGATCGCTGCTTTTACCGAAAAGCAGGTAAGAAATGGCGTCAGCTTCATTCAGCTCTTCGCCATCTAAATAAAACATGATATTGGGCTGTAGAGCATTGCCGCTGAGGGCAATTTCCAGCTCGCGTTTCTCTTTGTTCATATCGCGGAAAATATGACTGATCGTGAGATCTAAGCGAGGATTGATCTCTTTGCCTCCGTTAAATATCAGCCTTCCATCACTCAGATCAAATTTCCGTCCATAAAGATTGTAACTACCGCGCAGTGTGGAGAGAGAGCCAAAGATTTCATAATAATTACTTTTCCTGACGAGCTCCAGATCGCCGCTGATTTCTACATTTAGATCTTTGTTGCGAATCCAAGTATTACGCGGAATTTGTAAGCGCAGGGAACCGCGTAGATTTTTTAGTAAATCTATCTGCTGAGCTGCCGGCTTGTTTGTTTCAGTTTCGGGAGTTTGCTTTTTGGCGAGTGCTTGCACCAACAAAGGCTCGTTAACATTCACTTGCGGACCTTTGTTTTGGGGCAGCGAATCCAGATCGAGGCGAGCTCGCTCTACAGTGATATTGCCACTAAAGCGGGGTCGCTGAGGAGTACCTGAGAAGCCGAGCTGCAGATTGGTCAGTAGCTCCAAACCTTCTCGGCTGGCAGCGCTGAAATTCTGGGCTGTTGCCTCAAACTCAAATTCTTCAATCCCTGCTACCAAACCTTTTTGCATTCTGGCCCAACCTTGCAATTGTAGATCGCCCTCACCACCTTTCAGATAAAATTTATCCAGACGAAGCTCGCGATTGATAAAAGATATTTTGAGGTTCATTTCAGGATAGATCAGTCCATAATCAGGAATATTCAGGCTGCCCTGCAGTAGCTGAAGATTTCCACTCAATTGGGGATTTCGCCAACTATTTGTCACAGCTAGATCCAGCTGCAATACTCCCTGCAATTTATCGATCTGGTCAGAAAACTCGGCTATAAATTTTAGATCCAGCTCATCTATCGCCAGCCTAATTTCCAGTTCCCGATCAGGATCGATCAGTTGCCGCGGCTTATCGATCTGCAAAGGAATCTGAGCTGAACCGCTGACTCTTTCCTGGGGAGTGCGCTCTAAAACAAAATCGGCTTGCAAGAGCTGATCAGCCAGCTCGGCCTCTAAATTCATGCCGGTAAATTTCTGTTTTGCTATAGAAAATTTACCAATCTGCAAGCTGCTTAGCAAGCTGGGATTTGCCAAGCTACCACCTAAATTCGCTGAAAAATCTAAAAATCCGCTAATTTCCGGGGCAGTTGGGCTAAAATTGTTGAGTAAACTGAGATCAAACTGAGCTATCTCCAAGAGTAAATCTTGCTCCAGATTCGGGGCAAATACACCGTTGAGTGAAAGAGAAGAATCTTCGCTTTTCAGATAAAAATCTTTTATCTGATATCGCCCTTGATCGATGAAAAAGCGGGCTTGCTCATCTACATTCTGCAGAGTAAGTTGGCCCGAGCTCAGATTAAATTTATCTATGCCGATCGTAATCAAGCTATCGCGGCTGATCCAATTATTCAGCTGAAAAACCAGGCTATCGGCTGCAGCATAAATTTGGCTCTGTAGCTCTTTTTCGTTTCCTTGCAGATCTATCTGCAAAGTATCCAATTGATAATCCTGATATGAGATCGTTTGGAAAGCCACTTCTGCTTCGGCTTCCCAATTAGTTGGCAATTGCTGCAGCAACAGTTCGCCCTTCAGATCTGCCAAAGTCAGATCAGCAAAAACTATATTTTCTAGTGCCAGCTGGGTGAGCACTTGCAGAGAATCTATCGGGCCGGAAATATTGCCGTGAATAGAGCCATCTGCTGCTAGAGCTGGGATTGGCAGATAATCTGGCAATTGGCTGAGATCTGCCAGCACCAGCTTGTATTGCAGCTGATTGTTGCCCTCTATCTGCCCTGATCCTTGCAGCGAGAAATCAAAAAATTCTGTTTGCAGGGCTAGATCGGAAAGCTGATATTTGCCTTTTTGATAGTCGAGCACCAGCGCCAAAGAATCTAAGGGGAAACCTTGGATAGTAGAAGGCTGAGATGATAGTTTGAGCTGAGCCTCCATCTGAGCCGGGTCAAATTCTTTGCCTTGCAAATCTACTGAAAAATTCAGGTCACTTGCTAGCTCCTCATTTTGGATTAGAATAGCCAGGTCCAGATGTTCCAGATCAGCTGTCAGCTGATAATTGGGAGCAGAAAATAGATCAGCGATTTGGCCCTCTATTGCCAGATGAGCCAGATTGGATTTTAGGTTTGAATTAAGCCAGAGCTTTGATCCAACTTTTTCTAATTGCATTTGTCCTGAGGCAAATTTGATATTTTGGATTTGGCTGGGTTTTAGATCCAGAAAGAGCTGAAGCTGAGCTGTTTCTGGCGTGATGCCTGTTCCTTGCAAATCTAGGCTGAGATTTAGCTGAGAATTTAGCGCCGGATTATCCAGCCAATATTGCAGGTCAATTTGTGAAAGCTGTAGATTTGCCTGATATTGGGGAGTTGCAAAGAGCGAATCAATCTGGATGGTCGTTTGCAATTTTTGCTGATTTTGACTGAAGTCCAAGGCAATTTCAGCGCTTTGATCTTGTAATTGGGCTTGGAGATTTATTTTGGGAAATTGCTGCAACGGCAGCTGGGGCAAGAAGGCAGTAAATTCGTTGAGATCAAGAGATTGTGTTTTTAGATCAAGATAAGTTGGCAATTGCTTCTGTAGATTGTAAGTTGCAGCAAGCTGCAGTTTGTTGGCAGCAGTTTGCAAGATAAAATTTTCCACAGTAGCTACTTGATCTTTTAGAGTTGCTTCAAATTGCAGATTGTCCAATCTTAAGTGCGGATTTTCAGTAGTAAAATTGCAGCTTTGAAAATCCAATTCGCTTTCTTCGGCTGAATATTGAGCCGAGAGTTGCAGATTGAAATCGTTGATCTGGCGGGGAATTTGGGGCGGCAGTTGTTGAGAATTCAGAGAAATATTGGCCTTTGATAAAACAAAATTTTGCAGATCGATTTTCCAAGCAAAAGCTGTGGTAGCTTCAGCGCTTTTTTCAGCATTATCTGAGGTTGGTAAAATCTCCAATAGGTTCCAAGCGCCAGCTTTGTCTTGTTTTAGTTCGAGCTGTAGAGCATCTAACAGAATCTGTTTGAGCACGATTTTTTTACGCAGCAAGGGCCACAGTTTATAATCAATTCTCAATTGCTCGAAGCTGATGAGCTCGGTTGTCTCGTTACTTATCGTAAGCTCATGCAGTTGCAAGGAATAGAAGATGTTGCCTTCGATTTTTTTTAGATCCAGCTCGGCATCTACCAGCCATAGATTGGCTTGCTGCACCAGCTGATCGCGCAAGAGATTGCGGAAAAGTTTGCTCTGTGTAAAGCTCAGCGCAATCACCACTAATATCAGCAGAACCAATAATATTCTCTTCAGCCATTTCATAAATTTTTTCATTAGAAAGCCTGCCCGATACTGAGATGAATCTGAATCTTTTTTTGTTGGTTCCACAAAGGCTGAGCTGCATCGATGCGCAAGGGACCGATGGGAGTATCCAAGCGCAAGCCCAAACCGGCAGCATATAAGAGATCTTGCAGATTGTGTTGATCATATCTTTGCCAGACATTTCCCAGATCTGTGAAGGCGACAAGATAGAATTTGCGGTAGATGCGTTGGCGGAGCTCGCAAGAAAATTCCAGATAACTTTCGCCCCCGATGGTGTTATCAAATTCATTTTTAGGGCCAATTGAGGCTCGTGACCAACCGCGGATAGAACTGCTGCCACCAGCTACAAAAAGCTCTTCCACCGGAGTGATCTCATCTCCCCAGATCGGCTTGATAATGCCATATTTGGCGCGGGTGGCTAGCACAGTAAACCCACTGAGACGTTGGAAATTTCTTATCTCTGCAAAAATCTGAGTATAGTGATATTTACTGCGCAATTTCAAGCCGGAAAGTGTAGTGACCAAAGAAGTGTAGAAACCTTGGTCAGGGAAAAAAGCCGGAGTAGAACTATCTCGCGAGATTCCCCAAGCTATACTGGATTTGTTGTAATATTCGTCATCCATCTCGGTTGCCTCTTCCTCTTTTATCTGCAAATTGTTGCG
The DNA here is from genome assembly GCA_046482725.1 of Cloacimonadales bacterium (SeqCode). Taxonomy (GTDB): domain Bacteria; phylum Cloacimonadota; class Cloacimonadia; order Cloacimonadales; family TCS61; genus DAOWES01. Next base: position 14,483 of record JAWOEN010000034.1, read on the forward strand.
CTCAAATTTGTAATTGGCAAAAGTACTGCTATGTTTTCCAAATCCTTGTTGCAGGGTAAAAATCAAACCGTAACGTTGCAGTTCATAGGCGATTTCATTTTCTTTCTTGATAAAATTATTTGCGGAAAGAGTGCTGCGCCGATTGAAGGGAGCGGGTTGGGTAAATTTCAGGCTAAAATGATAAGGCTCCAAAAAAGAGTGTTTAGCGTAGAAATTTGCTCTTCTGATCCCACCCAAAAATCCCAGTTTTTGTAATTCGGCAGAGATGCGGAAGCGATCTTCCAAACCATATCCTACCCCGGTTTTTAGCGACCAAAAAGGCAATTCCTGTACCAGGATCTCGATGGGAATTTTATTATTTTCGATATCAACTAATTTATTGCGCAAGGTCACACTCTGAAACATTCCGAGCTGTTGAATGTATTTTTGGCTTTTTTCCAATTCGCTCTGCACAAAGATCTGGCCCGAATCTATACTGGCTTGTTGCAAGATAGGCTCGGCAGGTGTCTGCTCATTGCCCAGCACAGAAATTTCGCCGATTTCACAAAAATCTCCGGTAACAATTTGATAGATGAGCTTTGCCTGCTTTTGGTTGGCTGCTAGTTCGATGCTGAAATCTACTTCAGGAAAGGGATAGCCATTTTCTTGCAGAAAGTGGAAGAAGCGGGTTTGGGTATTTTTTAGCTGATTATCCTCAAATTTTTCACCAACCTGCAGTTGCGGAATTTGGGCAGCATCCGCCAAAGAATCTCGAAGTTTTGCCGCTTTGGATTGCGTCTCAGCCGAGATATCATAAACTATCTCGGTGATTGTCACCGGTTCATTTTCCTTGATTTCAAAAGTGAGGCTGATCTCTTGCTGGGATTTATCAATATCTTTGCGAGCTGCTACTTCCACTTGCAGGAAGCCCTGCTTCTGATAATCAACTCGAATCTGCTTGAGATCTTCCTGCAAAAGAAATTCGCTGAAAGTGGGAGCTGGTCGCCAAAAAAGGATTTTGTGTTTTAGCCACTTTGCCTCTAAAGTCAGGTTGGAACTCAAGCGGCGAGCCGAGATCGCTTCATTGCCACTAAACTGAATCTCTTTCAAAACCAGATTATCTTCAGCCGCCAGAGCACCAAGACTGAATATGATAAGAGCTAACAACAATAATTTATTTTTTTTCATTTCTACCTTTAGATTATGTTTTATGTGATAAATCTTTGGTATCAAAGAAATCTAAAGTCGGCAACAATGTCAACAAAGCATAAAAAAGAGCTAAAAAAATAGCGTGCAAAAAAAGATTTTGCACGCTAGATAGCTCTTATTTCAGCAACAACATTTTTCGGGTGAGTTGGCTGGCTCCACTTTCTAAGCGGTAGAAGTAAATTCCTGCTCCTACGAATTTACCATGCTGATTTTTGCCATCCCAAGCTATAGAATGCTGACCTGCAGACAAATCTTCTTCTAGCAGCTGGTGGACAATTTGTCCGCGAGAATTATAGATTGTCAGCTGGGTAGCTGCAGCTGAAGCCAGAGTGAAACTAATGGTAGTGGTGGAGGCCCGGCCGGCTTGGGTTGGCCTAAATGGATTGGGATGATTGAAGAGAGCAGTTTTTGAGTTCAGTAGATCGTCAGCCTCGTTGGAGGAGGTAAGATAGAAATTGTTGACGATAGTATAATTGCTGATTTCAAACCAATCAAGAGTATCGCTTGTATAGGCGTCTTTCCAGCAGACAGCAGAATATCCTCCATTGGGTAGATTCACACTGAAAAATCCATTTTCATCACTTTGCACAGTAGTAGAGTAATAGCCTGAGATCTCAATATTGGCCTCAGCAATTGCTGCTTCAGTTTCGCTATCAAAAACATAGCCTTCCAGAGCACCATCCATCACAATAGGATTCAAATCGAAATTCATGGTGACAGTTTCATTTGCGATATATATGTTGTCATAATAAGCGCCAAAGTAGAGGGGATGTTGCAGGTTGAGATTAAAATTGCCGTTGGGCAGATCAAAGTGATAGAAGCCATCGGAGTCGGATGTAGTATTTTGCCAGAAAATATCATTACTGATATAGAGCTCAACATTTTCGAGGGGAAGATCTGACTCTGCATCAAAGATAAATCCTTGCAAAGCTCCGCTGAAGATAATCGGATCCAGATAGAAATCATAGTTGGTGAAATTATCACCAACAGTAACGTCATCGATTTGATGCTCATAATAAAGCTCAGAACCGGCCCTGATCTGATAACTAGCTGCCGGCAGTGAAAGCTCATAATATCCGCTATCATCTACCCCGGCACCGAAATGATTTTCTCCGTCATAGGCCGAGATCCAAGCATTGTCGAGCGGGTCTGAAGACTCTGAATCATAGATATAGCCGTTGATTCCACCCGAGGCAGTGTAGATATAAAAATCCAAAGAGCTACTGCCGGTGACCACCTCACTATACCAATCTTCGGTGTAAGCACCAAGAATATCCCAGATATTAACCCAGAGATCATAGCCGCCGGCGCTGTTGCCAGCAGAAGAGAGCGGCAGTGTGTAGCTACCATCAGCAGCACTGAAAGTATAAGCTTCGCCGGTTATATCGTTCCAAGCGTAGATCTCCAAGCCAGCCACAGGCTGATCATCCAAATAGACATTTCCCGTTACATCGGCATTGGCCGCAAAGATCGTGATATCTACCGTCATAGTTGCTCCTGACTCAATGTAAAATTCTTCTTCGGGCGGAAGCATATAATCGGGTAGAAGTTCCTGTTCGATAAAATTGAGATACCATTCTCCTGCGGTGATGGAAAAACTATAAAAACCGTTTTCGTCAGTTTCAGTAAAAAGTGCAGCCGGACCACCAAATTCGGCAACAATGGTATAGCCAGCCATGGGAGCACCTTCGTCATCGCTGACAGTTCCTTCTAGCTCAGCGTCACCTTCTACAAAATCAAAATCATAGTCGCTGAGGTGAGAATCTACCCAGACATCTTCATAAACTGTTGATGAGAGCAAACCGCCCAAAACTCCAATTGCATCGAAAGCCATGAAAGTATAAGCAGCGGGTTGGTTCAAAAAAATCTGATAATCTCCTGCAGCATTGCTGGTGCTAAGTTTCATCTCATCATTTCCCATGGCTAAGATGATAATATTTTCAGCAGTTGGATTGATCGAACCGGAGACAGAGTAGGCAGTTACATTAGGATTGATGAAGATAAAAGCAGTTGCTAGCCCACCTGCATCTTGTGCTACAAAAAACATACTGAAATTTGCCACAGCCCAAGGTCCCTCATCATCATCGATCGTAAATTGATAGATGCCATCCGCCGGGTTATCATCATAAAGATCATTATCGATGATAGTCATGGAAGTTTCCGGCAACGGTAGGTCGGTCTCAGGGTCCCACACACCATCGCCATCCATATCGGCCCAGATACTCAATTCAGCGCTTGTCTCTGTTGCTGAGAAATAGACCGTAATCTCCAGAGGCTCACCTTCGGTAACGCTAGTTTGGGTTTCTCCATTGATAAGTATCTCGATGGGATCACGCTCTGCTACGGGCGGCAGAAAAGGTTTTGCAGAGATTTGGGGAGAATTGGAAAACAGCCACTGGGGTGGACTGATGAGCGAAGTGTGATTTGTGTGAGGTTTGATTTTTTGATAATAAGATTTTTTTTGATTTTGCTCTTCCTGAGAAGAGATTGCCAAGAGTTCGGGTAGGATGAAAATAGACACAGTTAGCCAAAAAATAGATAAATAAATTTTCTGTTTCATTTTTACCTCCAGGTTAGGATTTAGGGTCAATAAAAACAAACTATTATTGTGTTTAATCTTATTTACTGTCAACTATTTAAGCAGAATAAAACTAGAATAAGCTTGCAGCAAAGCAGAAGCCTCGAATCAGGAATTCGTTGTGGGAAAAAGATACAACAGCTTGGCAGCGGAATTATTATCTCGAAATTTATCACATCCTGCTAGTTGTGAGTAGGGAGTTTAAGAGTTGAAAGCTAGGAAAAGATGGGGATTTATTTTCAGTGAAATCTAACCGGAGAGTTAATCCTTGACATTCGCCAAATGTATAAAATTTTAGGAAAAAATTAAATAAGCGAGGATTAAATGGCAATAACGAAATTAGATCAAATTATTGATGCAGCAAAGAAGCAGGAAAAGAAGAGATTGGTAGTAGCTTACGGGCAAGATAAAAATACCTTGAACGCTGTCAATGCAGCAGCTGCACATGGTTTTGTAGATATTATTTTAGTCGGCGATAAAGCTGTGATCGAATCTGTCTGTGCAGAAGCAAAAATTGATAGTACTCAGTTTGAGATAGTAGACGAAGCTGATGAGATGGCTTCCGGTCAAAAAGCGGTAGAGATAGTCAATGCCGGAAAAGCGGATTTTATCATGAAAGGCCTGATCAGCACTGATAAATATTTGAAGTGTATCTTGAATAAAGAGAAAGGATTGATGCCTCAAGGTAAAAAATCGGTATTGACTCATGTGATGGTGGTGGAAGCTCCTACCTATCCTAAATTGATGATTGCCTCTGATTGTGCTTTCATTCCCGAGCCTGATATGACCCAAAAAGTGGCAATTGCCAACTATCTGATAGCCACAGCTCGCAAACTGGAGATTGAGCGCCCCAAAGTGGCAGTAATCGCCTTCACAGAAAAAGCCAATCCCAAAATTCAATCTTGCATTGATGCGGCTATCTTATCCAAAATGGCTAATCGTGGTCAAATCAAGCATGCCGATATCGATGGTCCGCTAGCTTTGGATGTAGCCATTGATATGGAATCAGTCAAGATCAAAGGAATCAAGAGCGAAGTGGCCGGGCAAGCTGACTGTTTGCTTTTTCCCAATCTCAATGCGGGAAACATATATTACAAATCGATGACCAAGCTGGCCAGAGCGGAAGCTGCCGCCATGGTAGTGGGCGCCCGGGTACCAGCTATTTTACCTTCACGCGGCGATAGCGAAAAGAGTAAATTGTACTCGATCGCTTTAGCAGCACTAAATGCATAAACGGAGTTTCGTATGAAAATAGCTCTAGCTTCAGATCATGCCGGCTGGGATCTGAAAGAAGCTGTAAAAGTTTTTTTGGCAGATCATGAAGTAGTGGATTTTGGTCCTGACCAACCGGAATCGATGGATTATCCTGATACCGGTTTTAGCGCGGCTGAGGCCGTCTCTAGAAATATTTGCGAGCGGGCAATTATCATCTGCGGTAGCGGAATCGGGATGAGCATTGTGGCCAACAAAGTAAAAGGCGTGCGCGCTGCTTTGTGCCAAACTGTGCAATTTGCCAGATTATCTCGCCAGCACAACAATGCTAACGCTCTGATTCTTTCCGGGAGATTTATCTCACCCTACTTGGCAAAAGAGATGATCGAAGTTTGGCTGACTGAAGAATTTGCCGGTGGTCGGCATCAGAAAAGATTGGATAAAATTAGCGAGTATGAAAATAGATAACTACTCAATTAGGAGGCAGTAATGCAATTAATTAAAAAACAAGATCAGGAAATTTATCAGGCAATGCAAAGCGAGCTGATCAGACAAACTGAAAATCTCGAGCTTATTGCTTCTGAAAACTTTGTCTCTCCTGCCGTGATGGAAGCAGCCGGCTCAGTATTAACCAATAAATATGCTGAAGGCTATCCCTATCGTTGGAGCAAGAAAACAGGTGAGCTGAAGTATAGTCTGTATGGGCGTTATTATGGTGGCTGTGAATATGTGGATGAAGTGGAAGAATTGGCTATCGAGCGCGCTAAAAAACTTTTTGGTGCCGAGCATGCCAATGTGCAGCCACATTCGGGTTCTCAAGCCAATATGGCGACCTATTTTGCTTTGGTCAAACCAGGCGCTACAGTTCTGAGCCTAGAGCTGAGCCATGGCGGCCACCTCACGCACGGGCATCCGCTCAGTTTCTCCGGGGCACTTTACAATATCGTTTCCTACGGTGTAGATCCCCAGACTGAAGAGTTCGATTATGCTGAGATCAGGAAATTGGCTTTGGAACACAAGCCACAAATGATTTTAGCCGGAGCCAGTGCTTATTCCAGAAAGATCGATTTTGCCAAATTCCGTGAAATTGCCGACGAAGTCGGAGCCAAGCTTTTTGTCGATATGGCGCATATTGCCGGTTTGGTAGCAGCAGGCTTGCACCAAAATCCGGTGCCTTATGCCGATGTAGTAACATCCACCACTCACAAGACTCTGCGTGGACCACGCGGCGGCTTGATTCTCTGTAAAGAAAAATACGCCAAAGATATCGATCGGGAAGTTTTCCCCGGCATTCAGGGTGGCCCGCTGATGCATATCATTGCTGCCAAGGCAGTCGCCTTCAAGGAAGCTCTTTCCGAGGAGTTTGTGGTTTATCAAAAGCAAGTAATCGCCAATGCAGAAGCTTTGGCAAAAGCTTTGATGGAGCGCGGATTTGATCTGGTTTCCAACGGAACAGACAATCATCTGATCTTGCTGAATCTGGGTGGCAAAGATTCTGGCAATCCCAGCGGCAAGAAGATGGAAGGAGCTCTGGATAAAGCCGGAATTACAGCCAATAAAAACACTGTTCCCTTCGATACTCGACCACCGTTTGTGGCTTCGGGAATCAGGTTGGGTACACCGGCAGTTACCACTCGTGGCATGAAAGCGAAAGAGATGGAGCAGATTGCTGAATTTATCAAGCAAGTACGGGACAATGTGGATGATGAGGCAAAATTGACCGAGATCAAAAAGTCTGTGCGCGCCTTTTGCAGCAAATTTCCGCTCTATCCTGAATTGATCAAAGCTAATCAATAATATTTTTTTGACGGATAATAGCCTTGCCTTGGGGTGAGGCTATTTTGCTTTTTATCAGCAGAGACCTCAGCTAGCTTTATTGTTAAATTGTTTACAATTATATTATTTAATTGACATTATCAGCCCAATCTAGAAATTCAAATAATACAGAAACAGTATATATTTATAAAACTTAGGAGAGATGATGAACATAGAATTTCATTATTATATGACCAAATATTTGGCTTTGGAAGCTGGATTTGATGCCGAAGAATCTGAGATTATTGCCTATTCATCACAGCTGGTGGATGACAATAATATCAGTTTTGAGATAGCAACACCCCATGGGGAAACCTATAAAAATTTTATCACACAAACGCCCAATATCTTGGAGCCAGAACTGAAATTGATGCGAAAATATCTCTTGTTTCATTATCTACCGGGAGTTCCCACCGGCTACAAAACCAAGCGTAAAGATGGCAAAATGCACATGCTGATTACCACACCGGTCAGCACACATGCCAATGAGATCTTCTATGAATCTACTCGCTCGGCCGATCTGCATATTCTGGGTATTGCCACTCATATGCTGGCCGATAGTATCTCTCACCAAAATTTTGTAGGAACTTATGATGAGATAAATTCGATGAACGGAGTCTGGGAAACGCTTATACCTCAGGTAGGGCACGCGGCAGCCGGGCACAAGCCCGATATCCCCAACCTGATCTGGCATGATTCTCGTTTGATCGAAGATAACGCTACTATCGATAATCGCGAACGCGTTTTGCTGGCTGCCAAGAGGATTTATAGTAACTTTCTGATCATAACATCGCTAGAAAAAAAATGGTCTAAAATCAAAGCAAATCTCAACCCCATTATTGATGATTCTATCGATGAAACTCAGCTGGAACTCTATCCTGAGCAGAAAGCTGAGAGAATCAAAAAGATTCGTGAGCTACTGGCTGAATTTGAGGCTGATAGCGAATATGAGAAAAATAAATGGCTGAATGAGGCTATCAAAGAAGATACCAAGTTTTTAGAAAATGAAGATTTTTGCTATGATTCCTCAAAAGATCAGCTAAGCTTTCAAACAGATTTCGAAAAGAGTAATTGGTTTAAATTTCAGGAGAATGTAAAAACATATCAACGCATCGCGATCGATAAACTTTCGCCAATTTTAGATGAATTAGAATTGAGAGAATGGTAAAAAAAAAATAACATGCAGGCAGGTTTTCAGAGGTGAAAGTCTGTCTCTTTTTCATTGGAGGAAAAGATGAAAACAAGATTTATGGTTTGGATTTTTTCGATAATTTTTGTCTCTTTATCAGCTCAGAATATTTGGATCAATGAATTTCATTATGATAACGAGGGCACTGATGTTGACGAATTTATCGAGATAGTTTTTGAAATGGCTCCCGGTGACGATCTGGCTGATTATGAGATATTTTTGTACAATGGAAGTAACAATGGCACTTATGATAGCGTCAATCTGGCAGATTTCACCGCAGGTGATGTGGTCGAGGGATTTAGCTTTTTTTATAAAGTGTTCCCCAGCAATGGCATCCAAAATGGTGCACCAGATGGTATAGCTTTGGCCTATGCGGGCAGTTTGGTGCAGTTTATTAGCTATGAAGGTACAATGACTGGCGCAGACGGACCGGCAGCCGGCGTGATGTCAGAAGATATCGGCGTGGAAGAAAGCAGCTCTACTCCGATTGGCTACTCTTTGCAATTGACAGGTACAGGCGCACAATACTCGCATTTTAGTTGGATGGAACCGCAACCACATACCATGGGACAACTCAATCCGGATCAATCTTTTGGCGGCACTCCCGATCCCACTATTACAGTTACCTCCCCCAATGGCGGCGAAGAGTGGGAACAAGGCACTACCCATGCTATCACTTGGAATTCCGTTAGCTTCGAGGGTAATGTTACGATCGAACTCTACGAATCTTGGGAAACTGCTGAAGTGCTGGCGGCTGATATTGCCAACAGCGGATCTTGGGAGTGGGAAATCCCGGCCGATCAAACTGCTCATCCCAATTATTCCATCACTATCTCTGCGACTGAGGGTGGCGAGCCCACTGATTCCAGTAACAATGAATTTGCCATTATCGAGCCGATTCAGGCAAATGAATATACTATTTATGAGATTCAATACACTGAAGATGCCAGCGGCGATTCTCCTCATCTCGGCGAATTGGTCACAACTAGCGGAGTGGTCACAGCGATCTTTAGCAATACTTTCTTCATTCAGGATGGTGCCGGGGCCTGGAATGGACTTTGCGTTTATCCCAATACTTTCGATATCTCCGACTTGGCTGTGGGTAATGAAATAGAAGTAACAGCTATGGTAGATGAGTACAACGGCAAAACCGAATTATTGGATCTGCAAGAGATCGTGGTTTTGAACGAAACAGCTGAACTGCCTGCGCCTGAAATTATCATGACCGGCGAGATAGTTCTAGCTGATCTGCACAATCCGGAAGCTTGGGAAGGTGTGTTGGTGCAAATGGAAAATGTCACAGTGACTGATCCTGACCTGGGTTATGGCGAATGGGAAATCGACGATGGACTGGATTTTTCAGCGCCTTGCATGGTGGGAGCAGCTGGCGAATATAGCTATGAACCGATTGTAGAAGATACTTTCAGCGCTCTTGTGGGAATCGTGGATTTTTCTTATGGCAACTTCAAGCTGGAACCGCGCGATGATGCTGACCTGATGACTTCAGCGCTGACAATTGAACCTGCTATTTTAGAATTTCTGAGCTATGAAGATTGTGAAAATGGCAAAACATTTACCCTTACCAATAGCGGAGATACTGAGATCATGATCAATGATATGTTCTTTGATGCTGACTTTTCCGGAGCTACTGCTCATTTTGCTGTAGAGTATGATTTTCCGATTACCTTGGCAGCCGGTGCAGAGGAAGAGGTTTTGGTTTTAGTTGGTCTTATAGTATTTGACCGTGAGATAGAAGAGGGATCAGTGCAGATTGAAACCTCAATTGGAAACTATCAAGTAACCTTGCATTATGATAATGAACTCAATAGCAACGCTGATCAAGCTGAGATTGCACAGATGGAAACTAAGCTAAGCAATTATCCCAATCCCTTCAATCCAACTACCAATATCAGCTTCACTCTAGCTGAGGCAGCTGATGATTCGGAGATTGTGATCTATAACTCCAAAGGTCAAGTTGTGAAGACTTTTAGTAATTCCCAATTAACAGCTGGCCAACATTCTGTTATTTGGAATGGCACTGACGATAATGGCGATAGTGTAACCTCCGGAATCTATTTCTACAGATTACTCGAGGCAGGTAACTCTATTGCTACCAAAAAAATGATGTTGCTGAAATAAAATCATATTGCCAGCTCGGGAGTTATCGCGGGCTGGTTTTTTTTACTGAAACTGCGCCCAACTAGCTCAATGCTCACTCGCTGACAATTCGCTGTTAACTAAACCCGCTGAAAGAAAACGTGTCAGGGTGAGCGGAGTCGAACCAGATTGAGTGGCTAGGCCGGTTTTTCTTTTGTCCACTCCTCGGCGATGGTAAAGCAAGTTAGAAAACTGAGCAATTACAAAAAATTTGACAAACCTCGAAAGAAAACAAAATTAAGTCAGAGATTTTTGGAAAGATATTTTCTTATAATTCCTAAGAGTGATGGGAGTGAAATTTGGACATAAAAAATTGGGTTTGCTTGCTGCATGTTGAGAAGAGAATTGCCTACACTTTTGGGAGCAGGGATCAGATTTGAGGTATATTCAGGAATTGTTGGGCCCTATTAATCTTAAGA
>JAWOEN010000065.1:0-5972 GCA_046482725.1 Cloacimonadales bacterium (SeqCode)
AGCTTGACCCAAACAGATTGCAGCTCGTGCGGAAAATGCATCGAAGTCTGCCCGGTGGGAGCATTATTACCCAAAAACCAAACTGTGAAAATCAGTCCGCACCATACAGAAACTTATACGCAAAATTGTGGATTGTGCGGTACGGGTTGCAAGATCGATGTAGAAACTTTGGGCAATAAAATAGTGCAGATAAAACCCGCTGCAGAGCGTGGCTTCAATGGTCGAAACCTCTGTTTCAACGGTAAATTTGGCTGGCAGGTTTTTGAGCAAGATCGTCTGACGACAGCGTATAAAAGGCACAACACTCATTTGATCGAGATGGAGAATATGGATGATGCGATCGATAAGATAATCGAGGAAAATGAAACTGCCAAAAGCAAGAAAATCTATATTTCGCCTGTTTGTACTAACGAAGAATTATTGATCATGAAGCAGGTAGCCCAAAATATCGGAGCCGATATTAGTTCCTTATCCTATCTGGATAGTTTCGAAGATAAGCTTGCCAAAACTACTTTGAATAATACTACTTATCAGGATCTGAAGGAAGCCGATACGATCGTGGTGATCGGCAAAATAAGTGAAGTATTGCAGACTCTGATTCGTACAGAGCAGCGGCAGGGTAAACGTTTGGTAGTGCTCAGTCGGCACCAAAATAGCTTTTCTGATTTTGCCGATGTCAAATTGGATGAAGATCCACTGACCGAAACTCTGGAGAAAATTATCGAATATTATTGTGAGCCGGATGAATGTTCTTGTGATGAAGATGATTGTGATTGCGAACAGCCGGAGGAATTGGAAGTGGATCTGCCGGAACGCACAGTTTTTGTCTATTCTCGAGATGAAGTTTCCGAGGAGACTAGTTGGAATGTTTGGGTTTTGGCTTCGATCGTGGCAAATTTCAAAGCCGGATCGGGAGTGCTTTCTACTTCCAATCTCAATAATTTCAGAGGATTTCAAAGAATGGGCTTGGGTATTGGCAAGCCGCAATATGCCGATTTCGTCTTGCTCTACGGAGAGCTGCCTTGCGAAGAACAGAAGAAGATCGTAAAAAATAGTAGATTTATTGTTACTTTCAATTCGCATCTGGATGAAGCAGATCCGGGCCATATCATTTTGCCCAAACCATCCTATCTAGAAATGCAAGGGACTGCCATTGCCAATGATGGACGCATCTCCGAGTATAAAAATCCCAAGCAGACTCCCATGTTGCAAAACATGCTAAATCGTTTGGTAGAGATGGAAATGCTGGAGCTGGAACAGGCTAGTGTGGAATATTGGAAAGGCAAGGTAGCAGAAGTTTTAGCTCAGCCGATCAAGCGCCGTGAGATGACGACAGACGAGCTTTATGATTACCTTTGCTCGATCGAGAAGATCCAATTTGATGCTCCCAAACAGCACAGTGTGCAGAAGCATTTGATCTTGCAATTGAAGCGAAGCGCTCAGCAGAAAAAGCCTGGTACAAAAAGTTAATGATGTGGATAGTAGCTGGATTCATTAGCGTAAAACTTATGAATACAAATACTTACTGTGAAAGTTCTTGACATTAAAACCACATGATTAATTTAGAGATTCAAAGGTAAAAAAAATAGTAAATTATAAAGGAGAATAAATTATGACAAAAGCTGATTTGGTGAAAGTTGTTTCTGCAGAGACAGGAATAATTCGAAAAGATGTAGCTTTGGCAATTGATGCTTTTCTAGATTCAGTAAAAGATTCAATGAAAGAAGGAAAACATATTGAGATAAGAGGTTTTGGAACTTATAAATTAAAAGTAAGAAAAGCAAGAATTGGTAGAAATCCAAAAACTGAAAAGAAAGTTGATGTACCGGCACGTGTCGTGCCCACATTCAAATTTTCACGTGCTTTTAAAGATGAAGTTGATGAAGCCAATCAAGAACTGCTGTAATAAATATTGGAGGACCTAATGCCTTGCGGAAAGAAAAGAAAACGCTATAAGATCGCTAACCACAAACGTAAAAAGCGTCTTAGAAAAAACAGACATAAGAAAAAAGGTAAATAGAGACAAACTTTTTAGCTCCGGGCAAAAACTCGGAGCTTTTTTTTTGCCAATTTTTTTTAGAGATCTTCCTCAGAAATTATTGCAATTCCATTTTCAGCCAGCAGCTTGGCAGTAATGCCTTGCCCGGCAATTACTTTTCCCCGGAAATTGCCATCATAGATCTTGGTGCTGCCACAAGAAGGCGAACGCTGCTTGAGGATTGCCCTCTCTGCTCCGCTCAATTGTGCCAGACGCAAAGTTTCTTCTGCTCCTTTCTGAAATGCTGCTGTGTAGTCATCACCTGCAGCAGTGATTACTTCGCCACCAGCTTGCTCAGCCGGAAGGCGCGGAGTGGGCAAACCACCCAATTGCTCGGGACAAACAGGCAGAGCTTGACCCTTTCGTACCAGATCTATCACATATTCAGATTTATTATCTTTGCCGTCATAGCGGCATTTTATTCCTGCTAAACAAGCACTGACTAAAATCATAAAATCCAGTTATCTCCTTACAATTTATCTTTTAGTTCTGCCAATTTGGCAATTGCCTGCAAAGGTGTGAGATTTTCCACATCTAGCTTGCGTATCTCTTCCAAAATCTCATTCTTCTCATCATCTTTCTGGAAAATTGCATCAAATATATCCAGCTGATGGCTATTGCGAGCCAAGAGCTTTTTGCTCTCTGCGGTCAAACCTTGGGGACTGAGCTCGTGCTGCTCCAGGTTTGCCAGAATTATTTTAGCTCGTTTGATAACAGCTTGGGGAACACCAGCCAATCGTGCAACCTGAATGCCGTAGCTTTGATCTGCCGAGCCGCGCTCAATTTTACGAATAAAGATAATCTTATCCTGCCACTCTTTGACCAAGATATGATAATTTTTTACTCCGGGCAGAATATTTTCCAGCTCGGTGAGTTCATGATAATGCGTGGCAAAAAGAGTTTTGGCTTTGATCTTGGGATTGTTGTGGATATATTCCACGATCGACCAAGCCAAGCTCAAGCCATCAAAGGTACTGGTGCCACGACCGATTTCATCCAATAAAATCAGCGAGTCGGAAGTAGCAGTGTTGAGAATATTGGCAGTTTCTATCATCTCCACCAAAAAAGTACTTTGTCCCATTGCCAAGTTATCGGAAGCACCGACTCGGGTAAAAACTTTATCGAAAATTGGTAGATCTGCTCGGGCTGCTGGCACAAAGCTTCCCATCTGAGCCATAATCGCGATCAAGCCGATCTGGCGTAGATAGGTGGATTTTCCGGCCATATTGGGTCCGGTGATCAGGGCAATGCGGTTTTCCTGATTATTCAGCGCTACATCATTGGGAATGAAGTTTTCATTTTCCAGCAAACGTTCGATGACCGGATGTCGAGAATCTTGCAGATTGATTTCGCCATCGGCATTAAAACTGGGGCAGACGTAACCATTATGGTAGGCGACATGAGCCAGATTTGTCAGCACATCCAATTGCGCCAAAATCTCCACATAATGCTGCATCTGGTCTACTTCTAAAAATAATTTTTCCCGCAGTTCACAAAATAGTTCATATTCGATATTTTTTATGCGCTCTTCAGCTCCCAGTACTTTCGATTCATACTCTTTCAGTTGCGGGCTGATATAGCGCTCGGAATTGACCAAAGTCTGCTTGCGGATATAGTGTTCGGGGATTTTGTCTTTGTGAGTTTTGGTGATCTCGATATAATAGCCAAAAACTTTATTGTAGCTCACTTTCAAAGAGGGAATTCCGGTGGCATTTCTTTCGCTCTCTTCCAGACGGGCGATCCAGCTTTTGCCATCGCGGCTTATCTCGCGCAATTCATCCAGATTAGCATCAAAATTATCTTTGATCAGATTGCCCTCGGTGATAACCAAAGGCGGATCATCAGCAATAGCCTGGGCAATTAGCTCGATGATTGGCTGGTAATTTTCGATCTTCTTCTGCAGTGATTTGATGCTATCTTGCTGAAATTTTTGTAATAGATTGTCGATTGACGGTGCTGTTACGAGATAATTTTTCAGAGCAACCAGATCACGCGGATTGACCCGTTTGCTGCCAACCTTGCTAATGATACGGCTCAGATCTCCGATCTTATCCAAAATATCGCGCAGGTCACTGGTGAGGGCAAAATTATCTTTGAAATCGGCCACAGCGGATAATCTATTTTCGATCTCGTCTTTATCCAGTAAAGGATTGAGCAGCCAATTGGTAAGCAGGCGCGAGCCCATCGGAGTTTTGGTTTTATCCAAAATGCTGATCAAACTGCCAAAGCGTGAATTGTAGCGCATGGATGAGACCAGCTCCAAATTGCGGCGGGATACTTCATCCAATTGCATATAATCGGCCAGCGAATAATAGCGCAGATTATTGACGTGCTTTATCTCATCTTGTTTTAGCGAGCGGATATAGGAGAGTGTGATGCCGGCAGCAGTGCGACCGAGCGGCTTATTATGCGCTGAGAATGCTTCCAAACTGTTGAGGTTGAAGTGATTTTTCAAGACTCTGGCAGCTTCTTCTTCATCATAATACCAGCTGTCGTAAATGGTAATGGTAAAATTATATTGCAAGTTCAGATCTTTGATTTTCTGCTCTTCTGTAGCGTTTCTGACGATGATTTCTACCGGTTGCAGTCGCATCAGTTCGCTGCCGATTTGGGCAGGTTCCAGCTCGGAAAAGATGAATTCTCCGGTGGAGATGTCGAGCAGTGAGATGCCCACAAGCTTGGATTTGGGCGAGCGGTAGAGACCTGCTAAAAAGTTGTTGGCAGTAGTCTGCAGCAGGTTGCCATCGATTACCGAGCCGGGTGTGATGATATCGACGATACCTCTTTTCACCAAACCTTTGGCTAGTTTAGGATCTTCGATCTGTTCACAGATTACTACTTTATTTCCGTTCTTTACCAATTTATCCAAATAATTATTTAAGGCGTGATAGGGAAAGCCGGCCAAAGGGATGGGGTCATCAGCTTTTTTATTGCGTGCTGTGAGCGTGATGCCCAGAATTTTGGAGACTATTTTGGCATCTTCGAAAAATGTTTCGTAAAAGTCTCCCATCCTAAAAAGCAGCAATTTATCGGGATGTTGCTCTTTGATATCGAGAAATTGTTTCAGCATGGGGGTGATTTTGTTTTTGGGCATAAGTTATAGCTCTCAGTAGCGTTTTATTTTGTAGGATTCTATCTGATCTGCTTGCAATTTATCGAGCGCAGAATCAGCTTTATTCTCATTATCAAAGGGTCCAGCCGCCACACAATGCAGGGTTTTGCCTTTGCTTTTCTTGGAAAAGATAATGTAATCGTAGCCGCTAGAAGCGATGCGTTGGCCCAGCTTTTCAGCATTTTCACGGCTGCCAAAAGCACCGGCTTGCAGATAAGTTTTTAGTTCATCTCCGCTGTTTTGGTTATCGTTAGTGTTATTATGAGAATTTTCAATAGTATAATCGATGCTGTTGCCGTTTCGCATGGCAGCGCTGCGCTCTTCTGCCAGAAAAGTAAGCTCATGATAAGGATATTCGCGGCGCAGCTTGGAATAAGCTTGCAGAGCAGCGTCTTTTTGCTGCATCATCTCATGACAATAGCCCATCTTAAAAAAGAGCAGGGGAATCTGATTTTTGATATAGGCAGATTGGCGCAGGGTTTCCAGCGTATTGAGCGCGCGAGAATATTGGCGCGAGATCAGATAAGCTTCGGCAATGATAAAATAAGCAGATTCGATTTTGTTGGTATCGGAAGAGTCGAAGACATAATTTTGAGCTGAGATAATGGCGCGGGTTGAGTCTTCTAGTTTTAGATAAGCTTTGGCCAGCCAATACTCTTTATCCTTTATTTCTGGATGGTGTATTTTCTTCAGATCGTCATGAGCACCGGAAAAATCTCGTTTCAGCATCTTCAATTTGGCCAGCTCAAACCAGGCTAATTGTGCTTCATAGCTCTCTGCATCCTGCTCTATAATATCAGCCAGCAGATGCTCTAGATAAGA
>JAWOEN010000161.1:0-8205 GCA_046482725.1 Cloacimonadales bacterium (SeqCode)
TGCCGCCCTCGCCCTGCATGGGCTCTACCATGATGGCGCAGGTATCCTCGCCCATCAGCTGGCGCACGCTGTCGAGGTCGTTGAAGGTGGCATGCAGAATCCCACCCGGTACCGGGCCGAAGCCCTGGGAATATTTGGGTTGGCCACCCACGCTGACGGTAAAGAAGGTGCGGCCATGAAAAGACTGGGTAAAGGAGATGATCTTGTCTTTGTGCTCACCGAAATGATCCACCGCATAGCGCCGCGCCAGCTTGAGCGCCGCTTCATTGGCTTCGCCACCGGACGAACACAGGTAGACCTTGTCCGCGAAGGTACGCTTGACCAGGGCCTCTGCCAGCTTGAGCGCCGGCTCATTGGTGAAGACGTTGGAGAGGTGCCAGAGCTGATCTGTGCTAACAAACTGGCATTTTCCGAGATCAGCTCGGGCGCCAGCATAAAACCTGATAAAATCAGATAAGCAGCTGCCATCGAAAATACAATATATTTCAAACCGGCTGCCGTAGCTGTTTTACCTCGCATTATCAAAAAATAACTACTGAGTGTCATCAGTTCCCAAGCGAAAAAGAAGCTGAGGTAAGAGCGCGCAATCACCAGATTTCCCAGCGCCAAGATCATCATCACCAAGAAGGGATAAAATCCTTTGCGGGTACCACCTTTGTACATGGTAGCAATAATTTGGATGAAGGCTCCTCCCACCAAAACAAGGGCAAAGTAGAGCTCTAATCCAGCCACAAAACCCCAAAGCAGATAGCCATAATAGCCCACGATGATCAGGGCCAGCCAGCCTTTGAAGCGCACCGGCAGATAATCTACCAGATAGATAATTATCAAAGCTACGATTGGTAGCAGCTCCAGATAGCGGAAACCGCGGAAAAGCGCAGCAGAAGCCAGAGCGAAAATCAGCAGTGCGATAGCATAAACCGCAGGAGCGATCTCTTTGTGCAGAGGTGAATAGATTGGGGCAGAATCTTCTGTGCGGCGCAGAGCAAAGCCCAGCCAGCGGAAGAGATAAAATACCTCAAACAGCGAGCCTAATAGAACGATCGCCAAGCTATAATAAGCCGATTGAGCCGTGAGGATTTTTAGGAAATCCCATTTTGCCCAAAAACCCGGGAAAGGTGGAAAACCTGTCAGCGCCAAAATAAAGATGCCAAAAAGCAGCAATAAATTTGGGTTGGCAGCCAGATTATGCCAATTCCGGATGCGATCTTTTTTGATAATTCCTGCCAACCAGAAAAGTCCGGATTTGGCAAAGAAGTGATTGATAAATATTCCTCCGGCAATGGGAAAGATCAGATAATCCAGATTGCCAAAACTTTTGAGGAGGGCTACAATTGCCAACAGTAAACCCATCTGAGCTATGGAAGAGTATCCCAAAAGCCGATTGGGATTATTTTGTTTTATTCCCACCAGATTGGAGAAGAAAAATGTGAAGAGTCCCACTCCACCCAGATATGGTAAATAGTTGGGTGGCAGCAGCGGTAAAAATTTGTATAAGACATAAAATATTGCGGCACTGCTGGCTACAGCGATCAGAGAGACCAAACCCTCGTTGACTGCTTCATACACATCCAAAGCCCAACCATTAGCCGGGAAAGGTTTCAGCTCCAACAATATCGCAAACAGGAAAAGGAAAATTGCCAAAAAGCCAGCTTTGCCCACCAGCAAATGAGAGCTTGATATCATCTCATCCAAATTCAAAGTACCGGTGAAACGATAGAGAAAGATAATGCCCAGCAAGATAAAGGCTGAAGCGATGCCACCTGCCAGCATATATTTGAAGCCGGCACTGAGTGATCGTCGATTTTTTTCGATGGCAATGAGAGAATAGGTCGAGATGGAAAGGATTTCCAGAAAGACAAATGTATTAAAGAGGTCGCGGGTCATGATCAGGCCATTCATCCCCAGCAACATCAGCAGCAGGAGAATCATGCCATTTACTTTGGATTTATAGAATTTATCTGCTAGAAAAATAGCTGCTAAAAATCCGGTGAAATTGACTAGGAAAACCAGTGCAATCTCTTCAAATCCAAAACGGAGATTGATGGAAAGCGGGGCGATAAAGCCGGCAGTTTGCAGCATCGTACCCTGAGTATTGCCCTGAAAGATCGAAATCAACCACTGCAGCGGAATATAGCTATTTACAGCCAAAATCAGATAAAATAAGCTCTGCGAAAGCTTGCGACCCAATTTATCGATCAGGGCAAAAAGAAAGGCAGCTGCCAAAAACAAGATGAATATATAGATAGGATTTACCATTTTAACTCCTCGTAACTACTGATTGCCAAAGGGTCATCCAGATTATTTTCCGATTTATCGCGTAGATCTACCAATTGAATGATATAGGCCAGCATCAAAGCTGTGACGGCCAGACCGATAACAATTGCGGTCAGCACCAGCGCCGATGGAATAGGATCTACTACGGTAGCTGCCGCATTTTTCAGATCGATGGCGCTATCCAAAATCGGGGCTGTGCGACCTTTGATATAGCCCATTGAGACGATAATCAGATGAATGCCGCTATCCATAATGGAAAAACCCAAAACTATTTTAAAGAGATTTTTCTGGGTCAACATGCCCCAAATTCCCAAAATTACTAAAATGAAACCGATGATTGTAGTAAGTAACATCTTATCATACCTCCGTTTGCTCTTCACGCAGTGAATCTACAATATTGGTGAGCTCCGAGCCCACCTTCAAACCGACAAAGGTGTAGATGAGCGGAATAGCTCCGGCGCTGAACAGCAGGCCATATTGTCCCAAAGGTAAAAAAGTGGGATCCAAAAATGCGCCCAACAAAACCAAACCCAATAAACCCACCAGCACATAAGCAAAGCCAGAGATCGATTCCACAGTTTCCAAAACCAGATGATTGAGCGAGGCGTTCATATCACTCAGCATCATCAGTACAAAGGCGCTGGCTATCAGCACTCCACCCTGAAAACCACCACCCGGGGTAAGATGCCCGTGCAGAAAGAGATAAACTCCAAATAATATAATGATCGGGAAAACAAAGAGCGCCCCGGCATTGAGGATCTCGGAAGCTTTCCTGATTTGGGAAGGATCATGTTTTTGGCGGCGTTTGATCAGAAAAGCTACTCCGGTGGTTGCCAAAAAGAGCACAGCCACTTCACCCAAAGTATCCAAACCACGGAAAGTAACCACAATGCTGGTGACCACGTTTTGCGAATTTAGATCACTGGTAGATTTCTGCACATATTGGCTAGCCAACTGATTCAATTCTGTGGCGGCAGTAATCTCTGCTACCAAAGGGAAAAGTGCCCAAACCAGAAGCAGTAGAGCTATATAGATTAGTGCTGTCCTAAGCATCATCTCCTCCTTTTTCGCCAATTTTGCTCTTTACTTTACTCAGCGCAAAAAGAAAGACAATGGTGGTGAGCGCAGAACCGATCGAGGCTTCTGTCATCGCCACATCAGGTGCTGCCAGAATTATAAAGATCACAGAAACGATGAGACTGATAGCGCCGGAAGCAATAATTGCATTGATCAATTTTTTGGTACGAAACGCATAAATTGCTGCAGCGATCATCAAGATTCCCATCAAAATAATTGCCAGATTAATCATCTTTGCCTCCATTTTTTTTATGCTGCGCCAGTTCATCGATCACGCTTTTGTCACTTTGCTTGCCGCCCACATGGTGCACAGCTCGGGCTAGTGCGTGAGAAGAAACCGGGTTGGTAAAAATAATAAATAAGATCAGAATGATAATTTTGCCCGAACCTTGACAACCGGAAAACAAGATTCCGATAAAAAATAGAATACTGCCCAAAGTAGTGGCTTTGGTTCCGGCTTGCATTCTGGTATAGACATCAGGCATGCGCAAGATTCCCAAGGCTCCCAAAAAGAGGAAGATCGCTCCGGCCAAAGTAATAAGAGCTCCGATTAATTGCATCATTTCAGGCCTCCTTCGATATAACGTGCTACAGCGACCACACCGATAAAGCTGAGCAAACCGTAGACCAGCGCTACATCCAGATAGATCACGCGTTGGTAATAAAGTGCCAGATAGACAATGATCGAGATGGAGATAATCGTCATCGAATCCAAAGCTACTACCCGATCTGCAGTGCTGGGTCCGATCAGCAATCTGATGAAAGAAAGTAACAAGCTGGCTAGGATAAGATAAAATGAGATTTGGAAAATTAGCTCGCTGAGATTAGCCATAAAAAACCTCCAGATATTTTTCAAATTTGTGCACAATCTTCTCGGTGGCAGTATCTATATCGCTGGCAGAGACATCGATCCAATGAATATAAAAATCTTCGCCATCTGTTTCTACGGTCAAGGTGCCCGGAGTCAGAGTTATGGAATTTGCCAGCATCACTCGGCCCAATCTGGATTTTAGTTTGGTCTTGACGCGCACGATTCCGGGATTGATCGGCAAACTGGGATGCACTACCCGAAATGCTACATCCAGATTCGATTTTATCAGTTCATACAAGAAAACAAAAATGTATCTGATAAAATAGATTACCGATTTGAACGAAAGCCTGAACTCTCCGAATAATCGAGAGCTGCGCTGAAAGATAAGCGCCAAAAGCAAGGAAATTACAGCGCCCACGATCAGCTCCTGAACCTGAGTTCCGGCTAGTAAAATCCAAAAAATCATTAAACTGATAAAAGCCATCGCGCTCTGTTTAAAGATCTTCATCTCACCTCCTAATTTCTTCTTTTTTTATTTTAAATATCTTATTCTTTTGTTATCGCCTGCAAGATTAGCTTGATAAAGTATCTGAGATTATCGACCGCTGACTGATCGATACTGTCTTCAGTGCAGAGTACAGCGCCGGAAAAGATCCCGGTCTGATTGCTCCAAATCAGAGCAGCTAATTTTTGGGAATCGGTATCTGCAACCAGCTCTTGGCGAGCTTTTCCCGCCTCGATGATCTCTATGATTAGGTCACTGATCAGTTGATGCTGAGTTTGGCAACTGATGATAATTTCGTTATCCTCGCTGCATTGCCAACCGTGTTGCCGAAAACTGAGCATAGCCCGATAGTGAGCAGGATAAGTTTGGATAAAATCCAAAAATTGCTCAGTTAGAAGCAGAATTTGCTTTGGGGCTGTTTGATTTGCCTCTAGATTGGAGCGGAAAATATTGTAGAGAAGATCCAAACTGCGGGCATAAATTGCCAGGCAGAGTTCGTTTTTGTTGGTGAAATAGAGATAGAGCGTGCCTTTGCTCAATTCGCAACGATCAGCGATATCTTGCATGGTAGCTATTTCAAAGCCTTTTTCGAAAAAGATAGTTTCCGCCGCATCGACGATATCTTTGCGACGTTGTTCTTTTTCTCTTGATTTTCTTTCGATAATGCCCACATCAGCTCCTTTTTTCGGCTATAATTTACATGCTGATAAATAAAATGACTGCCGGTCAGCGTGTCAATATTAAAATTTCATAGCGTCAAGTAAATTTCCGAATGCTGCCTATAATGCTTGATTGCGACATAATAAATTTTTGTAAACAAAAAAATTCAGCTCCCGAAATTTCAGGAGCTGAATTCTATTAATCACTATTTTTTTAGAGGCTTAGCCGCTGATCGCCAATTTGCTGATCAAGACTGCGGGAGCGCCAATGCTAGACATATTGAAACGGAAATTATCGGCGATAGCTTCCACATCGTTCAACATTTGCAAAAAGTTTCCACTAACGGTAAACGGTTTGAGCGAATGTTGGCGTTTGCCATTTTTCCACAAAAAACCTTGAGCGCCCAGTGAGAAATCACCTGAAATGGGATTGGCCCCCGAGTGCATACCTTGCAAGCTAACGATCTCGATAATGCTATCATGTTTGGCAAAAAGATCTTCCACTTTATACTCACCGGCTTCCAGCAAGAAATTACTAGGACTAATGCCGAGTGTGCCTTTGTAGCCTCGCGCCGCATTTCCGGTTGATTTTACTTTATCTTTATGCGCTGTGATAGTGTTATGCAGATAAGATTTCAAAACTCCGTTCTCTACCAGCACAGTTTTTTCGGTAGGATATCCTTCGCTATCAAAGCTAGAGCTACTAAAGCCATCCGAGCGCACAGCGTCGTCGACGATTGTCACTTTGGGATTGGCAATCTTCTGCCCCATTTTTCCCTGCAGCAAGCTTCTGCCTTCCTGCACGGATTTGGCGTTGAAAATTCCTGAAAATGTAGCAAGCATGGTTGCCATCATCTCATTATCAAAGACCACAGCAGTTTCGCCGCTGGCTGCTGACTGACCGTTCAAGAGATCTGTACTCTTTGTCACAGCTGTTTTCACCATTTTCTCTACGTCAAATTTACTGAAATCTCTGGTGATAAAAGAATCCATTCCCATTCTCTTATCTTCACCTTCCTGCGATAAAACTCCCACATAGCCATATGCATAATTAGATTTTTCTTCTCGATCCAAACCCTGGCTATTGGCGACTCTACTATATGATGTGCCATCTCCATAAGCGGCATAAGGCACGTTGAAAACTCTTTTATCTTCTGCTTTGGCTAATTTCTCCAGATCTTTGGCCAATTGAATTTTCTCTTCCACACTCACATCATCCAAGGCAGAATTGTAGCTGCTCACCTGCACCGGATTTTCCGGATAGTTCTCCATCACCACCAGTTCGTCTGTGTCAGTATATTTGGCATTCTCGATCGCCTCATCCACGATTGTCTTGATCGTAGCTTCATCAAATTTCTCGGTGTAAGCATAGCCGATTTGGCCATCTTTTACCACGCGCACTCCGATACCTTTGGAGTTGGCATAATCAAATGATTCTACTTCCTGCTCGTTGATTTTTACTGAAAAGGAATTTCCAGCCGAGAGCAGAATTTCTGTTTCGTCAGCTTTATCTTTTGCGTAAGCAAAAATTGTTTCAAATTCTTTATTATACATTATCTGCTCCTTATTATTTTCTGCCGCCAACAATTATCTCGTCGATCTTGATGGCAGGTTGTCCTACATTGGTGGGAACGCTGCCGCTCACGCTTCCGCACATTCCCTGGGCCATATCCATATTATCAGAAACCATACTGATCTTGGTCAGTGCTGCGGCTCCATTACCGATGAGAGTAGCACCACGGACCGGCTCAGCAATTTTGCCATCTCTGATCAGATAACCTTCCGAAACTGAAAAGTTGAAATCTCCCGTGCCGGGACTGACAGATCCACCGCCCATCTTGGCAGCATAGATACCATTATCGATCGAGGCGATCATATCATCAAATTTATCTTGGCCGTTGGCAATGTAAGTATTTCTCATTCTACTGGCTGGTGCAAATTTATAATTTTGTCTTCTGCCGCTTCCAGTGCGAGCATAGCCGGTTTTCAGGCTACCCATGCGATCCACCATATAAGATTTGAGGATACCATCTTGGATCAAGACAGTCTTTTGCGTCGGCATACCTTCATCATCGATATTTTCCGAGCCCCAAGCATTGGGAATAGTTCCATCATCCAGAGCTGTTACACAACTGCTGGCAATTTTTTCTCCCATTTTACCGGCAAAGACAGAAGCGCCTTTGGCCACGGAAGTGGTTTCTAGTGAATGTCCGCAAGCTTCGTGAAAAATCACTCCCCCAAAGCCATTATCGATCACAACCGGAAATTTTCCACTGGGAGCATAATCGGCATTCAACATGGTTACGGCCACGCGAGCTGTTTCTCTGCCCAATTTCTCAGGATCCAAACTTTGGAAAAATTCATAGCCAGCCATGCCACCCGGGCCTTCGCCACCCACTTGTTTCTCTTTGCCACTAGAGGCGATCGAAGAGATATAAGCGCGTGAATAATTACGATCATCTTCCACCCACAAGCCTTCACTGTTGGCTATCATCACATGTTGGCTCTTCTCGATGAAGCGCACATCTACCTGAGATATCTGAGAACTATAATCGCGAGATGCTGCATTTACCTTGCGGATAAAATCTATCTTATCCTGCTTGGAAACAGTATTATTGGGAATTTGGATGGGATGAATGTTCTGGATGCTCTTTTTAGTTAAATCAAGCGAAGCGACAATCTGGCCACTCTGGGCCGCCTTGCTCACTGCCTCAGCTGCATCTAATAGTGCCTTCTCACTGAGATCATTGGTATAGGCATAGATCGCTGTGTGACCATAAAAAACTCTGATCCCGGCCCCAAAATCATTTCCCACAACATTTTGTTTTGTCTTGTTATCATTAAAAGCAATGGTCGAATTAAATGTGTTTTCTACA
>JAWOEN010000044.1:0-5031 GCA_046482725.1 Cloacimonadales bacterium (SeqCode)
AGAAGATTTTTCCAGCATAATTATTGATTATTGCCTTAACTGAAGCTGTGCGATAATTAACCTGCTTAATTTCTAGACCTTCTTCTGCAAAAAGTAATTCTCCATCATCAGAAATTTTTTGCAGATAATAACCTTTCAGCGGATATTCAACCTCTTTAGTATAGGACAATAGTATCTCATCATCTTCCAAAAGACTCATTTCCAGAAGTTTAGCTTGCCCAATATCCTCAAATTGCTGATTTTCCCAAATAAGTTCTCCTGAATTGGAAAGTTTAAGGCAAGTTACTTCATCACCAGAGTAGTTGAGAGCAAAGATAAGTTCCTCATTAGAATTTATGAGAAAATTAAAAGAGGAGATATTGGGTGCAAAACTAATGGCATCATCCCACAAAAATTCGCCATCAGCAGATAATTTTATTAGGTTTAGATGATTGCTATCAGCTTCCCAAACCAGATAATAGGCATCGCTTGATTTTTGAATTTTGATTTCATTATCATAAAGTGAACCTGTAGCAACTAAAAATGTACCTAAATTGCCAAATAATCTTGTCCCTTCACTTGTTACTTTCTGTAGATAGATATCGCCATCATAAATTCCGCTAACAAAAATTCCATCTTCCTCAGTCAGTGCTATTTGATAGTGGGTGGTATATCCGGTACCACAATTCATTAGGTTGATGCCCAGATCAGATGTTTCAGAAAAATCTTCTCCCCAGCCATCTGCTACAACCCCAGTAGGATGAACTCTGGTGGCTGATAGTTTATGATAATAATCTGGTTTGCCCCAGCTTACTGTCAGGTCGCCATCTAGATGCAGTAATAAGCTAGGATTTGTTATTTGATAATCACCATTTATCTCTTTACCATCTTCTCCCCAGCTCTTCTCTCCATCGGCGGCTAATTTTTGCAGAAACATTTTATTATTACTATCAGATTTTTGGTTTATCAAGTAAGCGAGATAAACTTCATTATCTTGATTGGAGATTGCTCTGAAATCGGAAAAATAATCATCAGCAATAGCAAGTTGCACTCCCTCAGCTTGCCATAATTTATTGCCATTCTCATCAATTTTTTGGGCTAAAAGAGAGCGAAAACCTGCTCGAGATTCTGTCCAAAATATCACACAATTTCCATCGGAAGTTATTACCGAACTTTCTTCCAGTACTGAATTATTGCCGGTAAAGACTGATACCCCAGCTTCATCCCACTCAACCACCGCGTGTGCTGTAACTAGTCCAATCATCAGTATAAGCATCATTATCTGCTTTTTCATTTCTCCTCCTTGTTAGCTCTCCCTGCTTTACTTCATCAACATCATTTTGTTGGTTGCTATATTTTTCCCATCTGAGCTGAGCTTGTAAAAATACACTCCACTTGCCACAGATTGGTTATTTTCATCTTGACCATTCCACACAATTTTGTGTTCTCCGGCTGCTAATTGATCATTTAGCAAAGTCTTTACCAATTGACCTTTTACATTATAAATTTTGAGTTCTGTATTATCTGAATTTTCCGGGATGGAAAAACTAATGGTGGTAGTGGGATTAAAAGGATTGGGATAATTTTGCATTTGAGTAACTGCAATATTTTCCAGCTGATCTTCCTCAACATTGACGCCGGCAGTTTGGGGGAAGATGATATTATCGATCCAGACACAGTCGCTGCCACTAGATACTGCTTGATCTTTGACATATTGCCAGCTGAAAGTGTGGAGGCCGGCTGGCACGCTAAAAGTTTCCTGACTCCAAGCGATCTCACCGGCCCATTCAGCCAACAGCTGATCATCCATATAAAAACGTAAATAATCATAATCAGCTTCGGTGGAGATCTTTTTCATAAAAGAAATTTCGCTCTCTGCCGCCACATTCAGGCTAAAAGAGGCCGCGCTACTTTGTTGATCAGAGATATTGCCACTGCGCAATGAATTGTTGCTTTCATAGCCCTCAGAGGTGATATACCAGGGCTGATTTCCATCAAAATTCCAATACTGACCAATCTCTCCAGACTCAAAATTTCCCTCATCCAATTGAGCTAGGGTCAATTCGAAATAAGTTTGATTTTCTGATAGTGGCAAGATGAGGTGGCGTGCTTCATAACCCTCGGCATAAAAGCTGATTTCATAATCATGCTGAAAAAGATCTTGCAGTGAGAAAAATCCATTTTCATCAGTCTGCAGAGTAGGCAGATCACTATTCACAAATTCGATCAGGCAATCTTCCACCGGAGTCAGCGTATCAGCAAGATAGACATTGCCACTCATCTCCAGATTGGCTGCTGCCGGTACCAATTCTACATTGAGCTCGGTAATATCGGTAGCAGAAACTACCACATCTTCGCTAGTATAAGATTCATAGCCGTAGGCGCTGAAAGTAAGATCGTAGCTGCCCTCTGTCAGCAAGCGGTAATATCGGCCAAATTGCTGATTGCTACTGTAAGGCTGGCGGAAGATTTCCGAGTCATCAATGCCCTCGATAAATACCTCTGCCACAAGCGGATCGCCTGTCTCAGCATCGGTAATCAGGCCGCTGATCATTTTATGGCTGGGACGATTGAGCAAAATCAGCGCAGCTTGCAGATTGTCCTCACAGATGCCAGTCACTTCATTAGCGGGGGGAATAAATTCTGTAGCCAGCTCGATGGTGAAGGCAAAGATCCCATGCTCTCCATAAGCATAATCATCGGTTGTGCCCATCGCCGGGTACAATTGCCAACTTTCTGCCGGAGTATAATGTCCGCCTTCTGCCGCCGGAATAGTTTCTGCCATCTGGATCGCCAGTTCTTGCAAAGCATCGTAATCGGGCGCTGTAAGATTGTTGGCATAGCCAAAGGGAAAGAGCACCAATTCGCTGTAACTGTGGTAGCTGTTACCGGCTACAAAATGATGATCCTGCATTAGGTTTTGCATCGCTTGAGTTTCCGGCTCACTAAATTCATTTGGTCCATGATAAATGGTAGAAGAGGGATTGCCAGAAGCGCCCACAAAACCCCAAGCAAAACCATAATTTCTGTTGATATCAACTCCATCGGCTCCGGCGCCACCATCATACTCTGTATCAAAAACTCCATTTTCATTATTGTCTCTAATATTTTTTCTCCACCAGACATCGATCTGCTCGGTGACAACCTGATGTCCGTTGGGATTGACAATTGGGACTACCCAAAGCTCTGTATTGTTGATGTTTTCCTTAATCTCAGGATCATTACCGTAATTTTCCAAAACATGATTTGTCGCATACATTACCACTTCTGTACTGATCGGTTCGCGTGCATGATGGGCTCCCATCCAATAGATAGCCGGCTCATCTTCGTTCAATTCTACATTGTCAGAAATTTTTAGCGCCCAGATCTCGTGGCTATAATCATCATAGTAGCTATTGCCCGCATCCGAATACTCTTTACCACGACTATCGCCCAGATTGTGCAATTGGCAAATCTCGGGATAAGCCGCTGCCAGAGCTTCTAGCTCGGCCAAAGTTTCATAATAGCTGCGATATCCTTCCAGATCGCGCGCTTGCAAATTGTTCTTTAGATCGGCCGCAGTTTGGGTAAGATAGCTGTTGTCGCTGGCAGCTGCCAGCTTTTGCGCTTGCTCGAGGGGCAGAACCAAATCTAAATATCGTCCCGGATAATAAGCTGCCACATCGGCAGTTTGAAAATAGTGTTCCACGCTTTGAAGAGAAGGGTTTTCCAGTCGCAAGACAGCTTTCTCGGCAGTTAGAACTTGCAACGCTAAAATCATAATAAGTAAAAGCACAATCTTTTTCATAATCATTATCTCCATATTTTTTAATTAATTGCTCTAAAATTTTGTTACTTTTCCCAATGACGCCTGCAGTTGTCAAAACTTTTATTCATTTGGCCTGCTCTTTTTCTGGCAGCTGAGAGTAATTTGCTCGCTAAAAAAAAGAGCGGACACTCGAAAAATCGTGTCCGCTCATTGCTCTCTAGCTTCTGAGGCTAGATTATTTTAAATATTTTGTCTCTATCTCATCTGCTTGGGCGGTTTGCTCGTTCAAACGCAAAATCTCCACATAAAGTCGATAAACTTCTTCATCAGTGATCTCTTCATCTTAACCTTTCTCATCCATCAAACTCACACCTTTCTCGATCGATTTGAGAGCAGTAGCATTTTTGCCTAAAAGCTTCTGAACTTCTGCCAATTGGATATAAGCATCATAGTGATCTTCACGTACGTCGATAGAAATTTGGGTGGCTTCTTCAGCTTTGCCTAATTGACCCATTTTAAGATAAGCTTCACCTTTGTGGCGCCAAGGACAAGACCATTGCCCAAAATCAGCGTTCAATTGATCATAAATAACCAACGACTCTTCAAACCGATTTAGACTCAAAAGCAGGTTGGCATAATTGAATTTTAAACCGGTATCAAGACTCTCTGCTTGCTCGGCAATTGCGGCCAGATTTCGCTCCAATTCCATACTGAGCAGATAGCCCAGCATGATTTGTGCTTGCTGAGAATCTTTATCTTCAGCAATTGCCTGATAAAAATTATTAGCTGCTGCTATAAAATTTTCCTGATTTTGCTCCGCTTGATAAGCGGCAAATTCACTTTCTGCTTCCGGTTCATGAGTAGCTGCCATCAGAGAGCTTACCAAGAAAGCAGAGATTAATACTATTAGAAATTTTTTCATTATTTTCCTCCATTTTTTATTCCTAATCAAAAAGGATTGGACAAGATAAAGTGTCAAAATATTTCTGATTTGCGTGTGCGCTCGTAGCTCAGTTGGATAGAGCACCAGATTCCGGTTCTGGGTGTCGGGGGTTCAAATCCTCTCGGGCGTACCATTTTTTTTTGTCTGCTTTTCCGCTTTTCTATATTTTGCTATTATATAAAACCTTTTCCCTCTCAGCACTTCCAAGCTATCTCTTGTTAACTGCATAAAGCCTGAGCTTTTTCGATTCCCCCCCAATCCATCTTCCTACACAAATGTGACTAGAGCGGTGGTAAAAGAAAATAAAAAAAACGATATAATTTGACAAATATTCAGTTTGATAATTTATGTGGATAGTCAC
>JAWOEN010000158.1:0-16499 GCA_046482725.1 Cloacimonadales bacterium (SeqCode)
CCTCAGATGAATTCTTTATCATCTACAATGAGAACTATGGTGAAGGCGAATGGACTACTGTACTTGCAGATGGTGCTTTTCCGGTAGATCCACCACTGAACCAAGATGGAACTCCGCCTTTTCCTGATGACAATGGGAACGCACAAGAAGTATTCTTTGGCCGTATCAATGACGGACATTTCAATGCTGACTTCAATTCTGATTCTAGCATCTTGAGAATGGCTGGTACAATGGGCTTACAAGCTCCTGAAAACACTTACTATCCCTTTATCATTTTCCCATATACTTTCAGTTTCGATTTTGCAACTGAAGAATTTAGCTTCAGAGCTATGGAAACAGAGATCAATGAAAATGCTAACAATCCAGAGTATGTATGGCAAGAAAATGAAGTTTATCTTCCTTGGGATACAGACAATGATGGCGAAGCTGATGAGTACTACGATGATGGTAGCCTAGCCTTCTTCTCAGGCTGGCCAATCTATTTCCACGATAATGACACAGCTTTCCATGAAAATTCTTTCTACATCGTAAATGGCGATGGTGGCAGAGTTGTAGCAGTATGGCAAGATGGTCTGCGTAACAAATATGCTCAAGATGGCATCGAAGGTTACGAAGAGTATATCGAAGTGGCTGATATCATGATTGCTGTCTCTAATGACCATGGTGCTACTTGGAGTGATGCAATTCTTCTGAACAACATCGATACTCCAGAATTAGCCGGTATGAAGCCTGCTTATGTCTATCCTGGTGATGTAATCGAAAATCTGGGTGGTGGCCATGGTAGACTGCACCTGATGTTCTATGATGACAACAGCTTTGGATCTTCAGTTCACGGATTTGGTAATGCAGATGGTGGTACTATGATGTACACAGCATTGGACATCGATTTCGAAGATGTTATTAATAACTCTGATAATAATGCTGTAGCACCTGTTTTGGGCACTTTGGCTCAAAACTATCCAAACCCCTTCAACCCAACTACTACTATCAGCTACGATCTGCAAACTGCTGGTGATGTAACTTTAGAAGTTTACAACACTAAAGGTCAGTTGATCAACACATTGGTTGATGAAAGCCAAACTGCTGGTACACACAGTGTAGTATGGGACGGAACAAGCACACGTGGCGACGAACTCTCCAGTGGTGTTTATTTCTACAAAATCAAGTCTGGCAAATTCACTTCTACCAAGAAAATGATTCTTCTGAAATAATTTCTTGCCGCAAGTGATCAACTAGAATTGATCAATAAAACTGCCCCGCTGATTCTTCTGAATCAGCGGGGCTCTTTTATTATCTGAACTTAGCTGCCGGATCAGCAGCTGCAAAAAATCTGCTTAATGGTCGTTTATCCCGGCGTAAATAACATCTGCCAAAAATAAGCCGTTAGCAGGAGCTGTGGTTATCAATTTGTGAGATGGATTTTGCCGTAAGATCAATTCTTGAATAATTTCTGGTGAACTATCGGTGATGGAAATATTGACCAAAGTTCCAACAATTCTTCGTACCATATTATGCAAAAATCTATTGGCTGAGATTTCAAATACTGCTTTTTCATCATCGAGAGAAAACTTGAGCTGGCTGATGATACAGCGCTGATGCTGCAAATCGGGGTTATGCTTGGAAAAAGAGCTAAAGTCATGCTCGCCCAAAAAATATTTGCTGCAGGCTTCTAATTTGGCCTGAGCGAATACAGCGCGCGGTATATGGCTGCAAAAACGCTGATTGAAAGGATTTCTCTGCCTTGCCAACACATAACGGTAACGGCGCTCCAGCGCGTCGTAGCGAGCGTGAAAATCTGCTGCTACCGCTTGCACTTGCCCAATCTGCACATCGGCCGGCAAAAGAGAATTAATTGCCTTGCGAATCTGCTCCGGTTGCATCGACAGCGAAAAATCAAAATGGGCATATTGCCCCCAAGCGTGCACGCCCGAATCGGTGCGCCCAGCTCCCACAATAGGGCAAGGCTGCTTGCAGATTTTCCCCAGAGCATTTTCGATAGTTTCCTGAACTGTCCGCACATCCTTCTGGATCTGCCAGCCGCAAAAATCTGTGCCATCATAGGCGATTTTCATCAGATAACGTTGCACGATTTCTCCTAATATTTAACCGAAAATAAGACTATTTGCAGCGAGATGAAAAGCCACAATAAATTATTGGAATAGCTCCAAAAAGCGTTGTTTTTTTTCTCTCTTTGGCGCAGAAGCTCACTCTTTTCCAAAACTAGATCTCTTTGCTCGTAGGTTTGGCTGACCGCTAGGCTAAATGTTTCCGCTAGATTTTGGCGCTGCTGATAGATTTCTGAAAATTTTTTGTAAAAGATTGGAATAAAATTCAGGGTGATAATCAGAAAGTCGATGAAGTTTGCCGCAAGCTGATTTTTTTGACGATAGAGCAATAAATCTGCCAGCTCGGAGGTTTTGGTGATATAGACAGAGAGCAACAGCAAATAGCTAATCTTTAGGATCAATATTATCTGCTGAGGTAGATCGATCGGCAATAAAATGGAAATGAAGAGCAGAGATGAGAAAAAGGGTAGAAGCTTTAGAATCAGCTTCAGCCAATCGCGATAGAGCCTGAGATCGAGGCAGAGATAAAATAGAGTTATACCAAAAAGCAGATAGAAATTATTTAGTTCCAAAAATGCTGTAATCAGCAGAGCTAAAACAAGGGCTACGATTTTCAGAACTATATTTTGCTGCTGTAAAATAGTCATAATATCTGGTTGCTACTCGGTTTTAGCTTCATAGGTGAAGCTAAGTTCCAAGCTGGAAGCTACCGGTTTCCCCTCGGATAAAGCAGGAGAAAACTCCCAATTTTTTACCTGAGCCAGCACAATTTTATCGAGGCTGGGTTTGTCAGCTTTCAAAGATTGGATAACCTCTATTTCACCAATTTTACCGCTGCTATCTATCTCCACTTCAATAATTATCTCATTACTATCGAGTTCGTCACGGATAGTAGGCCAAGAAATCTCACCGCTGCCAATTACGCTGGCAGGTTGATCCGAATTTTCCTGCTGCTCGGCAGCAGCTTTAGCTTCTGCTTCTTGGGCGGCTTGCAGTTCAGCTTCATATTTTTCCAAAGCCGGTAGACGATCATAAACTATAAATTTATTGGCAGCGTAAAACTTTTTCAAGTCTGCCTGAAAAGGATGCTGCGGCTTGGCCGCTATCTCTTCGGCATAAGGGCGAGCTGCCGTACTATCCGAAAGCAAAATATAATTTATAAAGGCTGCGCTGAAAGTTGCATTGTCATAATAGGAATGGCTGGAATCTGCTAAAATTGGTTTTAGTAAATCCAAACTAGTTTCTGGAGCTGCTTGCAAAGATTCCAAAGCTTGCTCATACTCCATTTTTTCTGCCTGCAGTTGATAGGTAGAGAATTCCACTGGTTGATCATTCCACATCCTTTCTGCTGCATAAGCAAATTTATTGTCACTACCCAGCTCTTGCAATTTGGCATATTCGGCTGCTGCCAATGTAGAATCGACAATAACATTTCGATAGATCCACAATTTCACAAATCTGGTATAGGGAATAAAATTATCCTGATAATTGCTGATTGTCTGCTGCAGCTTTTCTATCTGTGCTTGCAGCTGCTTGTATTGGGTGGAATCGACTGTGGCGACTTTTAGCAAAGAGCTATCTGCTTGCGAAATCTGCTGTAGTGAATCTATCTGGGGCAAGTGCTGCAGAGAATCGGCAAAAGAGTGAAGTGGCAAGAGAGTATCAGGTTCGGCAAATCGCGGCAGGGCGGCAAGAGAATCGCTGGCTACCGTATCTTGTTGAGCAATTGCCACTCTGCTAGAATCGGAAGCAGCAGAGATTTCTGATCGAGCTTGCAAAACTGCCAAAGAATCCTGAAGCTCTTGCTGCAAAATAGTTTCTCTTATCTGCAAGCTATCGAGCTGAGCTACAAAACGCTCTTTATCTTTGATAATATTATCATAAACTACCAGCGCCGAATCAGGCATGCTGAGAGTATTGATATAATGCTCGGCCAACATAAATTGTTGATCTACCAACTCTTCCTGACTAATCTCCGAATCAGGTTGATAGTATTGGATAATCTGGGCAGCGACTACGCTTTTGGCCAAAGCCTTTTCGATAAAGGGTGAATTGCGTTTTTCACTGGAAACCAGATTGTAATATTCGATCGCTTTTTCATAATTTTTTTCCAATTCAAAATAGAACTCAGCCAGATAAAAACTTGTTTCGGCCGAGATAAATGATTTTTTGTTATTCTCGATAATGCTTTCGCCGATCTCGATGGCCGATTCCACTTTTCCGTTGGCTGCTTGCGCCCGAGCCAAAATCAGGTTTATCTTGGCTGTCTCACTGAGACGATATTCCTGTTTCAACAAGCTGGCTGCACTCTTTTCTGCTTTCTGATAATCTCCCATCAGCAAATAATTTAAGGCAATATAGTAGCGAGCATCCAATTTCACACTTTTGCTAACGCGGCTTTTCAGCAGCTGCAAAAACACCTGATTAGATTCTTGATAATTTTCGGCCAGATAAGATGTTTTACCACGCGAGAAAAAGGCTGTCTCATACTCCTCGGAATCGGGATAACGCTGAATAATCTGATTGAAATAGTAATCCGCTTCCGAGAGGTTTTCCTCTTCTAGATAGTAATCCGCCAAAATCAGCAGAGCTTGGGGATGATGAGACCGAAATTGGTTGTTGAGAGTAAATTCTTTTAGTTGCTTGAAGGCCTCATCTTTGTCGCCCAATTGATAGGAAATCTTGGCGAGATAAATATGCGCCTCAGGCACAAATTCGCTTTCGGGATAGTAAGTGAGAATATCATGAAATTTTTCAGCAGCTTGGGCATAATTTGTACCCTTGTAATACAAAGCTCGCCCCAGTAACATCACAGCATCATCCACATATTCGCTCTTGGGAAAATCCGTAATTATCACTCCACATTTCTTGATTACTTTATTGTATTTTTGGACAGCGTTGGGAGATGGCATCCCGTTTTCACGCAATTCCATCTCCTGAGCTTCTTCAAAAAAAACTTCTGCATTGAAAAAAGTATTGTAATATGCACAGCCCGCCAGGGCAAATAATAAGCCGATCAGTAAATATACTTTTTTCAAAATGTCTCTCCTTGCTATGATAATTCTATGTATTGAGCAGCCAAATCTGGCAAGATCGCTGAATCTACCAAATTCTTGGCAAAATTAATATCATGATTGATGATTCTATCTTTGGCGAGATGAGCGATATTTTTTCTCACCTCTGCCTTGATAGCTTCCAAAACTGGCGAACTTTGGTATTCGCGGCTATCCAGAGCTTGACAAGCGCTCATCAGCTCTATTCCCAGCACGAAGGCTGTATTATCCAAAATCGTGCGACACTTCATCGCTCCGATCGTGCCCATACTAACATGATCTTCCTGATTGGCAGAAGTAGGAACCGAATCTACCGAAGCGGGATGTGCCAAAATCTTGTTCTCTGAGACCAAAGCAGCTGAGGTAACTTGCGCGATCATAAAGCCACTATCCAAGCCGGGACGCGGTGCCAAAAATGGCTTTAGCTCGCGATTCAAAGCGGGGTTCATCATCTGCTCGATGCGGCGATCTGAAATATTGGCCAATTCCGCCACGGTAAATCCCATAGTATCCAGCGCAAAAGCTACCGGCTCTCCATGAAAATTGCCTCCCGATATTACCCGATCCTGATCGGGAAAAATTAGCGGATTATCAGTAGCGCTGTTGATCTCGGTCTCCAGCACATTGCGCACATATTTCAGCGCTTCGCGTACTGCGCCATTTACCTGCGGTGTGCAGCGCAAGCTGTAGGGATCTTGAACATTTGTACAATCTTTATGCGAATTATTGAGCGCACTGCCGGCGATCAGATTGGTCAGATTGCGGGCAGAAACTTGTTGTCCGGCATGCGGACGCAGATCGTGGATTAGCTGATCGAAAGCAGCAGAAGTACCTTTGAGAGCGTCTACACTCAGAGCTGCGACGATATCTGCGACGCGGCAGAGATTTTCGGCGCGCAGCAAGTTCAAAGCTCCCACACCCGCCATCACTTGGGTTCCATTATTTAGAGCCAGACCTTCTTTGGCTTGCAATTTCACCGGTTTGATTCCGGCTTTTTGCATCGCTTCAGCGCCACTGATTCGCTGGCCTTGATAAATTGCTTCGCCCTGCCCCAACAAAACCAGTGCCAGATGAGAGAGTGGAGCCAAATCGCCCGACGCACCCACCGAACCTTTTTCCGGAATGCAAGGATGGACTTGTTTGTTTAGCATATCGATCAGCGCTTGCAAAGTACTGAGCCGAATGCCGGAATGTCCTTTGGCCAAAACATTGATGCGCAAAAGCATTATAGCGCGAGTTTCTGCTTCTGATAATATTTCTCCCACGCCGGTAGCATGGCTCAAAATCAGGTTTTCCTGCAATTCAGCTATCTGCTCGCGCGGAATCGTGATATTGGCAAATTTACCAAAACCGGTGGTTAGACCGTACACTACTTTGCCATCATCTATCACCTGCTCTACATATTTGCGGCATTTGATAACTTTTTCTTTCGCTTCAGCTGATAATTCTACTTGCTGCTGCTGATATACTATCTGCTGCAAAGCAGCTAAGGTTAGACTGTTTCCATCCAAATAAATCGCCATAAATTCTCCTAATTCTCATCAAGCTAAACTGAGGTTTCTATTTTCTCAGTCGCCAAATTTATTTTTTTTTAAAAGACTAATATTTTTGCCAATAATATATGTCAACCGCAATTAAAGCAGCGCAAACTACTATCAGCTCTCTGGGGAAAAGAAAAGCCAATTTTACCCTGCTCAGATAAGATTGGCTCAATTTTTTGGGAAGATTTTCTTTAAAAGCTATAAGAAAAGAGAATTCCGGGATTATAATCTTTATCCAAAAATACCTGGCTACTAAAGCGCTGCTGTCTACTAAGGCGCAGGCTGTTGGCTGCACTCAGCAGATGATTGGCAATGATTACTCCACCAGCAGCTTTGGCCCGATCGGAAAACTTGAGCATATCAGTGCGGCGAGCTGCAAAGTATTTGCGATCTTCATAACTCTCCCATTCCCAACTGTATGCTGCATCTATGCCATTTTCTGCTATATAACTATTCTGTAGCTCAGCATCTCCGGGATATTGGGCAATAGCTTGCTGCATGATCTGATAATTGTAACCACCCGGCTCAAAACCCCAATTATCATATTTCTTCAACAGATCATAATATTGATCATCATAGCTCAGTTCAGGATCGATGCCACCATATTGCACCGCATAATTGAAAGCTTTGCGCTGGCTAATCTCTTGCTGATCTTCCATATAAAATTTGCTGCCCCACAAGATTATTTCCAAAGCCAGAAAAGCATAACCGCTGGGAGCACCTGTTGAGAGCTCTCCCCAACCCGGTATCAGCAAAGATTTTAAGACTGGCTTGAAATTTATGGGTTGCTGAGTTTCCTCTTCTAATATCGCTTCCTGTGCTGATAAAAATCCGACAAAAAGCAAGCAAATCAGCAGCAGATTAAAATTTAATTTCATAAGATATCCTCATGCCATCTTTGGCAAAGTCGGGTGAAATTTGCAGATTGTTCAGAGCTGAGCCTGCTTTTCCCTTGTCCAAACGGCGCGCACTGACAGCTACATCCACCACACTGATCAAGCGATTGAGGATAAGTGCAGCAACTGCAAAATTTTCATAAACTTCATAATTTTGTTTCGTATAACGCAAATCTTTGTATCTATCCCAATTTGCTCTGTTTTCCCAATCCCAGCTAGCTTCCTCTGGAATCAGATAATTTTCCAAATACTCGTCATAACCTTGCGGATCATTATTAATAATCAGATAGACATTTCGTGCATAACGTTCTACACTGTCATTGTATTGGCTGCTGCTGAAATTATCCTGAATCAGCTGAAAATACTCTTTATCACTAGCTGGATCTGCTCCCACCATGCTCTGGGCATAATCTTTGTAAGCAGCTATCGCCCAATCTGTTTCTTGCGAAAGTCGAGCCCAAGCCAGATATGTGCCTACTTCGGCTGCCAGAAAAAAGCCTGTCTTCGTATAATTTTGGATATAAGCTTGGCCCCAGCCCGGCATTACTGCAGACATCAGCATCGCCTTCTTCACAGAGATCTCTTGAGCGCTGACAGAAGCCAAAATCAGCAAACTAAATGCTACTATTGCAAATTTCCTCATCATCAAAACCTTTTGCTGATGCGCAGAGTAGGAGTAATATTATTATTAACCAGAGCGGGGAAAATCTCGATTTTTAACTGATTGGAAGAGATATAGTACATATTTCTCTGACGGGTAACTCTCACTGCATCCAGTGCAGCTGCGATGTGATTGAAAGCCAAAGCAAAACTAAAATTTCTTCTCATATCATAAAGATCTTTCGATTCGTTGCGCAGATCGATGTAATCAGCCCGCAGAGAGCTATATTTACCACCCGCCTGATCATAAAATGTTTGGTTAGCCAGATAATCGTCATGTTCAGGATTGGTAGGACTTTGCATCCCTACCCATTTTTTATTGGAAACAGTGGGATCTTCCCAATCCCAGTTTGGCCCGACAAATTCGCCATCGGCATCGGCAGCATAGATCTCGTACCAATCTTGCCAACCAAAAATATATTTATCATATTTGCCGATATCTTCATAATAGTGCTGGGTATTTTCTTCATCCAAACGAAAAAGTCCTGGACCATGCTCCTCATCATAATATCCGTAAAACACCGGATTGTTGGCAGCGCCATAATCATCAGAATCGCCGTATACTCCCACCAAGTCGTCCCGGGTAGTTTCATAATATTCCCGCGAATAATATTCATCCGCATATTTTTCAAATTCTGCATCTTTATCACTTCCTGCCTGATCGTAGTAGATATAACCTGCCCACAAACCAAGCTCGATAACCGGAAAGATATAAGCCGTGAGGCTAGAGCGATCAGCATAAAATTGCCCCGCACCCGGCAAAATTCCCGAAAGTAACATTGCTTTACGGGCATCTTTCTTCTCATAATTCACGTTGATAATATCTTCTGCTATATTCTGGGAAATTAGCTTACTTAGAAAAATCAGTAAGATCATACTCACAATAATTTTGGTCCTCATAATCTTCTCCTAATTTTATTTGATAACCGCTATCGAAAGCTTGCTGCTTTGCTGGCCAGATTTGATGATCGCAAAATAGACTCCGGAAGCTATTTCGGAACAATCCCAAACCAAGTCCTGATAACTGTTGTTTTCCAAATTAAACTCTTCTTGCAGCAATTTATTGCCAGCGATATCGTATATTTTCAGCTCCAGATCAGAACTGGCATTATTGACGCGAATTCTGGCCTCTCCATTTTTTACAGGATTGGGAAAAACATAAGATTCCAGCTCACCTTGGACAACAAGATCTGCCCGCGCACCCTGATAATAGCCTGCACCTTTATTGCGAAATCCCTGCCAAAAAATGGGATTTGTTTCGACATTCTTCCGAGAAGCTAGATAGAGGCTATGCCCGTCGGAGTAAGCTAAATTCAAGCTTTTCTCTTCAGCCAACCAAAATAGCTGATCGTCAATAGCTTGCATCTGCCAGCCCCAAGAATATTCAGGCAAAAAATCTCCAGCTGCATCTATGGCCAGATAGCTATCTTGAGCCGGAAAATAACTGATGATTTTATCATCGATTTTTACCACTTTGGGAAAACCGCCAGCGATAAATTCTCGTTGTTCATGATAACCGGGAAAATCCTGAGCCAAAGTTCCATCCATGGTAAGGGCAAAAGTTCTATCTCCGGCTGCAAAAATCAGATAAGGCATGCCATCTTGCTTGATCTCGGCGATTGCCAGATTGGTAGGCGCCAAAGCTGAATAAGCTGCCAGCTCAAAAATCTTTTCCAATTTTCCAGCTTGCACTTTCCAGATTGCTCCCGCCTGATCTTGGATAAAGAGAGCATTGTAGCTGCTATCAAGATCACGATAGGCCACCGGCTGATAAGTAGAGCTAAGATTTTCGATTTCATGCGCTTGCAAAATATCACCCGCAGCATTCAGTAAGAGCAACTGGTCGGAAGTGATAGCGATCAGATTTTCTCCGTCAAAAGCCAAATTTAGCGCTGACAAATCCACTGCTAGCTCGCCAATGTATAGCTGATCTACGGTAGCAACTACCAATTTATCAAACTCCTCGATGTAAAGAGGAGCAGCCATGATCTGGCTGTCATACTGTTGGACAGTATAGCTTTCTGCTTGGTAGATATAGAGCTCATTATCAGCAGTCAGCAGATATTCTGTTTCACCGTCTGCCCCGAGATCTGCCGAGATAATCGGGAAATCAGCAGTAATATTGAGCTCTTGAGCAGCACCGAAATTTTCTGCCCATTCTGTCACCGGTTTGGACCAAAGATGAAAATCATCTGCTGCCAAAGGCAATGTGGTAAAACCAAAATTTGTGCCCGGAGTACCCACTGCGGTGATTTCTGTGGGCAGCTCGATCACCTGAGTTTCATCAAAGAGATTTGTACCCACTTTCAGGCTAATTTTTCTACCTTCAAAATCTGAGTTGGGCTCATGATAGTTGATATCATAGCTG
This sequence comes from Cloacimonadales bacterium (SeqCode), assembly GCA_046482725.1. Taxonomy (GTDB): domain Bacteria; phylum Cloacimonadota; class Cloacimonadia; order Cloacimonadales; family TCS61; genus DAOWES01. The sequence goes on from JAWOEN010000158.1 coordinate 10,585, forward strand.
CTGATATCATAAAGCTTGTATAATGATGGCGTGCCGTCATTGGTTTGCAAAGCAGGATCACTGGCGGCAGAAAGTTCTGGCGCTGCCAGATTGCCGACAAATTCTAAACTGCCATCAGGATTGGTAACATATTTATCATCCCAACCCCTGAAAAAATTTCTCTCATCAATAATTGGCATATACTTATAGAAAGGATCAAATGCTGTTCCTTGCCAAAAATGAGAATATTGGTTGGCGATATCGTCTATGCCATCTGCTTCCAAGATCTTGACTGCTCGCAAAAAATAGTTGGTATTTACTGTATTATTGGCAAAATTGTCGTTTTGATAAAGCAGCTCTTCATCCACATGCCAGACGACCAGTCCGCCTCCGAAATTGTTGTCAGCGCTATCCATCCAGCCGGGCAGAAGCCAATCATATTCATAATTGAAATTACTATCTGTGTAGCTGGTGGAGCTGGGCCCCAGAACTACTCGATTGTCGCCCTGAGCATTGGGCAATCCTCCGATGGGAATGGTGCCACCATCTCCATCCGGATCGACCTGACGATTTTCCACCAAAATATATTCTGTGGCGCTGAGAGGAATTTTCAGGATAAAGAGCTCATTTTCGGCCAATTGATCCAGATCATACTCTTTAGCGATCGGTAGTAGCTTGATTTCCTGATCAAAAGGAATTTCAGAAATATCTTTCAGCATGCCGCTGGATCGATAAAAATCTTCGAAAGCAATTACTCGCGAAAAAGCTCCCGGAAAGATCGGATTGATTCCTTCCAAATAATAAGCTATATCATGGTCAGGAGGAAAAGTATTTCCCAACAAGATATTGCCACCGGCATCCATAATATCATAATAGCCCACACCAGGGGTAAAATTTGAGGTGTTATAAAGATCTACGAAACCCAAAGAATGCCCAAATTCATGCACCATCACAGAATTTATCACTCCATAATTAAATACACCCATCTCATCTTCTCGGATATCTTGTGAGATAGTTTCGGGGATATTGCAGGCATTGGAAATAATGGTCTCTCCATCATCGACCACCACTTCTTTGCCATCTCCCACTTGGATAAAAAACGAGGGAATATCATGCGGCGAATCACCATTACGATCATGCTGCCAGTCCGAGCCGGCGTGAATAATCATATAATGTCCATAATCGCCAAAATAGATCTCGGGATCGCGATCGGCTGCGGTAAAGACATCCTGAAAATACTCTTCAAAGCGAGCAATCATCAGCTCCTCATCTTCTGTCCCGGGGTTATAATAAGACATCTCCTGGGGCAAAGTGTAGGCATTACTGCCTGCGCCCGGTGCCGGAAAAACTTCATATTGCAGATCGTAAGAACCGTGGCTCACAGCCAGATAATATTGCTGAAGCGCTTGCAACTGAACAGAAAAATATTGATGATTGCGAGGAGGGCTATCAAGGGGAATGGGATAAGCAGAGCCGTCGGAAAGATCAAATTTACCATTGCCAGTGGTAGCAGGATCATCATCTTCCTGAAAATCTACCAGCAATACCAAAAGTTTATCGAAATTGCGCTTCGATCGAATTTTGCTAGGGCGTTTTGCTCCCAGCAGATTTTCGATGGGATGAACATTGCGGGTTTGATAAATCGGGGCTTGCTCGATTATGAACGAATTTTTGCTGTTTTGCGGTTGTTGAGCAAAAGACAGTTGCAATGCACCGAGCATCACAACTGCAAGAGTTATATACTTTCTCATAATATCAAACTTCTAATTTTAGAAATCTAGTTTTAGTGAGAATGTTTGGTTATAATCTGTGAGACCACCGGCTGGTTGCATGGCAAAATCTACGCCCAATTTATATTGGTCGGCAAAAAGTTTGTGCACACCGGCACCAATTGATACGCCTTCGATTTCACCGGCGCGGTCCATCACATAGCCGGCTCGGACAGAGAGCAGATCGAGATAGATATATTCTGCACCAAAACCAAAGATAATCTCTTTCACTTCGATCGAATTGATGAAATTACTAAGTGAAGCGAAGTCATCGATCTCATTGCCATTGTCATCAGTTCTGTTATTAAAATCGTCATACCAAGCCGTAAAGATTCTTTTCAAAAGAGGATCATCATTGGCTAGGATTTTGCTCATATCAGTATTGATGGTAAATTTGCTATATTCTGAATCAAACAAGCGATAAGAGTAACCCATCCGCCAAGTCATGGGCAGAGGATCAGATTGCTCTTCATCCATGTAGACAATATTCGGTCCCACGTTCTGCAGGTTAAAGCCAAAATCAAGTCTATCGATCGGCTTGCTAAATTCGCTACGTCTCAGCCTATTACCGTCAAATAATCCGGAGATACCATTATAGGCAGCCACAAAACCATTGTAGGGAGAGACCAGAGCCTGACCAAAGTCGAGATCTTTCTCTTTATAGCCCACATCAAAGGCATAGCTCATGCCATTTCCTTTGGAAGTATCTGTGTTACCTTGGCCGGGGCCCAAACTACTGTAGATAAATTTGAAAGTAACTCCCAAACCTTTTTTCTGAGCAATTTGAGAGGCATAAGTGAGGCCAACAGCCACATCAAAACTGGTGAAGAAACCCTCTTCTTGTCCCAATTCATCAGTATATTGCTGCTCACCAAATGTCATGTAAGTAAGGTTTAAGCCTATATTTCCCACATCATCCAAATATTGGTTCCAGCCCAGATATTCATAATACATATCATCAAATACGTCGCCAAACCAGTTGGAATGAATACCGGCAATTTGTGTCTTGCGGTTGAAAGCCATTGCTCCCGGATTCCACCAGCCGGCAAAAGCATCGTCTACTTGTGCTACATACGCATGTCCCATACCACCGGAACGAGAACCTGGCTCTATTGTCAAAGAAATCGGAGCAGCATTGGATACAGCATAAATATGGATCGGAAGTATTATTGCTACGATTATTGTTAGTAAAAATATCTTAGTTTTCATTATTATCCTCCTAGAAGACTAAAAGTTCATCATTTCTAATGTAAAAACAAGTTTTTTTATTTTTCTAATACTATCATGAAAATCGTATTAGAAAAAAATATTTCCTAAACTTGGCTTCATTAATTTGCAGGTTCAGCGTAAGTAACAGAATACGGATAGGCTCAAAAAAACATCTGGTTCTTTTGAGAGTAACAAGTACAATAAAAGTCCTCCATTGCTTTATAATAATGGTGCCGAAGGCCGGACTTGAACCGGCACGAGCCGAAGCTCGGAGGATTTTGAGTCCACTGCGTCTACCAATTTCACCACTTCGGCACATTTGATGTTGGCTATCCAAAATTTACGGTTTTAAGTGTCAAGATTTTTTTTACCACTATCAGCTGCACTACCTGCTTTCCACAGCAGCCTAAAATCCTAAACTTTTGATAAGATAACAGATAAACTAAAAAGGGCGACAAATTTGTCGCCCAGAAATAAATCTTTTTTTGTAGAAATGCTGATCGCTACATCATTCCCGGCATGCCACCCATGCCACCCATACCGCCACCTGGAGGCATGGCTGGGCCTGAATTTTCTTCCGGAATATCTGTGACAATACACTCTGTGGTCAGAAACAAGCCGGCAATACTGACAGCATTTTGCACTGCACTACGCACTACTTTGGCCGGATCTATCACACCTGCTGCAAACAGATCTTCAAAAGTATTGGTCGCTGCATTGTAGCCAAAGTGATTATCTTCCGAGAGCTTGATCTTCTCGACAATGATAGCACCTTCTTCACCTGCATTAAAAGCGATCTGGAAAGCTGGCTTTTCCAAAGCTTTCTTCAAGATCTCAGCGCCTACTCGCTCTTCATGAATCTCCGATTGCATCGCATCAATAGCCTTGGCTGCAAAGATCAAGGTAGTTCCGCCACCGGAAACTATTCCCTCTTCCACTGCTGCTCTGGTCGCATGCAGGGCATCATCTACACGGTGCTTTTTCTCTTTCATCTCTGTTTCGGTAGCAGCACCAATCTTGATAACGGCTACTCCACTAGATAGCTTGGCCAAGCGCTCTTGCATTTTTTCGCGATCATAATCGGAGGAAGTTTCCTTAATCTGATTTTTGATCTGAGCTACCCGCGCTTTCAGATCTGCTTCCGAGCCGCCACCTTCGCGAATGATCGTATTCTCTTTTTCCACGATCACTTTGCGAGCTGTTCCCAGATCTTGCATTGTGGTAGATTCCAGAGTTCTTCCCATCTCTTCGGAAATAACTGTGGCACCGGTCAGAATCGCGATATCTTCCATCATTGCTTTACGGCGATCGCCAAAACCGGGAGCTTTTACTGCTGCAATATTCAGAGTTCCGCGCAATTTATTTACTACCAAAGTCGCCAAAGCTTCACCTTCGATATCTTCAGAAATTATCAGCAGCGGTTTGCCGCTTTGAGCTGCTTCTTGCAAAATCGGCAGCAAATCTTTCATGGCACTGATCTTTTTGTCATAAAGCAAAATATTGGGATCTTCAAATTCAGTGATCATCTTATCGGCATCTGTGACAAAATAGGGAGAAAGATAACCACGATCAAACTGCATTCCTTCTACTTTTTCCAAACTAGTTTCGATCGATTTAGCCTCTTCCACATTGATGATACCTTCTCGACCCACACTCTCCATCGCTTCAGCAATATATTTGCCAATCTCAGGATCATTGTTGGCAGAAATCGTAGCAATTTGCTCGATCTCATTGGAGTTTCTGATCTCTTTACTAACTTTGTGTATCTCAGCTATTGCCACTTTGCCAGCCTTTTCCAAGCCACGCTTCAGATACATCGGATTGACTCCGGCTGTGACGTGCTTCAGACCTTCATTGATGATAGCCTGAGCCAAAATAGTAGCTGTGGTTGTGCCATCTCCGGCATTTTCATGTGTACGCTCGGCTACTTCTTTACAAAGCTGAGCTCCCATATTTTCAAATTTATCTTCCAATTCAATCTCTTTGGCAATGGTCACACCATCATTGGTGATAATGGGAGAACCAAAAGATTGATCCAAAACCACATTCCGACCACGTGGCCCCAAAGTTACCTTTACCGAATCTGCGAGCTTATCTACGCCTCGCTTCAATGCATTACGTGAATCGTGACTAAACTTAATCTGCTTCGCCATAATCAACCTCCTATTTAACTTGATTTTTATTGTTTTAGCAATCTCTGATTGCGTTTGCTAAAAAACAATCCGCGAACTTATTTGTCAAAGCTTTTTTCTTCTGACTAAGAAAAAAATTCTACCCGACAGGATCCACTCTCTAGCTCTAAAATAAGTTCTGCCTGATTTTCAAGAAAGAGTTTGAAATAGTAAAATTTTTATAAACAAAAAAAAGCAACTACTGGTTCTAAAGATTACCTCTGGACCAAGAGCCACCTCCACCAAAATAAAACGAATAAAGGTACAATAAAAGGAAACCTGTCAGGGTGAGCGGAGACGAATCCGACTGAGTAACCAGATCGACTTTTTTTTGTGCAACTCTCACCGCTTGTAAAGCAAGCTAGAAAACTGAGCAAATTATAAAAAAATTGACAAGCCTCAAAAGAAATAAAAGTCTAACGAGAGATTTTTTTGAAAGATATTTTTTTAAGTATCCTAAAACGAATGGGAGAAAATGTGAAGATAAAAACAAGGGTTTGCCAAGTGCAGGATGAGAGCAGAATTGCTACACATTTGCTGGAGCAAGGAGAAGATTTTGAGATATAGATATACTTGGGTAAGAAAATTTCAAAAAAGAAAAGGTCGTATACACTCCCAAATCGGGTGTATCCACGACCTTTTTAGGGAATCTAAAGTAAATATCCACGACCTTGATCGGGGAGCGATACATTATATCGCATCAGGATAAGAAGAAAAGATTGTCCTAAAAGTATAGCTCAAAGAAAGAAGAGAATAAATAATTTTTTAAATTGGAGGTTATTATTAA
>JAWOEN010000047.1:0-7921 GCA_046482725.1 Cloacimonadales bacterium (SeqCode)
CCCAGCTCAAAATTACTTCAGTTAAACAACTTTTTTTGTTCGGTTCGTTGGTTCTTGCTTGCCCCGTGGAATTCGAGGTACGAGACTATTCCACTGGGGTTCGTTTTTGTTCGTTGATAAAATCTTCTTTTTTTCCAAAATCAGCTACAGCTCAAAACCTCGCTTCCCAGCTAAAAATAGCATCCAAGCAAAAGCCGACCAAGTTTATTGATCGGCTTTTTTCACTCTGTTATTAGCAAATTATATTTCGTTACTTTTGATGATTTTTTCCGGGTTCATCATCAAGCGCACATATTGGGCTCGGGTGTAAACCCAAGGATCGGGATTGTTCTGCTTGTTCATACTGCCTTGGAAATCTGCCAGCGTTTCATAGTGGTTTTTCTGCATCCAATTTTCCAATTCTTGCAACATCTCACCAATCACAGCAAAGCCGTTTTGATAAATGGTGCTGACAATCTGCACTGCCCCGGCTCCGGCTAAGATCATTTTGATCAGATCTTCACCCTGCTTAATGCCGGTATTGGCACAAATATCAGATTTGATCTGACCAGATAACAAACCGCTATAACGCAGCGCCAGGCGATTATCTTGGCTACTGCTAAGATTGTAGGGGAAAATATTTTTGCCGCTCTCAAGATTGATGTCGGGCTGAAACATGCGATTGAAGATCACCACACCCTCAAGGCCCAGCTGATCTATCTTGTGAATAAAATTGAGCGGATTGGAATAGAAAGAGCTTAGCTTCACAGCAATTGGAATTTTGACCTCTGCCTTGAGCTCTCGCATTATTTGCAATTGCTCTGCTTCGATCTCGGCGCCAGTCTGCTGGAAAGATTTGGGAGTGTAAAAGAAGTTCAATTCCAAAGCATCAACTCCAGTCTCTTCCAATAATTTGGCATACTGCAGCCAAGTTTCGCGGTTCACAGCATTGAGGCTGGCAATCACCGGAATCGAAACTGCCTCTTTAGCTTTTTTCACCCAATAGAGATGTTCTTTGGGTCCGGCATGTTTCATCTCCGGGAAAATAGTTATCATCTCGGGATTGAGATTGTTGTACTTGCTACTCTCTTCTTCCCGTACAAAGCGCTGCAACTGAATTTCTTCTTCAAATAAGGATTTGATGACGATTGCTGCAGCTCCGGCAGCTTCCAATTTTTTGATAGATGCGATATCAGATGTGAGTGGACTAGCTCCCACGATCAACGGATTTTTTAAATCCAAGCCTAAATAAGTGGTATTCAATTTCATCTCTAACCTCCTTAGAATTATTAAATTTCACAATAAGATATAATATTGCAAAAGCAGATAAATCCCAGCTAATAATAAATTTGCCAAACAGCTCTGCAAAAAAATAAACTAAAATTTGGAAAAAAGTTTTGACAGCTTCGCATATATGATTACATTTGCATATAAGAATATTAAAGGAGCTGAATTATGTTAAAAATCTTCAAAGCACTGGCAGATTTGAATCGCTTGCGGATCTTGAATATCTTGGCTAGACGCGAGCTTTGCGTTTGCGAAATCGAGGTTATTTTGAACCTGAGCCAAACAAATGTTTCCCGACATTTGGCAAAGCTGAGAGAAGCTGAGTTAATCGAGGCCTATAAAGATGCGCAATGGGTGCATTACAAACCGAGCCGAGCCCTTCTGCAAAATCAGTCGTTAAACGCTTTCCTGCAAACTGGTTTCGCGGCAGAAGAACCTTTTGTCACAGATGCGCAACGCTTACAAAATTATCAGAACAACAATTTAACTTGTACAATTATTCGAGAAGACAGAGAGCAAGTAATAAAAATCATAGGAGTGAAAAATTGATGGATAAGAAAAAAGTTAGAGATGAAATGGGCATATTTGGAGAGTATCTATCTCTCTGGGTTGCTCTTTGTATTGTAGTCGGCATCGCTATCGGCAGATGGTTGCCGCAGCTACCGCAAATTTTATCCAAGTTTGAATATGCCCAGGTTTCCATTCCGGTGGCTATCCTGATTTGGCTGATGATCTACCCGATGATGTTAAAAATAGATTTTACATCGATCGTGCAGGCTTCCAAAAAGAAAAAAGGTCTGACCATAACCTTGGTTACGAATTGGCTAATCAAGCCTTTCACCATGTATTTGATCGCTGCCTTTTTCTTTCAGTTTGTTTTCAAAATGCTTATTCCCGAAGCTTTGGCCAAAGAGTATCTGGCCGGTGCCGTGCTTTTGGGCGCAGCGCCCTGTACTGCCATGGTCTTTGTCTGGAGCCATCTTACCAAAGGCGATCCCGCCTATACAGTGGTGCAAGTAGCTGTCAATGATCTGGTTTTGCTAATAGCTTTCACCCCGATCGTAGCTTTCCTGCTGGGGATCAGTGATATCTTGGTGCCTTATAACACTCTGATTTTATCAGTCGTACTTTTTGTGGTAATTCCTCTGCTGGGAGGATATCTCTCCCGAATCATTATTATCAAAAAACATGGTCAGGACTATCTGGAAAATGTCTTTATCAAAAAATTTGATAATATCACGATTGTCGGATTACTTCTAACTCTGATCATCATCTTCTCTTTTCAGGGTGAGATCATTCTAAATAATCCTCTGCATATTTTACTGATAGCCATCCCGCTGACGATTCAAACTTTTTTCATCTTTTTCATCGCTTTCGGTTGGGCCAAATTGTGGAAAATCGAGCATTCGATCGCTGCCCCGGCCGCCCTGATCGGCGCCAGCAATTTCTTCGAGCTGGCTGTAGCAGTAGCCATTAGTTTGTTTGGATTGAATTCTGGTGCGACTCTGGCCACTGTGGTAGGAGTGTTGGTAGAAGTTCCGGTCATGCTGACTTTGGTCAAGATCGCCAATCGTTATAAAACAAGTTTTCCTCAGGAGGTAAAAGCATGAAATTGAAAATAGCATTCATCTGCGTCCACAATTCTTGTCGCAGTCAGATGGCAGAAGGCTATGCCCAAGAGCTGGGTTCAGAGCTTTGGTCAGCCTATTCAGCCGGCACGGAAAAATATCATCAGGTCAAACCTTTGGCGGTACAAGTGATGCAAGAGGTGGGCATCGATATCTCGCAGCAAGCTCCCAAATTACTGCAAGAGATTCCTCAGAATATTGACATTGTCATCACTATGGGCTGCAATGTCAGCTGCCCGGCTTTTCCCAGTCGCTGGCGCGAAGATTGGGGCTTGGCTGATCCCTCGGGTCAATCTATCGAGGAATTTCGTAAAACCCGCGACCTGATCAAACAGAAGATGCAAGATCTGATCGAGAGAATCAAAACAAAGCAGATCCTATAATTTTTTAGCGAACTAAATAACAGGGCTGTATTGGATTGACAAAACAGCCCTATTTAAAATTTTGAAGATAAAAAAATGAAAGGAACTATTTTGAAAAGAAAACACAGATGTTTTGCCCTCTTTTCCGGAGGCTTGGATAGTATGCTGGCAGCCAAATATATGCACGATTTGGGTTATGAAGTCAGGCCGATATTTTTCAAGACACCATTTTTCGGAGCAGCCAAAGCGCAAAAAGCTGCTGAGATCATCGGCTTAGATCTGATCGTGCATGATCTGACCGAGATCTATCTGCCCATGCTGAGAAATCCGCGTTATGGTTTCGGCAAAAACATGAATCCCTGCATAGATTGCCACGGCTTGATGTTTCGTACAGCTGGAGAATTGATGGATCAATACCAGGTGGATTTTCTGATTTCCGGTGAAGTTTTGGGGCAGCGCCCTATGAGCCAACGTCGCGATGCGATGAATTCTGTTGGCAAACTCAGCGGCAAAAAAGATCTGCTAGTACGGCCTTTATCCCAAAAATTATTGAGCGACACTCTACCCATTCGCGCAGGCTGGGTCCAGAAAGAAGAGATGCTGGATATTCAGGGACGCGGACGCTATCGCCAAATCGAGCTGGCAGAAAAGATGGGAATCTCCGACTTTGAAATGCCGGGCGGCGGCTGCCTGCTGACAGATGTGGGTTACGGTAAGAAATTAGCTGATCTTTATGCTCATCAGATGCTGGAACTAAAATATATAAACCTGCTGCCAGCCGGCCGACATTTCCGCATCTCACCCACCCTCAAACTCATCGTCGGTAAAGATGAAAATGATAATGCTGCCCTCAGCCAGCTGAGCTCTGACCAAACCATGCTCTTGCTAAAAGATTATGCCGGACCGCTGGCAGTTATCCAAGCCACCCAAGATCTTACTGCTGACGAAATGCAAATTTGCGCCAATATATTATTGCGCTATAGCAACAAAGCTCCGCACACAGCTCAAGTTGAAATTGGTAAAAATCATCGATTCGATACGATAATCACAGCCCATAAAATGGCAAATTCGCAAGTGGAAGAATACATTATTAATAAAGGATAAGCAATGAAGTACAAAATTTATAATCTCAATCCCTCGTTTGGAACCAACACATATCTGGCTTGGGATGAAGCCACCAAGGCAGCTTGCCTCATCGATCCCTCCGCAGCCGGACAAGAAGTTTTGCAATTTATTGCAGAAAATAATCTGCAGCCCAAATTCATCATCAATACTCACGCCCATTATGATCATATCGGGGGCAACAAATTTTTCCAAGAAAAACTGAATATCCCCATTTATGCTAGCCCAACTGCTGCGGCAGCTCTGAGCGATCCGCAGAAAAATTTGTCATCTTATGTGGGCAACGAGCTTGTCTCACCGGCGGCTACGAAAATCTTAAGCGATCAGGAGAGTGTTACTTTGGGTAAAACAAAGCTCAAGGTCATCTCGACTCCGGGCCACACCAAGGGCGGCATCTCATTATATTGCCAACCTTTGCTCTTTTCCGGTGACACACTTTTTGCCGAATCTGTGGGCCGGGCCGATCTACCGGGAGGCAATATGAATACCTTGCTGGCTTCGATCAAAAATAAGCTATTTAGCTTGCCCGATGCGACAATCGTGCTCCCCGGACATGGACCTGCTACCTCTATCGGTGACGAAAAAATAGGAAACCCTTTCGTTGGCTATGCGGCAAAATTATAATTTCTTGCCTTAAAAAAATATCACAGCCCGATCTTTTATTGATCGGGCTTTTCTCTTATCGTTACTCTTTTCACTTGCCAAAATTTTGCCCAATTTGCATTTTCCTATTCAGGAGGATTTATGAAAAAATTGCTGATCGCTTTGCTACTATTTTACACTGTTTTTGCTTGGGCCCAGCGCGAAACTGTTATCGCCGATTTTGAGACTGAAATCGAGCTCATCTCCTATCCGGGAGAAGACAATCAACCAGAGAGTTGGGAACTCAGTTCAGATCATTATTGGGGTGAAACTGGACAATCCCTGCATATTTTTGGTGATAGCTGGAAAATATTGCCGATAGAGCCTCAGGCGCTTGATTTTGAGACAGTTTGGCAGATCGCAATCTATTGTGATGAGATTACCGATATTCAAGGTTTTGGGATTTCAGATGGAGAAAATGAGCTCAAATACTCATTTTACGGTTATCAGCAATTGGATATCGAAACTTGGATTCCCCACAATCAAGGTGCTTTTGAGAGCGAAAATTGGCACCTGATCTCACTTCCTGTCGGGCACGATTGGTATGCCTGGTACGACTATCTTCCCCAGATCGATCAGCTAATCTTTACCAACGACGGCTATTATAACGGTTCCATCTATTTTGATCAAATCGTTGATATCAGCGAAGATCTACCCATTGCCCCCAGTGTGCAGATATCTTATGAGCTTGGGACAATACGACAAAGACAAAACCAACGCGATATTAATCTATATTTTTCTGCTGAGATAGAGGATCCTGATAGCGATACATTCAGCTATCTCTGGCATTTTGGCGATGGGCAAACAGACAGCTTGGCCAGCCCTACTCACAACTATATTATTACCGATGATCATCAATATACTGTTTTATTGGAAGTTTACGATGAATCCCAAAATCTGGGCTTGGCTACTACTACTATTCAGTTGGAAGAGGGAGAATCTAGCTTGCCACTCACTCTCAATTTCGTGGGCGATATCATGATCGGGCGCTCTTTTACCGGCCTCATCAATAATTACGGGGTAGATTATTTTTTCGATCCGACTTATGACTATTTGGGCGGCGCGGCTGACCTGACGATCGCCAATCTGGAAGTTCCCTTCACCACCTCCAACAATCATCATCCTACCAAAACTGTCTACTTCAAGGCAGATCCTCAGCATGCTCTCGGCTTGGCAAATGCCGGCATCGATCTGGTCTCACTAGCCAATAATCACATTTTGGATTATATGGAAGATGGCATTATCGAGACGCAAGCTACTTTGGATTCAATTGGAGTTCAATATTCCGGAGCCGGCTTAAATGCTCAAGAAGCTTATCAGCCTGCTTTCCTCAATAAAAAGGGCATAAATATTGCCTTTTTGGCCAGTTCGGACCGCACCGGGCAATACAACAATTATCAGCCCTATCTACAAGCTGCCTACGATAAAGCAGGCTTTGCCTACCAAACTCCCTACTATATTCAGCAGCAGATCGCTGCCGTAGAAGATGTAGCCGATCTCATCGTGATAGAATCTCACTCAGGCAGTGAATACTCATCGGGGCCTGGCAGCCATTATGATAGCGAAAATTTTGTGATTCCCGGCCTGCACGATGAAGAGTACTCTCCTTTTATCGACATTCCGCATATGTGGGATCGCGAGATCCGCCATCACATGATCGATGCCGGAGCTGATGCCGTGATTATCCATCATCCTCACATTATCCAAGGTATGGAGATCTATAAGAAAAAACTGATCGCACATTCGCTGGGCAATTTCATCTTTGACCTCAGCTACTATGAAACTATGCCCACCCTGATTTTGAATGCTGAAGCTGGCTTGAATGGTTTTGAAAAATATACTCTGCAACCGGCCTTTATCAATAATAATCTGACGCAACCCGTATTTGGAGATTTTGCCTACTATCTGCTGAAAGATATTGCTCATAAATCCAAAGAGCTCAATACATATCTGGATATTGAGACTGAAAACATGACGGCCGAAATTATCATAGATACGCTCAGCATGCAGCAATCCAGCCAGATTATTTCTGAGAATTTTCAATTAGATTTTATCGATACCGATTATCTCTCTGCACCGATCAGCTTAGCTCAAGATGGCTATATAGCAGGCATCAGCCGCATCTACCCCGGGGCAGATTGGCAAGGCAGAGTGGGCAGCGACCTAGTCTGGTTTGGCAATATGGAAGCTGAAGGAGGCGAAAATTGGAATCTGAACAGCGAACATGAATGGTATGATGAAGCTGAACCATTCAGCGGAGAGCGCTCGATCTGCCTGCGGTTGTTTGATTATCTTCCCACAAATTATGTCACCAATTTCCAAAATCGGATAAGATTGGATGCTGAGCAAATCTACTCGCTTTATGGTCATATCAAAACTCAAAATGCTTTTGATGCCTCGATTGAGATCAGCTATTATAGTTCCAGAACTGCTTATTATCCTCTCGAGACAGAGGATATCGGCAGCAGAATCGAGGGTGATAGCGACTGGACATTTTATTTTAAGCAATTAGATATTCCCTCTGAAGCAAATTTCTTTGATATCCGGCTGACCAATGCTCCACCCGAATCCGGCGAAGGCTTTGCCTGGTTTGATAATGTGGGTCTAATTCAGTGGGAAGAGTGGCAAACTCAGACGCAGATGCAGCAAATTATCAATCCCAATCATTACACTTTTTTGCAGTTACAAAACCCTCAGTATCAGGAAAATGCTTTGGTGGAATACAACAACAGATATTATCATACAGCCCCGCTGGTCTCTGCTGATCATCAACCCCAGCTTCTGCCAAAATTTGCCCTGAAAAATTATCCCAACCCTTTCTATCCGCATTCCAACACGCGCCAAAATCAGACAATTATCAGCTGGTCAGCCCCGGATAATTTGCAAGATCTGAAGCTGGAT
>JAWOEN010000106.1:0-10126 GCA_046482725.1 Cloacimonadales bacterium (SeqCode)
AGGCCGAGTCGGGTTGGCTCTTGGGAAGCTAAAGCACTGCAGTCTGATTTTAGGCTAAGGCCTTTATTCCAAGCCCAGGAGATGCAAATCTGCAGCCCACGAGTTCAGTCTTGGGTTGGAAAAAATACAATAAGCTAAATCTCAACGTCTTCATAATGTCCACAGCTAAAGCTTGGGGGGCTAAAATCTGATGACAGACATTACAATGGAAATACAATGGGAAAACAATGGGGATACAAAGACAATGTAAAATGAAAAATGAAAAATTAATGCTCCGTCCTAGAAAAAGTGGATTGGAAACTTTAGCTCACTCTTTATCTCAATGCGCCATTCGGCGCCCAAGTACGCCTTTACCAGCCCGAGGCTGGTAAAGCTCGCCAGCTCGCATTCGGCGCACAAGCCTTAACCTAAGTCTTAATCTGCCAGTTGGCAAATTCCTCATCTATCAGCAGGATAGCTTGCCCAAATTTTTGGGACAATTCAGTCAAAGAGAGATTATCAATGGTCATCAAATCATCATTAAACATACCTCGACTCAAAACCGGGATCTCCTGGGAACTCAGAGCAGTTTGGGCCAAAATATCTTTTGCTGCCAAAAGTCCGGTAACTGTAACCGTCGGACCCAGAAAATTATTTTTGATAACTGCCACCCGTGTTTTATCTGGTAGGATCTGATTGATCTCTTGCGAGAGTTTACGAATAATAGTTTGTGACAATTCTCCACAGATAAAGAGATATTTCTGAGATTTCTGCTGCAGATATTCGATAAATTCCTCTCTATTATCCTGCCAATTTTGCCAAAAGAGGCGCACCATACCGATGCCGTTTTCCAATTGGTCAAAACTGCCATAATATTCTTCGGGTGGAACTTCAGTGCCGGCCAGAAGATAAAATTCGTCTGAGCATAAAGCTTTGGGAAAATCGGCAGCCGCAGCCAAAACCTGCTTGGCCTCAGCAGCCGTGACATTGCGCAGAGGCGTGAGATTTTCTCGATATTTGGTTAAGCCGATGGGAACGATACCGATCGAAAGCACATTTAGCCGGGGGTCAGATAAGTCTCGTAAAGAGCGCTGCAGCTCAGCCTGATCGTTCCAACCGGGGATAACCACAATTTGCGTATGAAATTCGATGCCGGCCCGGCTCAGTTTTTGCAGCTTTTCGATCAGGTCAAACTTATGTTTATGGCGCAGTAATTTTTGGCGGAGCAGGGGATTTGTAGCTTGCACCGACACATAAAGTGGCGAAAGCTGCTGCTCGATAATTTTATCAAAATCAGCTTCGGTCAGATTGGTCATCGTGATAAAATTGCCAAAGACAAAAGAGAGTCGATAATCATCATCTTTGATATAGAGTGAGTGCCGGATATCGGGTCGCATCTGATCGACAAAGCAAAAAATACAATTATTAGCACAGAGTCGGCATTTGAGAGGAGCCGGTTCCAAGCCCAGAGGAGTTTGCCAGTCTTGTTCAAATTCAAAATGCAAGATTTCTCCCGCTCGTAGCAACTGCAATTTCAATTTTTGATCAGCTGCATAAAACTGAAGATCCAGAAAGTCGTTGATAGCATGATCGTTGATCTGTAACAAAATGTCTTCAGATTGAATTCCCAATTTCTCGGCCCAGCTCTCGGGTTGCACAAAATCTATTTTCAGAGGCATAGGCTTAGTCGTAGCTCACCAAAGCCGAGATCACGCGCAGCGAGGGAATTTCCTTCATCACGATAGTAATAGCAGAAGTGATGGGAACTGCTAAAATCATGCCTACCGGTCCCCAAACCCAATACCAGAAGATCAAAGAGACTAAGACAGAAAGTGGAGTCAGCTGCAATTGTTTTCCCATCACACGCGGTTCCACAAAATTACCGATCAGCATCTGCAGGCCAACCAAGACACTACTAATAGCGATCAATCTCCACCCCATGCCATATTGGATCAGGCAGATAAGAATGGGAAAAGCTGAGGCAATAATCGAGCCTATATTGGGGATGAAATTCAGGACAAAAATCAATAAGCCGGAGATCACCACAAAATCTATGCCAAAAATCGCGACAAAAAACATGGAAAGTAAACCTGTGGATAAGCTGATAATAGTCTTATTGACGATATATTTATTTATCTGTTTGGTCATTTTGGTAGTCACATGTTCCGAAAAGACCAGATCATCATCCGAAAGCACAGCTCTAAATCTTTTGTTCAGATCTTCCCGATCCAACATAATAAAAACCATAAAGGCGATGGTCAGCAGCAGCTTGACAAAGAAATCGATGAAAGAGCCCATTGTTCCGGTCAGGATACGAGTTAAGGAGATTCTATCAGCTATCTGAAACCAATTGACTTTATTAGCTAGAAAGGAGCTAACATTTTCGAAAGGCATATCGATAAAGGTAAAAAAACCTTTTACCATTTCCGAGATAGCTTCTTCATATTTAGGAAAGTCTGTAACAAATGAGGTGATGCTAGTATAGACCACAGCTCCCACTACAGTAAAGGAAAACAAAATCAGGATAACAAAAAAGGTAAGATTTACAAAAAGCGGAATACGTTTGTCACGTAGATAGCGATTGATCGGTTGAAACAAAAATGAGAGAAAAATCGCAAAAGTAAGTGGGATGAAAATATTCTGTAACTCTTTGAGAATATAGACAATTACTGCCAAGGCCAAAATGCTGAGCGCATTTTTGATTACATTCGATCTAACCATTTATTTACCACCTGTTGATTATTCTGATAATTTCTTCATGCGAGCCAATTTCTCTGCTTCATTTTGCTTTATCCAATTATCTTGAACCTGGATCTGATAGGCAAGTTTAAAATATTTTTGGGCGCGAGGATCTTCCTGCATGTGATAAAGCTCGGCTAATTCTTCATAGAGATAGCCGTCTGCTGCAAGATTTTTTTGCTCGATTTCTGCTTCTAGTTCCAGCATTATTTCCAGCGCTTCATCATATCTCTGCAAAGAGCGTAAAGCTCTACCAACACTCCACTTGGCTATCCTAATGGCAGATTCATCGTTGCCTGTTAGTCGATATTCGTAACCTTTTTGGAAATATTCCAGAGCAGAATCATATTTTTGCTGATCATGATAGCTCCAACCTAAATTATTATACAAAGGGCCTAGCCAAGATTTTACCCGAAAATCATCACTACTCTCAGCTATCTGCAAAGCTTGCAAATTCCATTCGATCTGCTGCTCTTCAGCACTGACGATTCCCAGCATATGCAGCGCATCTAGCGCATGATAATCCAGATTATTTTCCTGCCCAAACTGATAAGCTTGCTCAAAATATTGAGCAGCAATTTTGCTTTCTGCTTGGCTATTATGTAGCCGACCTTTTTCCAGCAGCAAGCGCATTTTCCCGCTGACAGTCTTATCATTCAGTAGTTCTGCAGCGGATTGCAAAGTGCTATCGGCAGCCGCAAACTTGCCCTGCAAACCTTGAGCTCGGGCGATCTGAGAAAGCAATTCCACATGATAATTTTGGTCATAACTGAGCTCAGCTGAATCTTTGAGACCTGCTAAAATGCCCACAAAAAGCTCTTCGCTGCCCGCCGGGTCATTATAATCCCACATAGCATCAAAATTTGCTTTGGGATTGATCCCGCCTGAATTGTTGTCAGCCGAACATCCCAATAAAATAAATACCAGCAATAAGATTGCTAAATAACTTTTCTGCATAAAACCTCCATTTGGAAACTTTCTGTCACGATATTTTGCAGTCAATAAAATCTTTCAATCCCGCAAAATCTTTAGCAAGCGAACGAAAAACAGTGCTGTCACTGTGGAAGAGATAAGGTCTGAGATTGGCATGGTGAGCCAGACTCCGGTCAGACCAAAAAATTTATTCATCACCAACAAAACTGGAATCAGCACCAAAATCTGGCGCGAGAGAGATAAAATCAAGGCCGGCATAGCTCTACCCAAAGCCTGATAGGCAGTAGCTCCCATCACCTGAAAGCCAACCACAGGCAGAGCCAAAACTATCAATCTCATAGCTGCCACGCCCTTTGCGATCAGAGCCGGGTCATTGGAGAATAGTGAAAAAATCTGGGCACTAAAAAAGTATAATATCACTAAGCCAAAGACGCCAATCAGGGTGGAGTGCAAGATGGCAAATTTGATCACCCGCCGGGCATAGCCATATCTTTTTGCTCCGTAATTAAAGCCCAAAATCGGTTGCATCCCGTGAGAAATACCAAAGATGGGCATAAAGACAAAGCGTAAAATACGATTGATAATAGCATAAACAGCGATGTAAATATCTCCGTAAACTGCCAAGGTATGATTGAGGATAATGATCAGGAAACTAGCAGCAATCTGCTGAGCAAAAGAAGCAGTGCCGATCTTAAAGATTTCCAATTGCAATTTTAGATCGAACTTGATCACATTCCATCTAAAATGAAGAGTACTTTTCCCGGAATTATAAAAATAAAGCAGATAGAGCGCTGAGATAAATTGCGACAAAACAGTAGCGATCGCCGCACCTCGAATGCCCATATCAAAGACAAAAATAAAGATAGGATCGAAGATAATATTGAGCAGAGCAGATACTACCATTGTGCCCATGGCAATTTTGGCTCTTCCTTCCGAGCGAATAATATTATTGGAAGTGACAGCAAAGACAAAAAAGATCGTGCCAAACAAGATGATCGACAAATACTCTTTGGCATAGGGTAAAATTTCTGGAGTAGCACCAAAGAAAATCAAAATTGGATCAATAAAGATCGAGGCAAAAATCGTGATGCCGATCGAAAGAAAAATAACTGTGAACATAGCGCTGCCAAAGACGCGATTTGCTTTGGCCAGATTACCCTCACCCAAAGAGCGTGAGATGATCGAAGCTGAGCCCACCCCGTTAGCGGTGCCAAAGCCCAAAATGATCATCTGCATGGGAAAGCCGATCGCCAAGCCGGCAATACCCAAAGTGCCTACAGCCCGCCCTACAAAGATGGTATCTACCACATTGTAGAGTGCCATCACGATCATCCCGATCGTGGCCGGTACTGAAAGCCGAATCAGCAATCTACCAATATGGGGATTGGCTAAAATCGATTTTTCTTGTGACATGTTTTCCCTTATTTTGCTAGAAGAATAGCCCCTGAAATATTTCAAGGGCTAAATTATTTATCTATCTTACCAACTACTTGGTGGGATCAGAACAATCTCCACTAGTAGCATTCACCTGCACATTTTCAACTAAACTAGAAAGCAGATCCAGTTTCTCCGAGAGATCAGATTGTCTAAGGAAATCCAATCTTTGCTCAAAACGATCGTGCAATAATTCCAGATATTGATCCATATTATTGCGACAATTAGGATCATATTTTTCATAATAGCCGGGCAATATTTTATTGACCGAGGCCTGAGTAGGAATCTTGGCACCTGGTAACATCTCCCAATCTTCCCATTCCAATTGATCCGTCAAAATAGCAGTTTGCAACGCCAGGGAAGTTTTTAGTGGAATCGACTCCAGATCATTTTCTCCCGACTTCCAATAACCTAAAGAATTGAAAGAGTAGCAATCTGCCCCGTGTTCGATAACTTTGATAAAAGATTCTACATCTTTATAAAGTTCATAAACTCGGAAAGGATTGGCAAAGGGTTCAAACACCAATTTTTTCAGTTCGGATTCCGGAACATTTTCCGCCCGATTGCGCTTGGTCATCAGGGCTGCACCCATCGCCACAGCCAGATAAGGATTTTCAAATTTGATAATCGGCGGCAAAACACAATCTTTCATCAGCCAAGCCAAAGCTTCGGGGAAGCTGCAGCGATTTACCCAGTTTCCCAGCAGATCACGATCCAGCAAACAGCGACCATTAGCCTGACGCAAATCCAAACCTACCGGCAATAATTTGCCATTTACCCGCATCTGAGCGTGGTTCATAGTAGAGATGCAATATTCCCAATCTTCATGCCCGGGTTCGCGACTATCTGTTTTATCGAAAAGGGATGGTTCCCAGACTCGGCAGACTTTGTTATCTGTATCGATCTGAAAGGCATCATCATGCAGCACCACTTTTTTGAAGCCGGTCGGCATGGTTCCACCATTGGAAGCCGAGTTGGTATGAGAAGACTTTCCGGTTCCGGATAAGCCGAAAAAGGCAATTGATTTTTTCCCAAGTTCACGGTATTGAGGTTCGTCACAACTGGTAAAATCTATCTCTTTGATTCCACCATGACAAGCTGCCATACCCAGACGCATCCCGCTAGACCAGGCCAAGGTAAGAGTTCCTTTTTTGCGTTCGCCAAAATAGCGCATGCCGAAATTGTAGATAATATTGTGCTTTTCGTCGACCAGAGCCAATTGAGGTGAGCCGATATTGCAGTAAAAATCATCATCATTTTGCCAGCCATTGAAAGCTACGATGATAATATCCTGAATGGGTAGTTCTTTACTGGCCTTGTATTTGCCTTGCAGATAATCTAAAGGCGTGAAATTGGATAGCCAATTGAACACATTCATCGCATCATCTTCAGTTGTGATCAGGGTTGCCTTGATCATCAAATCGCGATCCAAACCAATTACAGCTTCAGCTTTGATCAATTTGTGTGCTTCCATTTGATAGATAGCTTCCCGCAGATCTCCTTCCACTTTCTTCTGCTTCAGCTCTGAAATGCGATCGTAAAAAACCCGCGCTCGGGCTGTTCGACCAATAATGCGACCATGACAATCGTTCAAAACTGTAGCACCTTGTGGTAAGCCCAGCATTTTTGCTTTTTGTTGGTAGATTGGTAAGTCTGTTTTGGTTACACCCGGTTGTTGCAGAGCCATTTCATAAGCTTCTGAGGCTGTAACTTTCCGCACTTTCGGATTGTTTAGTAGAGTTTCTCCCACAGTCCTGATTTTGGACATGTCTTGCAAATTTTCATAATACTCGTAACTGGATTTTGATGCCATTGCCCTCGCTCCTTAGCTTTTAATTTTTTGGCAAAAAAAAAAGCAGCCAGAATGACTGCTTAATTATCATTTTCTAAATCATACTCTTTCTGAGTATACACTTACAAACTTCTTTCCGGCTTTCTTAGTTTCAAACTTTACAAAGCCATCGATGAGACTATAAATGGTATGATCGTTGCCGATTCCTACATTTAAACCTTTATGAACCTTTGTGCCTCGTTGACGCACGATGATATTGCCGGCATTCACCTGCTGACCACCATACTTCTTCACACCCAGATATTTCGGATTACTGTCTCTACCGTTTTTACTACTTCCAACACCTTTCTTATGAGCCATTGAAATACCTCCGGTTTATTTAATTATATCTTTAATTTTTATTTCTGTGTAGTTCTGTCTGTGACCTTGCTTCTTCTCGTAACCTTTTCTGCGTTTCTTCTTGAAAACTATTACCTTTTTATCTTTGAAGTGCGAAATTACTTCTGCAGTCACTTTAGCATTCTCTACAGTGGGCTGACCGATAACGATATCATCATTATCTTTCAACATCAGAACCTTGTCCAGCTCGATTGTTGCGCCAATTTCTTGATCACTTAAGAAAGGAACTTGCAATTTCAGATCTTTCTCAACCTTAAATTGTGCACCTTTAAAATCAACTATTGCGTACATTACTTATCTCCTTAAATCTATGTCATTTATTATATTTCAGTTACACAAAAAGTTTTGGCTAGCGTATGATGTCAAGCAGAATATTTCAAAGTTATCTCTTTACCACTCTTCAGAGAATATACCTTGAAGGTATCAAATTTGATTTTCTTATCTACTTCAAATTCTATCTTGTTATCGATATCTTTTAGGATATCCATATTGCTATCAAAAAACTCTTTCACATTCTTGTGGACTACAATCTTTAGTGGCTCGTTCTTGATGAAATATTGCGCCCGCTTGAGCCAACGTGAGATGCGTACAGCTACTGAATCTCGCGATAAAAGCCGTCCTGTGCCATTGCAATAAGGGCAAGATTCGGAATAGGTAAGCAGCAAACTGGGGCGAGTACGATGGCGCGAGATTTCTACTAGGCACAAAGGCGAAAAGGGATAGACATTGTGTTTGGCTTGATCCTTGCGCATAGTTGTTCGCAAAGCCGAATACACTTCATCTTTATGAGCTTCTTTTTTCATATCGATAAAGTCGATAATCATGATTCCGCTCAGATCTCGCAAACGTATTTGACGGGCAGCTTCAAATGCTGCTTCCACATTGGTTTTCTTGATGGTTTCATCGTAGTTGTTGCGTCCGGTAAAGCTACCTGTATTCACATCGATCGCTACCAAAGCTTCGGTCTGCTCGATCGTGATATTGCCGCCACTGGGTAGTGGAATGCGCGATTTGAAAATCGTGGCAATCTCTTTTTCGATACCGTAAGCATCGAAGATGGGCGAATCTTCCTGATAAAGTTCCACCCGATCAGCGTATTCAGGACTCGATTCGTTGATGCGATGAATAATCTGATTTGCCATCTTCTTATCATCCACCACCAATCTTTTGACGTTGGAATTGAAAAGATCTCGGATCAGGGTATGCGAAAGATCACTTTGATTGAACAGACAAGCCGGTGCTTCAGAGTGTTTTAGATGTTTGCGAATCAGCTTCCAGGTTTTGGCCAGAGCATTGTACTCTTTCTTAAAATCATCTTGCTCCACGATTTCCGTATCGGTACGAACTATCACACCCACGTTTTTTTCTTTGATCGCCTTCAAGATGGTTTTGATTCTCTTACGTTCTTTGGCTGAAGTAATCTTGCGTGAGATTGCTATCTTTTTCTCTTCCGGAATATAGACCAAAAATTTACCGGGCAAAGATATTTTGCCAGTCACCCGAGCGCCTTTTTTGGAGATGGGATCTTTCTTTACCTGCACGATTATCTCTTGGCCAGCGCTCAATACCGAGCTAATTCGGGATGAATCTCTGCCGATTTTATGACGCTTTGCTCCCGGCAGGTGAGCCGGATAGATATCTTTGTAATGCAAAAAAGCTGTTCGCTTCAAACCAATATCTACAAATGCTGCACCCATTCCGGGTAGAACATTTTTTACTACACCTTTATAAATATTTCCAACCACCATCTGCTGATCTTTCTTCTCGGCAAAAAGCTCTACCAGACGATTGTCTTCCATTATCGCAACCCGCTTTTCGTGGGGATGCACATTAACTATTATTTCTGTAAACATATTATTTCCTCGTTAAGTTAAAAGGTTTTGTGGGGAGTTATCCGTCAAGTTATTTGTCTGTTTTGTCGTCCTTCTACTCGCCAAAAAATATTTTACAGATTTTAGTCAGGATTAGCCTGTTTAGTTTTATCCTGATTGTTAAAAATCTTTGCTTCAAATTTGTCTGCTCTATCTTTTTCAGCCAATCCAATATTTCTCATTTCAGCCCTAGTCTTCGGCCTAAATGACTACTATCAAAGATGATTTATCGATCGCAACAGAGAAGCTTAACCGCTGCTAGTAGAGATTTCGCAGAGTAAAGCCAAGATATGGAATTTATTCTTGACACGATAAACCCAAATGGAAATAAGTGTATCACTCCTAACAGGGAGGCAGAGATTTTCTTCTCAACAATGAGAAAATTTCCGCATTATTTGATCTTTTATAGCAGTGTTAATCATAAAATTTGTTGCGAGGTGGAGCAGTTTGGTAGCTCGTCGGGCTCATAACCCGAAGGTCACAGGTTCAAATCCTGTCCTCGCTACCATTTTTTTGTCTAAATTTGGCGGCGTAGCTCAGTTGGTTAGAGCATCGGAATCATAATCCGAGTGTCCGGGGTTCAAGTCCCTGCGCCGCTACCAAAGCTTGCAGTGCGCCAGTAGCTCAGCTGGATAGAGCAACGGATTTCTAATCCGTAGGTCTGGGGTTCGAGTCCCTGCTGGCGTGCCATATTGACAAAAAAAACTAAACAAATTTATCTATATATTTCTGCGGTGGGTGTAGTTCAACGGTAGAGCACCTGATTGTGGTTCAGGGCGTTGTGGGTTCAAATCCCATCATCCACCCCATTTTTTGGCTTGGCTTTTAGGAGCTGAGCCATTTTTTTTGTCTAAAAAAATCTTTCCCCAAAAGCGCCAAAAGACAAGCATGATAAAAATAGCCCTCAGCCTTAACCTTACCCTCAGCCTCAACCCTTACCCTCAGCCTTAACCTTACCCTCAGCCTTAACCTTACCCTC
>JAWOEN010000105.1:0-2843 GCA_046482725.1 Cloacimonadales bacterium (SeqCode)
TCGCCGATGGATGGGATTGGACCGGAAGAGATATTTTTCCCCCAACTACTGCACTTGGTAAAAGAGCGCCAAATCGAAGAGATCGTTTTAGCACTCAGTCCTTCGGCTGAAGGGGAGAGTACTATCAGTTTTCTGGCAGATGAATTGAGTGATTTCGTGCAAAAGATCACGCGCTTGTCGACTGGTTTACCCTTCGGTGGAGATATCGAATATACCAATAAGCTTACTTTGGGTAACGCTCTAAAGCGCCGTTACTCGGTAAAAGATTGATGCGTAAAATATTATATTTGGCAATTATATTTCTTTTCTTATCAAACCTTTATGCAGAAAATGTTGAAGAGAAACTTCAAACTGAGTGCGTGGTTTTAATTCATGGCTTGGGCGATGTGAAATTATCGATGCTGAAACTAAAGAATGAGATCGAAGCGGCCGGTTTTGCCACCTATAATATTGGTTATCCTTTCGGCAAGAAAGTAGAAGAGGTTGCGACAGATGAATTTGCTGCAGCGATCGCAGCTTGCCAAGAATATGATAAAATTCATCTGGTTACTCATTCTATGGGTGGCCTGATTGCGCGTTATTATCTCAGTGATAATCGCTTGCCAGCCGGCAGTCGCATCGTGATGCTGAGTCCGCCCAATCAAGGCTCGCAAGTAGCAGATTATTTTGCTGACAGTCGCCTTTACAATCTTTTTTACGGGGCTGCCGGACAAGACGTCAGTACAGATTCTAAATTACTAGATAAATTGAAACCGCTAAAATATGAAGTAGGTATCATTGCAGGCGATCGCAGCTTCAATCCTTTTTTTTCCGATCTGCTGCCGGGAGCCGATGATGGTAAAGTGGCAGTGCAAAGTACTAAATTGGCAGAGATGACAGATTTTATGACAATTTCGGCAACTCATCTAATGATCAAATACCATCCTGAGGTAGCGCGGCAGACAATTCACTTTCTAAAAAATGGCAAATTTGCCCCGGAGCAATGATGATGGCAAAAATCAAAATACTTATTTTCTGCTTATTATTGGTAGGATTGACGATTGGTTGCGGCTCCAAAGGTGCACCCAGTGGTGGAGCCAGAGATCTGGAGCGGCCGGAAATTTTGGCGATCTCTCCCGATCAATTTAGCGATATTTCAGAGCAAGATATTGAGATTACCTTTTCCAAACCGATTCAAAAAAATAGTATTTTCACTGGTATTAGCATCTATCCGCCCATCTTGGAAAAGAAGTATAAATGGGATGGCAATAATTTAAGCATCGAGATTCGGGAAGAACTGCCCGATAGCACAAATTACATCTTTTTTCTGAACAGCTCGATTACCTGCACGCATGATAACAAGTTGGATCGTGATTATAGCTATGTATTCCATACAGGTCAACTCAACGATTATCAGCTGCAAGGTGAGATCCAATATGAAGAAAAAACCGATTATGGCTCGGAAGTAATTCTCAATCTCTTTGCAGCCGATTCTACCTTTATCAAGCGCACCACCGCAAGCTCTTACTATTATATCATTTCCGATCTCAACCCGGAAGCTTATATCATTCGCTCTTTTATCGATAAAAACCAAAACGGTACTTACGATGCTAATAGCGAACCTTTTGCCAATATTTACGCACCCTACGCTTCAGAAGCTACAAATTTACTGAAATTGGTTTATCAGGACACGGTCAAACCCAAGATCGCCAAATTGTCAATTTCCAATCAGAAACAGCTGCAGATAAAATTTACCGAAGCGATCCAAACTCCTAGCAATATCAAGATTGTAGCAGATTCTACCGAAGCCGAATTGCCAATTATCCGGCAGGTTTTGGCAGATGATCTACTGAAATTGATCGTAGCAGAGATGGATACCCTAAATTATACGATTACATTTCCCATTTTGGAAGATATGAAGAATAATATCTCCGAAAATCTGACGCGGAGCTTTCTGGGCTCCACTCTCTTAGATACGATTCCACCCACGATAACTTCCAGCAATCCCCGCAATGGAGCTACCCTCAATACGCTGAAGCCCAAATTGGAAATACGTTTTTCCGAGATAATTTTTACGGAGGCTTTGCAAGCAGAATTGGAAGAGGTGGAAAGCGGGCGAACTTTGGGCTTGGATATTCTGGCTGGAGATTCTGACCTATTTCTTCTGCAGCCGCAGCAAAAATTGCGAAATTTAAGTTCCTATCTGCTCAAATTAGATTTTACAGACAGCAGTAATAATCGGGTTGAAGAGAAGTATGAGCTCAATTTTATCCCGATCATACGCGCCGAGTAAGCTGGCAGTTTTTTTTAGACAATTGCAATTATCAGGGAGAGCAACTTTGGGCTTAGCACTGAAAAGTATTTTTTTGATCTAAGAATTCCTAATATTTTCTATAAATAGAAAACCTCATAACTGCAAGATACTATTCTCTTAGTTCAGATGTTCCGAAAGAGTTAACCTACAAAAAATTCACCTTCAGTATAAGAATAATTGTCTGTCTGATTTTTTCCAATAAACATCGATCCAATCGCAAGTGGTCCTAATCTACCAACAAACATAGTTACAATGATCATGACTTTACTAATACTATCCAAACTAGCTGTTATTCCGGTTGATAAGCCTACTGTCCCGAAAGCAGAAACAATCTCAAATAATAAATCTATCATTGCCTGATCTTCATAAATCAGCATGATGATGAGTTCAAATCCAAAACGCCTTATCGAAGACTATTAGCTGATGGATCCATCTCCCAGTCGAGGAAGGATAGGTTGAAAGAGGAATACCTCTCCATAAACCCGGCCAAGCTTAACCGGGAGATAGAATCTCTACGCAAGGAATTATACCAGGTTAACGGGAGAAAGGG
>JAWOEN010000002.1:0-38275 GCA_046482725.1 Cloacimonadales bacterium (SeqCode)
CAGGTTGGAATTATTTTTGCATTATAGTAGGCAAAACAGATAAAACAAAGGAGAATTCTAATGCAAAAGAGATTATTTCTAATTTTTTTACTGGCAATTTCAGCCCTTTCGCTGCTTGCCTTGCAAACTATCGAAACCGGCTTTGCCACAAATACAGAGCTTGTTTCAAACAACAATTCCGGAATCATTGCCAATTTTAGCTTCGCACAGGTCGAAGCTTTTGAGGTAAATACAGAGCGCGGTATTTTTTCCAATCTACAAATAGCTAACTACAGCTATACCACCGAAGTTGGTGCTCCCAAGCTGCCCGCTTTACGTAAAGTCATCGCTGTTCCTTTTGGAGCTGAAGTATCAGCTCAGCTCGATAATTATGAGCTTAGCGAAACAGTTATTGATGGAAAAGTCATCCCGGCTCAACCTTCGATCGCCAAATGTGATAATCCTGAAGATATCGAATTTATCTACAGTGCCAAAGCTTATGAAAAACGCAGCTACACAGCAAGCCCGGTAATCAGAGTAGAAGAGCTTGGCATCATGCGTGGCATGCAGCTTTACACCCTTGTGTTTGAGCCGATTAAATACAATCCGACCACAAATACTATCAAAGTTTACAACAATGTAAACGTAAGTGTCAAATACAGCGGTGGGGATGAAAATCTTACTGCTTATAAGCGTGCAAAAAATTACTCTCCCTACTTCGAAGCGACCTTTAGCCAAACACTCTTCAATTATCGTTTTGATCGCGATCTGATGACCACTTATCCCGTGAGCTACATCATTATCTCCGATCCCATGTTCGAAGAGCAGCTGCAACCTTTTATCGAGTGGAAAACAGAAAAAGGCTTCAATGTAATTACCGGCTATACAGATGAAATAGGTTCTAGCACTACCCAAATCAAATCTTTTATCCAAGAACAATATGACAATGCCACTCCCGAGCAACCTGCACCCTCTTTTGTACTCTTCGTGGGTGACGTAGCCCAAATTCCCGCTTACAATGGATCGGAAGGTTCGCACGTTACCGACCTCAATTATGTGAAATTAGACGGAAACGATTTTCTGCCCGAAATGTATTATGGCCGCTTCAGCGCCAACAATACAGCCGAACTGCAACCTCAGATCGACAAAACTTTACTGCATGAAAGATTTGAAATGACCGATACCAGTTATTTGGGTGAAGTAGTTATGATCGCCGGTATGGACGGCAGCTTTGGTGCTTCTCATGGTAATGGCGCTATCAATTATGGTACCAATCATTATTTCAACGAAAGCAACGGCATCGAATCTCACACTTACCTCTATCCTGCCTCCGGTAGCAACTCTGCCAATATCATCAGTGATGTCAGTAATGGAGTAGGCTATGTGAACTATACAGCTCACGGCAGCCCCACCAGCTGGGCAGATCCCTCGTTCACGATTTCCAATATCAACTCGTTGCAAAACGAAGACAAATATCCCTTGGTAGTGGGCAACTGTTGTATCACCAATAAGTTTAATGAACCCACTTGTTTTGGTGAAGCATGGCTGCGCGCTGAAGATAAAGGCGCGATCGCCTATATCGGTGGAACCAACAACACCTATTGGGATGAAGATTATTATTGGGGCGTAGGAGCTGGCCCGATTGTCGGTGGCGGAGCCACTTATGAGCAGACTGGCTTGGGCGTTTATGATGGACTTTTTCATACTCATGACGAGCCTTTCGCCGATTGGTTCACCACAGCCGGCGGCATGATCGTCAATGGTAACTTGGCTGTAACCGAAGGCGGTAGTAGTCGCATCAACTATTACTGGGAAATCTATTCTGTGATGGGAGATCCTTCCATCTCGGCTTATTTGGGTGTTCCGGCTGAAAATAATGCCAGCTATCCCACCACCATCCTGATCGGAATGTCTACGATAGATATCGAAGCTGATCCTTACTCTTATGTTTCTTTAACCATGGATGGAGAAATTTATGGCACAGCTTTGATTGATGAATCCGGCAGTGCTACTTTGGAATTTGATCCCTTTACTCTGCCTGGCAACGCCAAGCTGGTAATCACAGCTCAAAACAGAGAACCAGTTATCGAAATTATCGAAGTAATCCCCAATGAAGGACCATATGCAGTGATAGAAAATTTTGCCGTAAATGGTACAGCTGCCTATAATGAAACTTTCAGCTTTGATCTGGATCTGCGTAATGTAGGTTCTGATCCTGCCACAGACGTCACTGCTACTTTATCCAGCACCGATCAATATATTACTATCACAGAAAACAGCCTGGAAGTGGGAGATATCGCAGCAGAAACAACTGAATCTTTCAACGACGTTTTCCAAATAGAAGTGGCAAGCAATGTACCGAACGGACATCAAGCTGAATTTACGTTGGAAATGCAAGGTACTGAAGCTAGTTGGAGCGGCAACATGAATGTAGTTTTGGCAGCTCCTGCTTTCGAGATCGGCAATATGATCATTGCAGATTCTGGTAATGACGGACTTTTGGACGCTGGTGAAACCGCTACTATTTCGATTCCGGTTAGCAATATCGGAGCAGCTCTTTCTCCTGCTATCAACACTCAAATAGTCACTTCTACCCCACAATTGATCACCATCGATTCTGCCAGCTACGATCTGGACGCTTTGGCAAGTGAAGAAATGGCAATGGCAATCTTTGAAATATCAGTGGCAGCAGATGCAGCAGAAGGCTCTACAGCTGTCTTGGCATTTTCTCTGAACGCTGGAGCGTATTCAGCCAACAACAGCTACTATCCCTCTATCGGTTTAATCTTCGAAGATTTTGAATCGGGAGATTTTAGCTCTATGGCATGGGAAAATGGCACTCCCGGCTGGGAGATCGTCACAGAAGCTTATGAAGGCGACTATGCTATGAAAAATGCCAGCATCTCTCACAACCAATCTACTTCTATCTCTATCACAATGGAGGTAGCATCTGATAGCGAGATCTCTTTCTGGAAAAAAGTATCTTCCGAAAGCAATTACGATTACCTGCGCTTCTACATCAACGGAAGCCAGCAAGCCGAATGGTCTGGAGACATAGCTTGGAGTGAAGAAGTATTCGAAGTTGCAGCCGGAGAAAATACATTTGAATGGGAATATGAGAAAGATGGTTCTGTGAGCAATGGAAGTGATTGCGGCTGGATCGATATGATTACTTTCCCTGGAGGCGGAACTCTGGTAGAGCAGCCAATTATCAACCTCAGTACTACTGAAATGGATTTCGGAGACGTGACACCAAACGAAACAGAAACAGAAACCTTCACAATTTCCAATTTGGGTAACGCTGTGCTGACTGGCGACATTGAGATAAATGAAGATTTCTCTTTAGATCTTGACAGCTTCGAAATTTTGCCGGGAGAAAATGTACAAATTGAAGTAAGCTTTACTCCGACAGAAGCTATAGAGTATAGCGGAACTGTGCTGATTACTTCCAATGATGAAAACAATCCTACTCTGGAAATAGATCTGGATGGAACCGGCATGGGCGTGTCTGCCGACGAAATGATTCCTCTGGTAACTGAATTGCAAGGTAACTATCCCAATCCTTTCAATCCTACCACTACTATCCGTTATGCGCTTAGTTCTGTAGAAAATGTCAATCTGGAGATCTACAATATCAAAGGACAGAAAGTAAAGACTTTGGTAAATTCGGAACAAGAGGCCGGATACCATTCTGTTACTTGGAGTGGTGCTAACAATCACAACAAGCAAGTTGCCAGTGGCATCTACTTCTACAAGTTCCAGGCCGGTTCTACAGTTTCCATGCGCAAAATGATCATGATGAAATAAATTGCTTATCCCGTACCGGCTTGATCTTAGCTCAGGTCGGTACTTGAGCTTAAAACATATAATAAGAAAACGAGGTAAAAAATGAGATTAAACAAAACTATTTTATTTATACTGGTAATAATGATTTCAGCAATGGGATTATTTGCCGGTGAAGTAAGTTTTTCTAACGATCAATTGAGCTTTAGAACCAGCTCTTTTGAATTGTCAGAAACCACAATCAATGGTGAAACTTTCACCACAATCAAGACAGAAGCCGGAGTAACTAGCAACGACAAAGGTTTTGCTGCGCTGCCCTATTATCATGCTTCAGTCAGGTTGGAAAACAAGAATGTCAATTTAGATATCAGCACAGACAGCTATGAAGAATATCAGCTGGAATATCCCCTGCTTCCTGCGCGCGGTACTATCTATCGTGATGTAGATCCATCTACTGTTCCCTATGAAATAGCAGATGAATCTATCGTGGACGAATTTTATCCCAATGATGTAGCTACAGCAACCGAGCCTTATATTATCAGAGATGTACGCGGTACAAACGTCTATTTCCATCCCTTCCAATATAATGCTGCTACCCAAACCTTGCGTGTATACAATACTATCAACGCTAGAATCATCGAAAATGACAGTGCTGTAATCAATCCTCTACCTGCTTCTCGTGCTACCAAAACCAAGGTGATGGACAATCTATATCGCACTGTTTTCATCAATTATACTACTGATCGTTTTGATAATGAGCTGGATGAATTTGGCTCAATCTTGGTAATCACTACTGCGGAATACGCTGAGGCAATTGCCCCCTATGTCCAATGGAAAAGAGAAAAAGGACACACAGTCTATGTGGAAGAAACCAGTGGTAATGTTACCTCTTTGGTAGAAGAACAGTACAACGCTCACAACGACATTCTCTATGTACAATTAGTTGGTGACTGGGATGATATTAGCGGTCCTACTTCTGGTGGAGCTGCCGTTGATCCCAATTTGGGCTTACTGGTAGGAAACGATATCTATCCTGACCTGATCGTAGGTCGCTTTAGTGGTAATACACCCGAGCACATTACAACTCAGGTAGAAAAAACTATCACTTACGAGCAAAATCCTCCAGCTGGAGATTGGTTCTCCAAAGGTCTGGGAATCGGCTCGCATGAAGGCGCTGGACAAGGTGACGACGGCGAATCTGACTATGAGCACATGGGCGTTATCAAAAATAATAAATTACTACCTTTTACTTATACAGAAGTAGCCGAAGCTTATATGAGCCCTCCGGTTAGTGCTGTTTCCGGTCCTGTAGACGATGGTCTTTCTATTATCAATTATGTGGGACACGGCTCCAAAACTTCTTGGGTAACCAGTGGCTTTAGCAATACCAACGTAAATGCGCTTACCAATGGCGATAAAATGCCCTTTATCATTACTGTCGCTTGTGTGAATGGTGATTTCCAAACTGGTGGAGATTGCTTTGCCGAGGCTTGGATGAAAAAATCTGGTGGTGGAGCTGTAGGTATCTACGCTTCTACTATCAATCAATCTTGGGCACCTCCCATGAAAGGCCAAGACTATATGAACGACCTGCTGATCGGAGGGTATGACTACGATGCCAATCCCGGAAACGGAATGAATGTAGATGTGCAAAAAACATCTTACGGTGCTATCTGCTTTAACGGCTCCATTTTGATGGCGATGGAAGATCCCAGTGGTGGACCTTCCATGCTGGAAACTTGGATCATCTTTGGTGATGCCAGCTTGCAAGTAAGAACAGACGTTCCCGAGACTCTCACACTTTCCAATGAGGCTGTACTTTCTGGAATAGATTTCACTACTACTATTACTGCCGGCGGATCTGCTGTAGAAGGTGCTTTGGTCTCTCTTTATCAAGATGGTGAAGCTTTTACCGGCATCTCTGACGCTGATGGTAATGTTTCTATCGCTCATGACTTGCTGCCTGGCAACTGCACAATGACCGTCACAGCTTTCAATGCTGAAACAATCTACAATGAAGAATGCGATGTAGTACCTCCCGGAGGACCTTATGTAGTTGTCTCAGAATATTCTCATTTGGCTGGTAACGATGAGGAGATCTATCCTGGTGAAACAGTAACTATCTCTTTCACTGCTTCCAACGTGGGAGCTGATCCTGCTACTTCTCTCAACTTCTCTGCAATAGATAATGATGATTATATCACTCTAATCGACTCTGAAGTTACTCTGGAGAGCTTAGGCTCAGAAGAAGAGCACACTTTCGAAGGTGCGTTTTCTTTTGAAGTAAGTATGGAAGTGCCCGACGGACACTCTATCCAGCTTCCTATCGCAATTTCTGGTAGCGAAGATAACTGGGATGGCTTGATGATCTTTGAAGCGATGGCTCCTGTAATTATCTCTTATTCCGCAGAGGAAATCACTAGTTATCTACAACCGGACCAAACCGGATCTCGTGCTTTTGAGATCAACAATCAATTTGCTGGTGCTGAAGATGTAGAATATTCTCTGATGCTGATCGAACCGCTTACCAGAGATCTCACCGGCTCTTATGTCGAGTGTGATGCTACTGAATTTAACCCTGGCGAAGATGTAACTTGGACATTTACAGTACATTGCTCTAGCCCTGATAATGAGTGGGTTGAAGAACTCTTTCTCGATTTCCCCGAAGGAATAACTGTAAATTCAGCTACTGCTCTTTCCGGCGGCAGCGGTGGAGATATCCCCTTTACCGGTTTCGATGCCAATACAGCTACTTGGAGTGGCTCCGGTTATATGGCTGATGGACAAACTGCTACTACCACGGTTGAGCTCTCTATCGCTCCTACAGTCTTCCAAGATATCGAATTGGATTGGACTTTACACGGTGACGAATGGGGTTCTGCGCCTCATACTATCGAAGGTACTATCGATATTACCAGCTTGGGAATTCCCATAGAGTGGGCTGAACTTGATATCGATGAAGGCGTTGTGGAAGGTGGAGAAACTGATGTTATCACTATCAATTTCGATACTACCGGTATGGAAATGGGCGAATATACTGCTCAATTGATCATCAATGACAATCGCAGCAGAATCGAAACCATAATTCCGGTTACATTGGTTGTGGGCGGTGTAAATGCTGAAGAGAATAGCTCTAGCTTGGAAACTAAATTGGTAGGAAATTATCCCAATCCCTTCAATCCAACTACTACTATCAGCTTTGATCTAGCCAATAGCGGCGCTGTTTCTATCGACGTCTACAACACAAAAGGACAATTGGTAAAAACTCTGGCTGATGAAACTTACTCAGCAGGAACACATTCAGTAGTTTGGAATGGTAGAGATGCCAACAACAAACAAGCTGCCAGCGGAATTTATTTCTACAAATTCCAAGCCGGCTCTGTTTCCTCAATGAAGAAAATGATCATGATCAAATAATTGATCGTAATCGATATAATAAAAAAAAGAGCTCCCACGGGAGCTCTTTTTTTTTAACCCAAAGTATAAGCTTAAACTTTTTCACTAGCACAAATCAAATGCATCTCTCTGCTCAACATCTCTAGATTAGCAGCAGTTTGTTCAGAGCTCTGGATGATAGAATCTGTACAAGATCGATAGAGATCTTTTCGCTTTTCATACAACTTCTTAGCTCCACTTTCGCCCAGCTCTAGCACCAAGGGACGAGCACTGGCTTTGATGCGCTGCCACAAAATTGGCCACTTCGCATCCAACCAGATAACCGTCTGCTGCTTCAAATATTCTCGATTAACCTCCAGCTCTATCACGCCGCCACCACAAGCAATGATCCCCGGTTTTTGCCAAGCCAATAACAGCTTGCTCTCTTCTCGGCGAAACCCAGCTTCACCCTTTTCCCGAAATATTTCACCTACAGATCTCTGGTATTTAGCAGCCAAAAGCAGATCCAAATCATAAAAATCTTGCTGCCAATAATCTGCCAGTTTCCGGCCCAGATAGCTTTTACCTGCACCCATGAAGCCGATCAAATAGATTTGCATAAATTTTCCTTTCTTATAAAAGAAAAGAGCGACATTACTGTCGCTCTTTTTTCATCATATTGTAAGCCAATCGTTTATTCAGCCTTATCAGCTGGCTCGATTGGTGCTTCTTCTTTTTCTGTATGTTGATCGATAAATTGTTGTAATTCAGAATTATCTTTTCCAAAGAAATATGCTTTCACACTGAGAATCAAACGTCTGTTTTCCAGATCGAGTTCGATAACTTTCAGCGGGATTTCTTCTGCAGCTGAGAAAGCTTTTTCTACTTTTTTCAAACCCGGAATCGCCAAGTGAGAAAGTGGCACAAAACCTTCTACCAGATA
The DNA here is from genome assembly GCA_046482725.1 of Cloacimonadales bacterium (SeqCode). Taxonomy (GTDB): domain Bacteria; phylum Cloacimonadota; class Cloacimonadia; order Cloacimonadales; family TCS61; genus DAOWES01. The sequence continues at coordinate 8,081 of JAWOEN010000002.1, forward strand.
ATCATCGACATTCACATCTACCAATACACCTTTGGGAATCACTTTAGCGATCTTGGCTGTCAGCTCTGTATTGATCGGTAATCTTTCATCCAGACTATCCCAAGGATCATTCGAAAGCTGTTTCACACCAAGTGCAATGCGATGTAAAGTAGCATCGATCGCCAAGACTTTCACCTTGATCACTTCACCGCGTTTGAAAACTTCTTTGGGATGATAAATACGTTTGGTCCAAGAGATATCTGAAATATGCACTAAACCTTCGATATTTTCTTCGATCTCGACAAAAACGCCAAAAGGTGTAATGCTCTTGATCTCACCTTCCAAAATATGTCCCACAGGATATCTCTCATCGATAGTAACCCAAGGATTTGCTTCCATCTGCTTCATACCAAGTGAGATTCTATGATCATCTTTGGAAACAGTCAGCACGATCGCCTTGATCGAGTCACCCATTTTTACCACTTGCTTGGGATGACGAACTTTTTTGGTCCAGCTCATTTCAGAGACATGTACCAAGCCTTCAACCCCAGTTTCGATTTCTACAAAAGCTCCGTAATTGGTAATGTTTACTACTTTACCGCTGACGATCGAGCCTTCGGGATATTTGGTCTCAATATTTTCCCAAGGATGGGGTACCAATTGCTTGAGACCCAAAGAAACTTTCTGGTTCTCTTCGTCATAACTCAGAACTTTCACTTTTACTTTATCGCCGATATTCAGCATATCGGAAGGATGCTTGATGTGACCCCAACTCATATCTGTGATATGCAGCAGGCCATCTATTCCACCCAAATCGATGAAAGCACCATAATCGGTAATATTTCTGACTTCACCTTCGATCTCGCCATCATTATCCAAGACGTGCTTCAGCTCTTGCAGACGCTCTTCCTGCATCTCCATCAACACTTTCTTGCGAGATACTATTATATTTCTTCTCTCTTTATCAATTTTAATAATCTTGAATTCACTCTCTTTGCCAATGAATTGATCAAGATTGGGAATTGGTTTGATAGAGATGTGTGAACCGGGTAAGAAAGCTTCCAATCCTTCCACTTCTACGATCATCCCGCCTTTGACGCGGCGATGAAATACTCCCTTGATCACAGTATCTTCTTCCATCAATTTCTCTAATCTTTCTGAATTTAGCTGGAAATCTGCTTTCTTCTTAGAAAGCTTCAGACGGCCGGAACCATCTTCAACTGAATCGATGTAAACCTTGATTTTATCTCCGGTTTCAGGAAGGTTAGAGCTGGAAAATTCTTTGATCGAAATCGGACTTTCACTCTTGAAGCCGATATCTACCAATACTGCACGTTCATCTACATTTACCACCATTCCATCGACGATTTTGCCCTCTTTGAATTTGCTGAAATGCTCATCAAAGAGTTCCATCATCTCTTCTTCTGCTGTTTTTTCTGCCGGCTCTGAAACTGGGGCTTGCTCTTCTGTAGCTTCTTCCTCAGTAGCTTCTTCTTTTGCTACTTCAGCTTGCTCTTCTGTCTCAGATTTTTCCGGTGTTACCTGTTCTGCTTTCTTCTGGGTTTCAGAAGTCTCTGCTGTTTCTGCGACATTAACTTCTTCTGTTGAATCATTTTGATTCATCACTTCTTTTTGATCGTTAACAATCATTCATCCTCCTTAAAAACGGGAATTTGGGAAAAATCTTCTACCTGATCACTTCCCTTCCCTATATATTCTAATATCTTATTATAAACATCCACAATGATCCAATCCGGTGTAGAAGCTCCGGCTGTGATCCCGATATTTGACTCTATCTGATCAAACCAGTTTTTTCTAACTTCTTCCGAAGTTTCAATGTGGAACGTCTTTATGTTCTCACTGCAAATCTTGGCAAGCATTTTTGTGTTTGAACTATTTTTTCCACCAATTACGATCATGATCTCACTAGCTTTGGCCAGCTGCGCAGTTGATTGCTGCCGCACTGAAGTAGCATTACAGATGGTATTTATAACCCGCACTTCATTACTGATTTTTAGTAACTCTTTTACCACAGCTTGCAGACCGGATAGCTTCCTGGTAGTCTGGGAGATTACGCCCACTTTCCGAAAAGCTAAACCTTGCAAATCTTCCTGCTTGGATACCACCAATGCCGCATTTTCTGGTACATAAGATTTTAGCGCTACCACTTCCGGATGGCTCTCGTCTCCATAAATTATTACTTTATAGCCTTCGGCATGCAGCTGAGCTCCATATTGCTGAGTTTTGGAAACATAAGGGCAGGTAGCATCGATCAGTGCTTTGCTCGCTTGCTGAATCTGTTCTTTCTTTTCTTTCTCGATACCGTGCGAGCGAATGATCACTACTTTATCTTTTCCCGAGCTAATCTCATCTACCGAACGAATGCCTTGGTCTACCAGCTTTTCCACCATTTGCGGATTATGGATGATTGGACCCAAAGTAACAATATCAGTATCATTTTGGGCAGCTTTCATTGCCAAATTTATCGCTCTTTTCACGCCAAAGCAAAATCCGGAATTTTTGGCAATCCTAACATTCATCTTCCAGCTCCAAGATTTTTTCGAGAGTATACTTGGCAATGTAGCGATATGCATCTTTACGGTTGTCAAAAGTTGGTAATTCTCGGATCAGGATTTTTTCGCCCAACACAAATTTGAGGCTATCCCGGCGCAATATTGCTTTGATCATACTGCGAGGATACTGGATAAACACAGGCACAATATCACTGTTGGTTTCATAGGCAATCTTGCCGATTCCGGGTTTAGCAGTACTGGATTTTCTAGTACCTTCGGGAAACATCAGCAGAGGAAAGCCTTCATTCAGCGCTGCTTTGGCTTTACCGATCGCATGCCGATCGATCGCGCCACGTCGAATGGGAATAGCATCCAGATAACTGATCATTCTTCCCATCAGTGGAATATCAAACAGCTCTTTTTTGGCTACGGAAAAAACCCGTCGCCGAAATATACTGCCCAAAAACGGTGGATCGCTGGCTCTGATATGGTTGGGTGCAATAATGCATCCATCTACGTCTGCCATTCTTGCTATGTGGATAATCTTAAGATTGTAAAAATACTTGGTAACAAAATTAAAAAATCCGACCCAAAATTTATACCAAAAGCCCATTATTTCTCCATATGTTTGATAATATAATCATACAAAAAATCTACCTGCTGCTCAATGCTCATCTTGGTAGTATCTATCTCGATGGCGTCATCCGCTTTTTTCAAAGGTGATATCTTGCGCGAAGAATCATTATTGTCACGCCAGATCAATTCATCTTTTACCGCTTGCAAGGTAACCGCTCGACCGCGCTCTTGCAATTCTTGCCAACGCCGTTGAGCCCGCTCATCGACATCTGCTATCATAAAAAACTTGAAATCTGCCTCGGGAAAAACCACAGTGCCAATATCACGCCCATCCAAAATCACACCTCCGGCAGCGCCCATCTGACGCTGAAGCTCTACCATTTTATGGCGAACTTCGCCGATCACTGCGATTTCTGAAGAGATCTTGCTGATCTCAGCTTCACGAATTTCTTGGCTTACATCTGCTCCGTTGAGCAAAACCTTATTGCCTGAATTGGAGTAGATGATTTTGATCTCAATCTTTTCCAACATTTTCTTCAATGCGGGCAGATCTGATAATTTGATCTTATTTTGCAAAGCAGCCAAACCGCAAGCCCGATACATAGCACCTGTATCGATATAGACATATTGAAGCTTGGCAGCCAAACCTTTGGCAGTGCTACTTTTGCCGGAAGCACCCGGTCCGTCGATGGCGATCACATATTTATTATCCATTTATCCTCAATCTTTTCTAAATTTTAAAAAAAAATATTTTCCCCCACCCAAGAGTCAACAAAATTTCTGAAATTTGCTCTAAAATTTTATTGAAAGCAGCAGAGCATTATCTTCAAATTTCAGATGTATCTTCTCTTTGCGCTCGAAATAATTTTGCAGATGTGCATCTACAAAAGCATCTACAGCCGAGACGAAAATCGTGGCACCCAGCCAGAAAAAATAATTTTGCTGGCGATCGTAATGCTTATTATAATTTTCCAGATCTACTTCCAATCCGCTGCTAGCATAATCATCGTAATAGTTTTCAGATTGAAAATAATTGTACAAAGCCAAGGAAAGGAATGCCCCTTCCAAGCCGGCAACAGCTGATGCTTTGAGATAGCTGCCATTATAGACTTGCCCGCCACCTGGCAGAATGATCGATAAACCTGCCGCTTTCAGCGCCCGCTTATCCAGATTATCCTCAGCTAGCAAGCTGGCAAAGAGCAGAGAAAACAGAAGTAAAATAATTATTTTTTTCATCATTACCTACTAACCATCGATTGTTTTATCCAGAACTTGAGCCATCTCATTTTTGAAAATTTCATAGGTTCCGGCAAAAATATGCTGGCGCGCCTGTCCCACTAGATCCAAATAAAAATGCAAACTGTGAATCGAAGCCAAGGTCATCGCCAAAAATTCATTTACGTTGAAGAGATGCCTGATGTAGGCTCGGCTAAAATTTTGGCAAGCGTAGCACTGACAGTCAGGATCGATGGGAGTAAAATCTTCTTTATAGCGAGCAGATTTCAAGATCAATTTACCTTTCATGGTAAAGACCGTGCCTTTTCTAGCATTACGAGTGGGCATCACACAATCAAACATATCCACGCCATTGGCAATGTTTTCCAATATATTCATCGGCGTTCCCACTCCCATCAAATAGCGTGGTTTATCGGCTGGCAAGATCGGATCAAGATGATTGGTGATTCTATACATATCTTCTTTATTCTCGCCCACCGCCAAGCCTCCGATCGAATAACCGGGGAAATCCATCTCCATCAATTTTCGGGCACTCTCCTCGCGCAGGTCTTCATGTACTCCACCTTGCACAATGCCGAATAAGGCTTGCTTTTCAGGATATTTATGAGCCAATTGTCCCCGCTTGGCCCACCTCAAAGTACGCGCCAAAGAATCTGCTACATATTTTTTGGTAGCCGGATAGGGCGGACATTCGTCGAAACTCATGATAATGTCAGCTCCGATCGAATTTTCTATCTCAATAACTTTCTCGGGACTAAACATATGATAGCTACCATCAATATGAGATTGGAAACGGCAACCTTCTTCCGTGATTTTGCGCAATCCCGCCAAGCTCATCACCTGAAAGCCTCCGCTATCGGTTAAGATCGGACGATCCCAGCCCATAAATTTGTGTAAGCCTCCGGCTTGCTCGATCAATTTGTGTCCCGGCCGTAAATAGAGATGATAAGTATTGCCCAGAATAATCTGAGCTTTCAACTCTTTTAGCTCTCGGGGCGAGACTGCCTTCACCGAAGCCCGAGTACCGACCGGCATAAAGATGGGAGTTCGTATCTCTCCGTGCGGAGTTTGCAATCTGCCGGCCCGGGCTTGTCCGCTTTTTGCTTCTACCGTAAATTCAAACATTTATCATTCCTTCTGCTTATTTTCTTCTAGCAAGCGCTCGATCATCTGCTCGGTTTCTTGCTCTTTTACCGAGCTGTTGCGCTCAAACATCTTGCTGATATCATTCCAAAAGGCAAAGATCATCAATGACATCAACAAGACAAAACCAATATTTTGTAAAATTATCTGAGTTTTTTCGGCCAGAGCTTTTTTTCTGATTCCCTCGATAAAGCAGAACATAATCTGGCCTCCATCCAAAATGGGAATCGGCAACAGATTCATCACCATCAAGATCAGGTTCAAAGCTCCGATAAAAGCCAAAATTTCGCTCAAGCCGCGCTTGGCAGTCTGCTTGCTCATCGAGTATAACATTACAGGACCACCCACACTATTTTTTAGCTCACTCGGATTTAACAGCAATTTGCCCAACATCGCATAATTTACAGCCACAAAACTCACCGCTGAAAGCGTGCCAAACTTGGTCGCTTGCAAGAATGTATAATTCTCTTCTATCTCAATATTACGCTTTTGAGTTACTCCGATAATCTTACGATCATCCATCATATTTACTTGCAATCTTATCTGCTTGGTAAAAATATCCTGGCCGCGCTGAATCTGAAAATCCAAGACCTCTTTTTCTGATTTTGAGATCAGCTCTTGCATCTCATACCAATCTTGCACCGGCTCATCATCTATTGCCAGCACCAGATCACCTGCTTGCAACCCGGCCTGATAGGCTGGCAAACCCACCGATGCTTCACCGATTATCGCCTGCACCTCCGGCAAAATCTCACTGGTAAAAACATTTCTACCTACATTATCTACGATCACCTGCTGCTGCTGACCTTGGCGTATAATCTTGAACCTGTTGGGCTTATCTTCTTCCAACTCCTGCAAGATTTGGTTCCAACCCGAAACATCCGCAGAATTTAGCTCTACAATCTCATCACCAGGTTGAAAATACTCTTCATATTCAGCTGTCACCCGCCCCACAACCGGAGCCTGATCACTGTAGCTTTTGCCCACCCAGAAAGAAAAAATCAGGATTATGATGGCAAAGATAAAATTTATGAAAGGACCGGAGAAGGCTATAAATGCTCTTTGATACCAGGTCTTGTGTGTAAATGAGTGCTGCTTCTCTTCAGCTGTAAGTTCCCGATTTTCGCCAGGATTTTCATCCAACATTTTTACATAACCACCCAAAGGGATCAAAGAGATGACAAATTCTGTCTCTTGCCAAAAAAATCCCACCAGCTTGGGTCCAAAACCGATCGAAAATTTCTCTACTCTGACTCGGGTCATTTTAGCAGCAACAAAATGTCCACCTTCGTGCACAGCTACTAATATTCCCAAAGTTATGACTGCTATTATTATACTAATCATTTAAATGGTATTACTTCCTATATTTTTTTATTTTACTAATTCCCTGCTCTCAATCTGCAGGTCAAGCACTAAATATCATGCTCTGTTTGGCGCCAAGCTCTACACTTTCTTTGCTTACTTTTTCGCCTACATTTTGTCATCCCCGCTGTCCTAGAAATTTATCATTTTCCCACCTCAAAAAAAGATTGAATAATCTTCTCTCAGCCTGCTATTTTAGAGAATATTTTGGGCAAATCTAAGGAAACTATGGCATTCTCAGATTAAACATTTGACAACTATTTACCTCCTTTTTGTTTTGTGAAAATGCTAATATAAATATATACATTTAAGATTAAGAAAGGAGTAGTTTATGAAATTAAACTTAGGTAAACTAAGTAGCCTCGCGTTACTTACAGTTTTCTGTTTTTTACTAATACCGCTTAATTCGAATGCTGACGTAGGTGATAGCGATTATATCGTGCAAAACCTGCGGCTAGAAGACATTCCGAATGACGATGGTGGCGGCTTAGTATTTAGCTGGGAACCTCTTCCGCAAGAAAAAAGGATCATTGAGTACCGTGTATATCGTGGTGTTACACCCGATTCTTTATTCTACATCGGTAAGGTTGACGTAAATCCTCAGACTGGTGTGACCGGTGATGAGGTATTTTTTTATGATGCAGATTACAACGCTTTTCTAGGTTTGGAAAACCCTGCAAAACTAAAAAAAGAAGATCAGCAAGCGGATGATAGCCCGCTTTACAAACCGTTTCCACGCGACGTAGCCGTCAGTGGACCTCAATTGAAAAATTTTGATATTTTAGGTATTATCAATGAGGATGACTTTTACTACAAAAACAAAAAAGTAGAAGTCGAAAACGAAGATGGTGAAACAGAGGTTTATGCCGGCTTGAAATTGCGCCATTTCTCTGGTCTTTATAAAAAGCTAATCCCCGGAAAAGAGTATTATTATACAGTTTTGGCTGTAACAGAACAACGTAAGTACATGCCACATGCTGAGCCTGTCGTGGGTTCATCTATCGTAAATTCACCGGAAAAAACTACCGGATTTTACTCGGTCTATGTTCCTGATGCTGAACGTTTGCAATTTGAGTGGACCAGAGCTACTTTTGATGCAGATCACGCCAGCCACAACATCTATCTGATAGAAGATAACGATCTAGCCGATTTTGAAACTTATGTAGAAGAGCAAATCAAAATGGAAGCTGATCCGGAATTTACTCCCACTATCACAGACAATCCTGCCCAACTTATCTTCAGCAGATACTCAGGATATCCTTATACTCCCGATAACACAGCAATCGTAGAGACTAACGATGGTCAAATAACCATCGCAGGAGAAACTGTAGATATCGATACCAACAATATTGATAATTATCGTTTTGCCTTTTCTATCCAAGATAGAAACGGATTCGAGACATTTTCTGATCTGGCAGCCTCCAGCCTGACTTACCAAGCTGATCTGCCTCGCTTACCCACCGAGTGGAATGTCTTGGATCGCAAAGATGATAAAGGTGATTATAATGTGATCTATTGGGGAAAACCTGTAGCCTACCTTACAAATTCATCCTATCTAAACGAAGATAAAACCAAGCTTTTGGTTAACTACGATATCTTCACTAATATAAAATATGATATTGATAAAATCTATTTTACTCTCTATTCTGGAGATCAAGAGATCGATACGATCAACGAATTTTACCAAGACAAAAAATTGGTTTTTAGACTGGATGAACCGGCTTTGGAACTGGAAATGAAGATCAATATTCGCACCAAGCAGGAAGATGATGAAAATTATGTTTTCACTCAGCGCCTGGTCTATGATGACAATACCAAATCTTTGGTTCCTGATGTGCTTCTTTACAATGATGAAAAGGTAAATAATTACTCTTATTCTATTTACAAAAACAATTACTCAAACGAAGAGTGGCGTTTATCCAAAACTCAGCTAGGAGCCCAAAGAGAGCTGCGAGATAATATCAGCTATAGCATGCCTCACTTCAAGGGTGTAAGCAAATTTGATGCTGAAAAGCAGATGTTCTTGGTTGATCCGAGTTTTAGTATTCGGATGACTGATGAGCGCGATGCAACTATCTCTTCCAAACTATATCAATCGGAAGTGGAAGCCAGTGTCGAGCAATATCAAAAAGAGATTGATAAATATAGCGAAATGCAGGCAGAAGCTGAAACTGATGCTGAAAAAGCCAGCTATCAAGGCGCTTTAGATTATTATCAAGCTCAAATTAATCTTTTGGAAAACAATGAGATCTTACAACGAGCAACTGAATTCAAGTCTGATGAAGCTCGAGTTAGATTCCTCAAGAAAGTAAAACATGTTGGAAATCGTTCTTTCAAATACAAAATTGTCAGAAGTGACGGCAAAGCCAATTTCTCTGTTTCTGAAGTTTTCAGTTCAACTGATGAAAACCGACCTTTACCCTATAGTAAAAATATTACCAAGTATTATCCGGAACTGGGTACGAAATTTTTCTACCCGATCCCCAACTGGTTTAGCTCTGACAAATTGATCACTCTTTTTGCTACGCTAATCTTTGGTATTTTGGTTTTCTTCATGATCTTCCAGGCCAAGCATGGTCGCGATCTTTATGTCAGACCAATTGCCGGTATCGAAGAGATCGACAATGCTATCGGTCGTGCTACCGAGATGGGTAAGCCGATTTTATTTGTGCCAGGACTTTCCGGTATCAGTGATGTGGCTACTTTGGCTGGTCTCTCTATTTTGGGACGTGTAGCGAAGAAAGCTGCTGAGTATGATACTAAAATCTTGGTTCCGGTGCGCGACTATATAGTCTTGCCGATTGCTCAAGAGATCGTCAAAGAAGCTCATTATGAAGCTGGTCGCCCTGATACACATGACAAAAATAGTGTGTTCTTCATTACTACTGCTCAATTTGCTTTTGTGGCAGGTGTAAATGGTGTGATGCTACGTGAGAAAACAGCTACCAACTTCTATATGGGAATGTTCTGGGCTGAAGCACTGATTATGACAGAAAACGGTTCTGCTACCGGTGCTATTCAGATTTCCGGTACTGATGCTGTTACTCAGATTCCGTTCTTCATCACTACTTGTGACTACACATTGATCGGAGAAGAGCTCTATGCTGCTTCAGCATATTTGGCCAGAGAGCCCCTGCAATTGGGAACACTAAAAGCTGTGGATTATACTAAATTCCTAATCTTGGTATTTATTATCGTAGGATCAATACTCTCTACAGTGCAAGCGACTTTCTTGATTAACGCGTTTCCAGAGAAATAGGAGGATTAATGAAACGACAAATACCTTTATTAATTGTAATAACATTGGGATTCATGTTTGTAGCTCATTCATTTATCCCACATAGTATATCAGCCGATTTCTTTGAATGGTTCCAAGATTGGATGAAAGCGATCTCACCATTTGCAGTTATCCTCGGCGTGATGAGTCTTTTCATGGTACATGGAAAGAAGATTCAATACAAAGTGCCCAACTGGCAATACAGTCTAGTAACCCTGGTTGGTCTGGTTTTCACTGCACTTTCCGGTTTTATTTGGGGTACACAAGCTGGTACTCCCTATATGTGGTTATTCAAAAATGTTCAAATGCCTATGAGTGCTACTATGTTTGCCTTATTGGCTTTCTATATCGCTTCAGCAGCATACAAAGCTTTCCGTGCTCGTTCACCGGAAGCTACTGTTCTACTGATCGCAGCGATCATCGTGATGTTGGGTCAAGTACCTTTGGGAGTAATGATCTCAAGATGGATTCCCATTACATCTACTTGGATCCTGAATGTGCCAAACTTAGCAGCTAAAAGAGCTATTATGATTGGCGTAGGCTTGGGTATGACAGCTACTTCACTGAAGATTTTGCTGGGTATTGAACGAACTTATTTAGGTGGAGGAGACTAGAATGAACAAAAACGTAATTGCCTTCTTCGATAAATTGCAAAAAGTAGATCGTAGATATATCTATCTAGTAGTCGCGCTGTCGATTATCATTCCTTTGATATTCCCCTTCAATGCGCCTACTTATATTACCGAATCAACCGAGAGTATCTATCAAAAAATAGATTCTTTTGCCGGGGATGAAGGAAAAGCAGTCTTGCTTTCTTTCACTCACAATGCTTCAACCATGCCCGAGCTCTTCCCGATGGAAGTAGCGATCTTGCGCCATTGTTTCGAGCGTAATATCAAGGTCTTCACAATCTGTTGGATGCCTGATGCTGCTCCTTTGGTAGATTATGCTATCAATATCGCCAAAGAGGATTATGAAGTGCAGGCTGGTATAGATTATGTGAACTTTGGCTACAAACCATACGCTTTGCGCTTGCCGATCATGTTGGGAATGGGTGAAGATATTGCTGAAGCTGTAGATACAGATTCGCAAGGTAGGAAAGTAAGCTCGCTGGAAATCATGCAGGATATCAAAAATTATGATGATATGAACCTAGTAGTGGATTTTGCCGGTAGCGGAAGTGCTATTCAGTGGGTTACTTATGCCAGAGCTCGTTTTGGTGCCAATGTTGCAGCCGGTATCACAGCTGTGATGGTAGCAGATAACTATCCTTATATCCAAACAGGACAGCTTTTGGGAATGTTACACGGCCTCAAAGGTGCTGCTGAATATGAGAAATTAGTAGATGTTTTTGCCAGCTATGAAAGCGAAGAGTATCCGAATGGAAGACCTTATAGCAGAGCGCAAGGTAAGAATATCCGAGTAGCTATAACCAAAGATTTTATCACTTATGAAGAAGATGGTGTAGTCACCGAAACTGACGTACCATTGAATTATAAATACAAAGTTGCCCGGGTTGGTATGAATGCACAATCTGTAGCACATGTAATGATAATTTTCTTCATCGTACTTGGTAATGTCGGCTACTTCGTAACCAGAAAGAAAAAAGAATTATAGGGAGTGAATTTATATGTTTGAAACTATTAGTAATACAGTAGCAGCGTTTCTAACGCTATGTATTTTCTCATTCCTGTACAAAGATAACCCATTCTACAAATTTGCAGAATCATTACTTGTGGGTGTATCAATGGGCTATGCAATTCCGGTTGTATATGAAAATGCGTTTATCCCTTATGTTTATACGCCCATTTTCTTAGCACATAGATTCAGCTTGATTATTCCGGCCATGCTTGGTATGCTCTATACTTTCCGTTTTAGCAAAAACCTTAGCTGGTTAGCCCGTTACCCGATCGTATTTGGTATGGGTATTGTTGGTATGGGAGTTCCGATGTCTATCCATTCATCGGTGCTTGTGCAGATGAGAAGTGCCATGTTGCCTCTTAACACAGTCAATACAGTGTTGATCTTTATCGGTACTGTTACAATCTTATTATACTTCTTTTTCTCGAAAGATCACAAAGGAGTTTATGGAAAATTTACCAACGTTGGTGTTTGGTTTATGATGATAGGATTTGGAGCTTCTTTCGGCTATACCGTGATGGCTCGTATCTCTCTACTGATTGGTCGTATTCAGTTTCTGGTAGGAGACTGGCTGGGCTGGATTCAATAGAGTAATTCCTAAAGATATACCAAAAGCAGCTCCTCTTTTTGAGGAGCTGCTTTTTTTTATCTTTTTTAAAACTATGCTTTTAGTAATTTCGCCAATTTACCGCTTAAAAATTTTCGGCCATATTTCTCAGCTTTTGTCGCATGCTGTAGCTTATGCTGATAGATCAGCTTGATATATTCGGCCACGGAATCTACAGCCTGATAATCAAACATCTTTCCCGCTGCTGCATCTGCCAAAATATCTGCTGCTTCCCCACTTTCCGGTCCGATCGCTAAGATTGGTGTTTTACTGCCAATGTACTCAAAAATCTTACCTGTAATAATTCCTTCGTTTTCTGCTACATTATTGATCACCAATAACAAAAGATGAGCTGATTGCATCTGGCGCGTAGCTGCCTGATGTGGTAAATAGGGATGAAAATTGATAAAGTCGGCTTGCGCCATAGCTTTTAATCGCGCCCTGTTTTCTACCTTACCATAAAAGTCCAAACTGATATCTCTCCAGCCGGCAACGTATAATTTATTGAGAGCAGCGATCAGGCAATCTGGCTGGCGCTCGGGCGAGAGCAATCCGAAATAGGCAATAGTAAATTTTTCATTTTTTTCTACACTCTCCGCAAAATCCTGCGGATCATAACCATTGCTAATGATCTCTGCTTTCGCTTCAGCTTGCAGACTTTTCACGATCGCCTGATTGACCGAGATAACTTTATCACATTTCTGCACGACTTTTGATTGTAAATATCTGTCATACTGTCTGGTAATCCACCAGCGTCTGCTATTTTTCAGATAATCAATCTCGCACCACGGATCGCGAAAATCAGCCAGCCAACGCAGAGCAAAGATCCGTTGCAGCTTCAAGCCGATCAGATGAGTAGAGTGGGGCGGCCCAGTGGTGATAACTGCATCAAATCTCTCTTCTGAGAGCAGATCACGCGCAGCAGCAGTAGCTTGTTTATTCCAGATTTGGCGCGCGTCAGGCACGATAAGATTCAATCTGATCCAGATCGCTAAATTTTGATATAGCGAATTTTCTTTCTGCTGCTGCAAACTGCCGTAGGGTGCTGATTTCCCCGCGCCAAACCAGCGCTGGAAAGTGGGCGTAGCAGTTCTGATTACTCGCAGCGAAGCGTCTACATCATTCGATAGAGAATAATCCAAGACAGGATAATCGCCCTTGCGAGTCGTAAGAATAGTTGGTTCGATACCAAAATCTGGCAAATATTTGGCGAATTTCAGCCAGCGTTGAACTCCGGCACCTCCGCTGGGCGGCCAATAATAGGTAATAATTAGTACTTTCATAAATTTAGTTGGCGGCTGGCTTCGTAGCAACAGATAGCTGCTGTCACGCCTACATTCAGTGAATTTTTCCAGCCGGAAAGAGAAATTTGTAATATTTTGTCAGTCAGTTGCAGAGATTCTGCAGGCAAGCCCAAAGCTTCATTGCCCAGCACAAATGCAGCTGGAAATCTCATTTTCTCGTCAGATATTGCACTGGCACCTTGTACTGTCTCCAGCCCATAAATTGTTACGTTTTGCCGCTTTAAATATTCTACTGCCAGCTGCAAGCTAGAAAAGTGCTTGCTGGCAACACGCTTTGTGCAGTTCATACTGGTTTTGATCACCTTCTGATTTTCTGCTCCGGCTGTGTAGCCCACCAGCAGTATCTCGCTGACGCCAAAACATTCAGCGCTGCGAAAGATCGAGCCGATATTGAAGGCTGAGCGCAAATCCGAGAGCACAAGATAGATCGGCTTTTTCTGCACCTCACGTTCACCGTCAGCTTGTTTGATCAGCAGCTCATGATCCCGCTGCGCTCTGCCATATTTTTTTTGTATCTCTATACTAGATCCTATAAATTCTCTGAGGCTACTGTCGGCCAGCTTGATATTCTGAAAAAAAACATCTTCACTATAGCTTAGACATTTCTGAAACTCCGCAATTAATTTACGACGCTCATCTGCCTCAGCCCAATTTTGTTCGATCAAACTGATAAAATCTAAATATTTATTGATCTGGCGGGCTGCTGGCAGCGACTGGAATTTTGCTTGGGAGAATTTCATAAAAAAAGGGGAGTAGATCTACTCCCCAAAATCTAACGGTTCAGCTTTACTGTTGCTGAACTTTGATTACTTTGCCCTGTTTTTTATTGTAGCTGTCTAGCTCAGCTTGCAATTTATTCAGCTTAGTTTGCAATTGCTGATTTTCTGCTCTCAATTTAGCACTTCCATCCAGCATCTTTTTGTTTTCTCTTTTCAATTGTGCTATTTCAGCTTTGTACTTCTCTACGCTACCATTAGCTTTCAATTTAGCTACTTGCGCTTTCAAGCTTTTGATTTCGGCGTGCATCTCGTTTTTTTCCAGATTTATTTTGGCATAACCTTTGTTCAAACGATCAACCTCATTCTGTTTTACTTGCAGCTCGCTGAGAGCTTTGCCAATCTTAGAATCTTTCCTACCGTTTTCCAATCTTAAATTATCATTTTCTGTCAGTATCTCGTAATACTTCGCTTCATAATCCACTTTCTCTTGCTTTTGTGGTTTTATCTTGGTGTTCTGCTGCTGTACTCTCTGGGCAAAAAGTCCCATTGATAAACTCAAAATGATAAATAATAGAATATTCTTTTTCATAAATAGCCTCCATATATTTTTTATGTTTTTATTTATCCGGCTTTTTTGTGTCAATTTTTTTCTTATCAGATCGCTAATATCAAACAATCTTCCTTGTCAGAATTTTATCTTTACATATTTTTGTTAAATAAGAAGGAGATTTTTTATGCACTATCAAAGAAAAATATTTGGTTATGAATGTGATCTGTATGGTCATCTGAACAATGCTAATTATCTGCATCTGTATGAAGAGGCACGAGCCGCTGCCTTGGAAGAGCTAGATCTTTCGGTAAATACTCTAAACTCTTTGGGCTGGCAGATCTATGTTACTCGGGTCGAGCTGGATTTTATCAAAGGTTTAGCTTTGGAAGAGGTAGCTTCTGTCGAATCAAAAGTCGAAAAGATCTCTCGAGTCAGCTCGCTCTGGCTGCAAGAGATCTACGATTCCGCCGGCGAACTCTGCAATCGCGCCCGGGTGAAAGCTGTCTTTATCAAGAGTGGCAAACCCAGCAGATTGGATAAAAATCTTTATCAAAAATTTCAGGATTGTTTATAAACTAATTTTATGAGCCTGCTTATCGAGGCTCCAAAAAAAAAGAGCCCGGAAAATCCGAGCTCTTTTTCAATTCAAATCAAAGCAGATTATTTCGCTAAATCTTCTGCTTTAATATCGTTTGCGTTTGTATTTTCAGTGCCTTGCACCAATTCGATAATCGCCATCGGAGCACAATCTCCCAGACGATAGCCATTTTTCAAAACGCGTGTATAGCCACCGGGTCTATCACTATAGCCGGGAGCAATTTCATCAAACAATTTATTTACCAATGTCTTATTTTGCAGAACTCTAAAGGCAAGTCTTCTATGATGTAAGGTTCCTTTTTTGCCATAGGTAATAACTCGTTCAGCCAATCCTCTAATCTCTTTAGCTTTTGCCACAGTTGTGTTGATACGTCCGTGATCCAAAAGAGAGACAACCAGATTTTTCAGCATCAGATCGCGATGACCTTTTTCTCTACCGAATTTTCTACCACTAACTCTATGTCTCATATTATTATCCTCATTTTCTAACAGTTACTTTGCTTCTTGCATCTTTGATCTCTTTCTGTTTATCGGCAACACTATAGCCCAAATGCAGCTCATATTGTTCCAATAACTCATTAATCTCTTCCAATGATTTCTTTCCGAAGTTTCTATATTTTAGCATTTCATTCTCAGTTTTAGAGATCAATTCACCGATTTTGTCGATCTTGGCAGCTGCCAAACAATTGCTGCAGCGCACTGATAACTCCAGTTCATGAACATCTTTATCAAAGATAATTTCCAATCTCTCCAATTCAGGATCCATCTCCACTTCTTCGATATATTCTGGTTCAGATTCAAACAAAACTATCGTATCATACAGATCTCGCAAAATCTTGGCAGAAAGATATAACGCATCTTTGGGATCAATACTGCCATCAGTATCGACCTCCATTACCAATTTATCAAAATCGACCTTCTCACCAACACGTTGGTTTTCCACTGAGAAATTAACCTTCTTGATAGGAGAATAGATAGAATCGATCGGAATAACTCCGGCAATATCTTCTTCTGCTATCTGATCTTCTGCTTTTACATAGCCTCTGCCAATTCCGACCCAGATCTCCATCCTAAAATCGATATCTTCAGTCATATTGAAAAGTTCAAGCTCTTTGTTTACCACTTTCACATCGGCAGTTTCTTTAATCTCTCCGGCAGTAACAGGACCGATACCCTGATGTTCCAAAACCAGAACTTCTTCAGAAATCGAATCACATGTGATGACAAGCTTCTTGAGTTTTAAAATCAGATCGATATAATCGCAATCTGATCCTGGGATTGGTGCAAATTCATGATGTAATCCTTCGATTTTCACAAAGCGCACTGCAGCACCCTGAATGGCTGAGAGCAGAACTCTTCTCAGAGTGTTGCCAACTGTTGTGGCAAAACCTGCTTCTAGCGGTCCTACCTCAAATCTGCCAAATGTAGAAGAATAAGTTTTTTCATCTACTTGAACTTTTTCCGGTAACTGTAACGGTTCAAGAAACTTCATATACCACTCCTATTTTCTATTTAGAATAGAACTCAACTATTAATCTTTCATCAATATTTACAGGTATTTGATCTCTAGCGGGAACCTCGACAAATGTGCCTTTAAAGTTATCAGCATCAAGCTCTAACCAACCGTAGGCAGATGCACCCATGCTAGCTTCCATCGCTTCCTGAAGCGCTGGCATCTTACGACTTTTCTCTTTGATCTCGATCACATCGCCTGCTGAACAGAGGAAAGAGGGAATATCTACCTTCTTACCGTTGACTTTGACATGACCATGGTTTACAAATTGTCTGGCTTGCATTCTAGTTCTGGCAAAGCCCAGGCGGTAAACCACATTATCCAATCTTCTTTCTAAGAATTGCAGCAGGTTCTCACCTGTGATTCCTTTCATTTTATCAGCTTTTTTGAAGTAATTACGGAATTGCTTTTCCAGCACTCCATAAGTGTAGCGCAGCTTCTGCTTCTCTACCAAATGCACACCATAATCACTCAATCTCTTACGAAATTTTCCACCATTGCCATGTTGCCCGGGAGGATAATTTCTTTTCTCTAGCAGTTTATCATATTTAGGACTGCCAAAAATATTTTCACCAAATCTTCTAGCGATTTTTCCTTTTGGTCCAGTAAATTTTGCCATATCTTATTCCTTAAACCCTTCTTGTTTTGCGTGGTCTACAACCGTTGTGCGGAATAGGAGTAATATCTGTGATCATGGTCACTCTCAGACCGTTTCCGTCTAAGGCTCTGATCGCAGATTCTCTTCCACCACCTGGTCCGTTTACGATTACAGATACTTTATTGATTCCCATTTCCAAAGCTGTCTTTGCTACTTCTTCTGCTGCCAATTGAGCTGCAAAAGGAGTACTCTTTTTCGAGCCTTTGTAACCAATCTTTCCACCACTTGACCAGGTTAATATATTACCAGCTTTGTCTGAAACAGATACAATA
Source organism: Cloacimonadales bacterium (SeqCode) (assembly GCA_046482725.1). Classification (GTDB taxonomy): domain Bacteria; phylum Cloacimonadota; class Cloacimonadia; order Cloacimonadales; family TCS61; genus DAOWES01. The sequence continues at coordinate 26,028 of JAWOEN010000002.1, forward strand.
GTGTTATTGAAACTGGCATGGATATGAGCTACACCTTCATTGAAGGAGAGTCTCACTCTTTTCTTTTTAGTTCTTCTTACTTTCTTTGCCACTAATATCTCCTATTTATCTCTTACGACCCTTTCTGGTTCTCGCATTTGTATGTGTTCTCTGACCTCTGCAGGGAAGGCTTTTCTTATGACGATCTCCACGATATGAACCTATTTCCATCAAACGCTTGATGTCCATAATTCTCTGAGTTCGCAATTCACCTTCTACCACATATTCTTCTTGGATTATATCACGCAGTGATTTCTCTTCTTCGATCGTTAAATCACTTACTTTCTTATTCTCATCGATTCCCAACTTTGCTAAAATCTCGCTCGATTTGGATCTGCCGATACCAAATACATATGTGAGACCGATAAGTATTCTTTTATTTCTAGGTAGTTCTACACCCGATATATGAGCCACTCTGGTTCCTCCTTTACCTTATTAACCCTGACGCTGTTTGTGCTTGGGGTTAGACGGACAGATAACTCTGATAACACCGTTTCTCTTGATTATCTTGCAATCTTTGCACATTGTTTTCACTGAAGCTCTTACCTTCATGATTTTCTCCTATTTATAACGATATGTTATTCTTCCTCGATTCAAATCATAGGGAGATAATTCCACTTTTACTTTGTCACCCGGCAAAATGCGAATATAATACATTCTCATCTTTCCCGAGCTATGAGCAAGAATTTCATGCCCGTTTTCCAATTTTACCTTGAACTTTGTGTTGGGCAACGCTTCCGTTACTACACCTTCAACTTCAATTACACCTTCTTTAGCCATTTTTTTTCTCTCTCATTCTTTAGTAAATTGATAATATCTCCGGCTCGCTGTCGGTTATCAAAATCGTGTTCTCAAAATGTGCTGAAAGCGTTCCATCCAATGTGAAATACTCCCAACCCTTCTCGATTACCCGATTGCTGCCAATGTTTACCATCGGCTCGATAGCGAGAGTCATACCTTTACGAATTCGCGGTCCTTTCCCTGCTGTTCCAAAATTTGGAATCATCGGATCTTCATGCAAACTCTTACCGATGCCGTGGCCGGTAAGATTGTCTGCCACATAATATCCTTTCGAATGAACTAATTCTCCAATTGCACTTGAGATATCACCAATCCTGTTTCCTACTCTTGCTGTTGCAATCGCCAATTCAAGTGCTTCTTCTGTAATTGCCAACAGTGCTTTTGCTTCTGCTGAAACATCTCCCACCATATATGTGCGCGCGGCGTCACCGTAGTAACCAGCCTTATAAACTCCTACATCCACACCAATTATATCACCTTCAGCTAGAACGGTACTCTTAGAAGGGATACCATGAACAATGCAAGAATTCACTGACGCACACACAGCCGCAGGAAACGGAGACATTCCCGGCACTGTATAGCCTTTGAATGCAGGCTTGCCGCCTTCAGAACGAATAATCTCTTCTGCGATCTTACTCAGCTCCAAAGTACTGACTCCAGGTACGACAAACTTACGTAATTTGTGGAAAAGCAAGCCGACGATGCGGTTGCTTTCTCTCATCTTTTCAATCTCGTGTTGATTTTTAATTGAGATCATTTCTCTTCCACAAAATCTATATTTTCAGCTCTTATCTGCGACGAGATCTGAGCTTGCCTTTCTTCATAAAGCCCTCGTAATGACGAGTAACCAAATGAGATTCTATTTGCTGTAGAGTATCTAACGCTACACCTACGATAATGATCAGTCCGGTTCCACCAAAGTAAAATGGCAGATTGGCCCATTGCTGCATAAATTGTGGCAAGACTGCGACAAATGCAAAGAAGATCGCGCCCGGCAAAGTGATTCTGACCAAGACATTATTGATATAGTCAGAAGTGCGTTTGCCTGGTTTTCTTCCCGGAATGAAGCCACCATATTTTTTCATATTCTCTGCCATCTCCACCGGATTGATAACCATTGCTGTGTAGAAATAGGCAAAAAAGACAATTAGTCCAACATAAAGCACTGTGTATAAAAATGCTCCGGGACTAAGCATCGTAACCACTCCATTCCAAAATCCACTTTCGGGAAAGAAGGTAGCGATTGTGCTGGGGAACATCAAGATCGATTGAGCAAAAATAATCGGAATCACACCAGCTGAATTTACTTTTAGCGGAATATGAGTCTTTTGCCCACCATAGACTTTACGGCCGATTACACGTTTGGCATATTGCACCGGAATCTTTCTGATTCCTTCTGTGATGAAAACCACAGAAGCTGTTACACCAATCATCAGCAAGATAACTGCAGCTGCCAAGAAGATCGACATTTCACCAATGCCAACCATCTGGAACATATTAATAAAGCCGGCCGGATAACGTGCGATAATACCGGCAAAGATTATCAGCGAGATACCATTACCGATTCCGTTTTCTGTAATTTGCTCTCCCAACCACATCACGATCATCACACCGGTAACCATCGTAATAATACTGGTAACAACAAAGAGCAGACCAGGATGCGCCACCGCACCTTCCACGCCATTCATCAAGAACATGGTGATACCAACTGCGTTGAAAGCAGCAATAACCACAGTACCATATCTGGTATACTGAGCTATTTTTTTCTGACCTTCAGCACCTTCCTTCTTCAATCTCTCGAAGAAAGGAATCACACCACCTAATAATTGGATAACGATCGATGTGGTAATATATGGCATGATACCAAGTGCAAATACCGAGGCATTACCAAGGTTGCCACCCACAAAAAGATCGAACATGCCAAAAAGATTTCCACCACCGGATTGAGCTGCACTTCCCAAGAATTCACTCAAGGCCTGCGAATTGATACCCGGGATAGGAATAAAACTGCCCAACCGGTATATTACCAGAATCAGGGCAGTGAAAAGTACTTTTTTCTTCAGGTCTGGAACCTTGAAGATATTTGCAATACTTTGTAACACTAGATTACCTCCGCTTTCCCGCCAAGTTTTTCGATTAATTCCTTGGCTGTATTTGAGAAAGCATTAGCTTTAATTGTTACTTTTTTGTCAAAGTTTTCTGTGTTATTAGCAAGAATTTTAACTGGAGCCTTTTCTTTAGCTCGTGCTTTCCGAATCAAATTCATCTCTTCAAATTTAGCTATATCAAATTCAGTTTCCGAGACATCCTGCAGATCTCCCAGATTTACAACTCTTGTCTTTAACTTAAAGATATTGGTAAATCCACGCTTGGGAATTCGGCGCTGATAAGGCATCTGTCCACCTTCGAACCAAGCGGGAATGTTTCCGCCAGAACGAGATTTCTGACCCTTGTGACCACGACCGGAAGTCTTACCTTGCCCGGTACCATGACCTTTACCAAGTCTCTTTTTATTTCTTTTAATGGAAGGACATTCTATATTATGAAGTTGCATTTTCATTCTCCTTCGTTATTCTTCGATCTCTTCCACTTCCACCAAATGAACAACTTTATTGATCATTCCGCGAATCGAAGGAGTATCGTTGTGAATCTTTGTCTTACGAATCTTACCAAGTCCCAAAGCTTCAATAGTGCGCTTTTGGTCTTGTTTTCGATTGATTGTACTTTTGATCTGGGTAACCTTAAGCTTCATCAGAGACCTCCTTACCGGTCAGCTCAGCCAAAGATTTGCCGCGCAAGGCAGCTACTTGCTGAATAGTTCTGAGCTCTTGCAGACCGTTGACGGTAGCTTTCACCACGTTGGCAGGTGTGTTTGAACCCAAAGATTTGGTAAGAATATTTTCGATGCCTGCAGCTTCCAAAATAGCACGAGCAGGACCACCGGCAATCACACCAGTACCAGGCGCTGCTGGCTTCAGCATGATCTTACTGCCGCTGAATTTTCCCACTATCTCGTGAGGGATAGTACCCTTGACCACAGGAATCGAGAACATAGATTTGCCAGCTCTCTCTTTAGCTTTACGAATAGCATCAACTATTTCATTGGCTTTTCCACGACCCACGCCAACGCGTCCGTTTTTGTCTCCAACGACTACAGTTGCATTGAAACTGAAGTTTCTACCACCTTTCACCACTTTGGCTACTCGGTTGGTATCTACTATTTTTTCCACAGCAAACTGTGGTTCATTATTACGAGGAGTTTTACTATTACTTTTCAATTTTCCTCCCTTAGAATTCCAAACCGGCTTTGCGAGCGCCATCGGCAAATGCTTTTATCCGGCCGTGATATAAAAATCCCGCCCGATCAAAACATACTTTCTTGATACCGGCTGCTACAGCCTTCTCACCAAGTATTTTGCCAGCTGCAAAGCTTTGTTCGGTTTTTTTCTTTGTTCTATCTGTCTTCAGCTCATTGGCAAGGGTAGAGAATGAAACCAGAGTTTTTCCGGTTCCATCGTCGATTATCTGTCCGCTGATATTATTGATACTGCGGAAAACAGAGAGACGTGGAATCTCAGCTGTGCCATGCATTCTGTGCTTTATATGCGCCACTCTTTTCATACGAGCAGAGTGCTTTTGATATGTTTTTGATAATTTTTTTCTCATGATATCTCCCTGCGATTATGCTGTAGTTTTACCAGCTTTAATCTGAACATATTCGCCTTCATAGCGAACGCCTTTGCCTTTATAATTCTCGGGCATACGGCACTTTCTGATCTCTGCTGCAAATTTACTAACATCTTCTTTATGATAACCTTTTACACTAATCTTGGCTTGCACACCCAAAGGTCCCTGCTCACGACGAGGCACGGTTTCGGCTGCTACAGTTAGATTTTCCGGGATCTCCATCAGAATATCATGCGAATAGCCCAAGCCCATTTTTAACCAAGGCCCTACTATCTCGGCAGTAAATCCGGTTCCGATTACCTGTAATTTTTTCTCATAACCTGCGCTCACTCCAATAATCATATTATTGATCAGGGAACGGGTGAGACCATGGACAGATTTCTGCTCTCTGGAATCATCGCTTCTGGTTACTATGATCTCTTTCTCGACTTGAGAAACGCCAATCCCAGGTAAAAAACTATATTCCATTTTTCCCAGTTTTCCAGAAACTTTTACCAAGTTTTGCTTGATTTCAACTGTTACACCATCAGGTATAGCAATAGGAGTTTTTCCAATTCTAGACATATATCCTCCTACCAGACCTTACATATATACTCGCCACCTACTTTCTGTAAGCGAGCATCTCTGTCTATCATCACACCGCGGTTTGTTGAAATAACCGCGCAACCTGTATTGTTATAAACAGATGGAACATTTCTTGAATTTACATATACTCTCAGCCCGGGTTTACTTACTCTCTCGATGCCTCTCATAACGGGCTTTCCATCATTGGTGTAACGAAGGTTTATATAAATTTGTTTTCTAAGAATTTTCTTAGAAGGATCTCTCTCGAGAACTGTATAGCTGTTTACATAGTTTTCTGCAGCTAATAATTTAATAATTGCTTCGTTTATTTTACTGTGATTCACAGTAACACTCTTATGATCGGCCCGATATGCGTTTCGAATTTTTGTTATCGCATCAGCGATCGGATCAGTTACACTCATTTTTTCTCCTAATTGATAATTTGCTTGCGCAGAATTTGCGTCTACCAGCTAGCCTTTCTGATACCCGGAATCTCGCCATTGGAGGCAAGTTTACGGAAACAAAGTCGGCATACTCCAAAATCTCTCATATAAGCTCTGGGACGTCCACAGATTTTGCAACGAGAATATTTTCTCACTTTAAATTTTGGAGTTCTTTGCTGTTTTACAACCATAGATTTTTTAGCCAAAATTACACCCCTTGGTTCTTTTTGAACGGCATTCCGAATTGACGCAGAAGCTCTCGGCCTTCTTCATCGTTTTCGGCTGTTGTTACTATTGTGATATCCATACCACGAACAGCGTCTATCTTATCATATTCAATTTCAGGGAAAACTGTCTGATCATTTAATCCTACAGTATAGTTTCCACGTCCGTCAAACGACTTGGCAGAAATACCTCTGAAGTCACGAATTCTTGGCATCACCAGATTGATCAATCTGTCCAAAAATTCATACATTATCTCTCCGCGTAATGTCACTTTTGTTCCAATCGGCATACCTTCTCGCAATTTGAAATTGGAGATCGCTTTTTTTGCTTTGGTTACAATCGGTTTTCTTCCCGTAATTTGTGTAAGATCTTTCACTGCGTTGTCCAGGATAGCCTTATTTTCGGTAGCCTGACCCACGCCCATATTGACAGAAATTTTCACAAGCTGCGGAACCATGTTCACATTCTTATATTCAAAATGCTTCATCAAAGCAGGAACAACTTCATTTTTATATGTCTCTTGTAAACGACTCATTATCCCACTCCCTTAGATTTCATCTCCGGTCTTTTTACAGACACGGATTCTCTTTTCACCAGCTTCAGTATAGACACCCCGAGTTACCTCGTTGATCTTAGTATTGAAAAGCTTTACGTTGCTCACATGAATAGGAGCTTCTTTTTCAATAATTCCACCTTGCTGATTTTGTTGTGACGGGCGTGTATGTTTTTTGATGAAATTTACTTTCTCCACAATTACACGCTGTGCTTTGGGAAATGCTTTCAGAACTTTCCCTTTTACGCCTTTATACTTTCCCGAGATGATAACGACTGTATCACCTTTTTTTATTCTCATTTTACTCTTTTGCATTATCACTCCTAGAGAACTTCTTTTGCCAGAGAAACGATCTTGGTATATCCGTGTTCTCTCAACTCACGAGCCACAGGTCCGAAGATGCGGGTTGCGATAGGTTCGTATTTCTCATCGATGATAACTGCTGCATTATCAGCAAAACGAATATAAGAGCCGTCTGGTCTGCGTACTTCTTTGTGAGTACGAATGATCACAGCCTTCTCCACATTCCCTTTTTTGATTTTGCTATTGGGAACTGCAGATTTTACAGCGACTACAATCACATCACCGATCGTGGCATACTTACGCTTAGATCCACCCAATACCTTGATACACATTGCTTTCTTAGCACCGGAGTTATCCGCTACGTTCAAGATTGTTTGTGTTTGAATCATTTCGGACTCCTTTTATTTTCTTCTTTCTATTACTTTTGCCAAAGTCCAACGCTTATCACGACTTTGAGGCTTGCTTTCCTGAATGAGAACTGTGTCGCCTTCATTACAAGTATTTTCCTCATCATGAGCTTTGAACTTTTTATGACGTCTAACTATTTTTTTGTAGAGTGGATGCTTGAATTGGCTTTCCACTTTCACAACAATGGTTTTATCCATTTTGTCGCTAACTACAATTCCTGTTTTAGTTACTTTATGTGCCATTATTTTCCTCTCGTAAAAACTATTTCTCACTCATCAAAGTTTTGATGCGAGCGATAGTTCTTTTTACTTTTTTGAATCTTGAAGTATTGTCCAAACGATTTGAAGCGTTTTGGAAGCGCAAATTGAAAAGCTCTTCAGTGAAATCTTCCAGCTTTTGCTGCAATTCTTCTTTGGTCAATTCGCGGAGTTCTGATGCTTTCATTATTCCACTCCTTCTCTAACTATGAATTTAGTTTTCACGGGTAATTTATGCCCTGCCAAACGAGCTGCCTTTTTGGCATCATCCAGATTAATCCCTTCATATTCGAACATAATTCGACCGGGCTTGACTACAGCTACCCAATACTCGGGAGCACCTTTACCTTTACCCATACGAGTTTCAGCAGGCTTAGCAGTGATCGGCTTGTCCGGGAAGATACGAATCCAGAGTTTACCGGTTCTCTTCATGGTACGGGTAATTGCCACACGGGCAGATTCTATCTGGCGACTGGTAATCCAGCCTGCAGTAGTAGCCATCAGACCATATTGTCCAAAGCTGATGGTGCTTCCTCTATAGGCAAGACCTCTTCTGCGACCTTTCTGTACTTTTCTATATTTAACTTTCTTTGGAGCTAACATTATTATAATCTCCCTTAATTAAGGATATCACCCTTGTATATCCACACCTTGATTCCGATGATTCCATACTGAGTGCTGATCTCGGTGAGAGCATAATCAATGTCTGCTCTTAAAGTGTGAAGCGGCGTTCTTCCTTCCTGATATCTCTCGGTTCTGGCCATTTCGGCTCCACCAAGTCTACCTGCACATTGAACCTTGATTCCTTGTGCCCCGTTTCTCATCGCGTTTCTGATTGCAAATTTCATCGCTCTTCTGAAAGAAATTCTTCTTTGCAGCTGTGAACCAATATCCATTCCTACCAATTTAGCATCGGTAGAAGCATCTTTGATCTCTTTCACGTTTACAAACACTTTAACGCTATCTTGCTTACTCTTGTTTTTGTTCACAAGAATAGTTAGTTCGTTTCTTAGCTTCTCTATCTCAGAACCTTTACGCCCGATGACCTGTCCCGGTCTGGCAGTATGAATATCTACCGTGATCGACTTGGTCTTGCGGCTGATCGTGGTTTTGGAAACCATCGCGTCGGCCAGGCGTGTTCTAATATATTTCTTGATCTTCAAATCACCATGAAAACTATCTATATAATTTTCACCTGTAGCAAACCAAGTTGAGTCACTCTCTTTATTGACACCGAGACGGTATCCTATCGGATTTACTTTTTGACCCACTCTTCCTCCTTATTCCTTATCCTCAATTTTCAATGTGATATGACAAGTTCTACGACGAATGACAGTTGCACGCCCTTGAGCACGTGGTCTGTGTCTTTTCATGATCGGACCGTCATCGGCAAAAGCCGTTTGCACGATCATGCTATCTGTATCTATCTTGCCTTCTTTCACCGTAGCATTTGCGATTGCTGCATTGAGGAGTTTTGAAACCTCTTTTGCTACTCTTTTCTTTGAGAAAAGCAATATTTTCTGAGCTTCAACAACAGATTTTCCGCGAATAAGATCTAAAACCAATCTAGCTCTTCTCGCCGAACCTCTCAGATTTCTTACTTTAGCTATTGCTTCCATTACTTAAACTCCCTTATTTCCCAACTCTGTGGCCGCGATATGTTCTGGTCGGAGCAAATTCTCCAAGCTTATGGCCAACCATATTCTCAGTAACATACACTGGTACAAATTTTCTTCCGTTGTGTACTGCAATAGTATGTTCTACAAAGTCGGGAAGAACTGTTGATCTTCTTGACCAGGTTTTGATAACCTGTTTTTTTCCTGAAGCGTTGATTGCTTCTACCTTTTTCATCAGATGTTCATCTACAAAAGGTCCTTTTTTAACTGAACGAGCCATGCTTACACCTTCTTATTTTCTTTTCTTCTTTTTAGCTTTGATGATATACTTGCTAGAATATTTTTTCTTCTTGCGAGTTTTTCCACCTTTGGCCAATACACCCCAAGGTGAGACGGGATGTCCACCACCGGAAGTTTTGGCTTCACCACCACCCATCGGGTGATCTACTGGGTTCATCACAACACCACGCACTGTAGGTCGAATACCGCGCCATCTAGTTCGGCCAGCTTTTCCACCAACAATAGAGCTATGTTCGGTATTTCCTACCTGCCCTACTGTGGCAAAACATTCCAAACGAATCAGATGCACATCGCCCGAAGGCATTTTTACATGAGCATATCCGCGCTCTTTGGCCACGATCTGAGCATACGCTCCTGCACTACGAGCCAATTGACCACCACGACCTGCTTTGAATTCTATATTGTGAACTACTGTTCCCAATGGAATATTCTTCAGAGCCAAGGCATTGCCAAGCTTCACTTCTACACTCTCTCCCGAGATAATCATCTCCCCAACTTTCAAACCCAGAGGTGCCAAAATATAACGCTTCTCACCATCTACATAATGGAGTAGGGCGATCCGAGCACTTCTGTTTGGATCATATTCGATCGTAGCAACTTTGGCTGGAATACCATGCTTATTACGCTTAAAATCAATTATACGATAGTGTCTCTTGTGTCCGCCACCACGATGACGACAGGTGATTCTACCTTGATTATTTCTACCCGCTTTCTGAAAACGCGGGGCAAGCAATGATTTCTCAGGTTTAGTTGAAGTAATCTCTTCAAATGTGAACCCGGTTTTAAATCTCATTGTCGGGGTTATAGGTCTATACTTTTTGATTCCCATGCTAAAAACTCCTATAACTCAAATTCGGCAATTGAATTACCATCAGCTAATTTTACAATAGCCTTTTTCCAATCAGCCCGCTTGCCGGCATATCTTCCCATACGCTTGATCTTGCCGCGCTGTCTGATTGTGTTCACTCTGATTACTTTGACATCAAAGATCTTTTCAATTGCTTTTTTTATTTCTATTTTATTGGCATTGATGCTAACTTTGAAAGTATAGCAGTTGTTTGCTTCGTTTGCTTCAGATGTCTTCTCAGTAACGATCGGAGCAATTACAATATTTCTGAATTCTCTCATTTTGCAAATACCTCCACCATTTTTTGTAAGGCATCTTCTGTAATGATCAGAGTGCCAGCATTCAGTACTTCATAAGCAAAAGTGCTGTCAGCTCTATTCATCTTTACATAGGGAAGATTGCTAAATGATCTTACGATCGCTGGAGAGCTGCTGTCTACTAAAACCAAAGCTCTTTTCTTTTCTGTGATCAGACCCTCGATCAGCTCGCGGGCAAATTTTGTGTTGGGTTCTTCCAGATCGAAAGATTCCACTACAATTACTTCACCGGCAGCTGCCTTGGCAGTTAAGGCCAATTTCAAAGCCAATCTCTTCTTCTTCTTCGGAATTTTCTTATACCAATCGTGCGGTTGCGGACCAAAAGCCATACCACCACCTACTCGCAGTGGAGACTTGATATCGCCGGGACGTGCATTACCAGTACCTTTTTGCTTAAAAAGCTTTCTCGTACTACCTGTGATAGCAGCACGATTTTTCACACTGGCTGTACCCTGACGCTGATTCGCGCGATACATCTTGATCACTTCATAAAGAAGTGCGCGTGGATTTTTCGCTTCCGCTGCAAATAACGATGCAGGTAATTCGATCTTTCCTACTTCTTTTCCTTTTGCAGAATATTTATTTATTTCTAACATTATTTCTCCCCATTACAATTCTTTTCTTAAGATAAGAATAGAATTTCTATGACCTGGTACTGCGCCTTTCACCATCACCAAGCTATTTTCAGCATCCACTTTGATTACCTGAAGATTCTTGACTGAAACAGTTTGATGCCCTGCATGTCCGGGAAGTTTTTTTCCTTTGTGAACTCTGGCAGGAGTGGCACATTGACCGATTGATCCGGGACCTCTATAAGATTCATGCACACCGTGCGAAGCTTTGAAGCCGCGGAAGTTATGTCTTTTCATCACACCTTGAAAGCCTTTACCTATGGATGTTCCCGATACTTTTAGCATCTCGTGTTCTACGAACATATTTACATCCAAGATCTCGCCTTCCTCGATATCTTTATACATTTTCAAGCGGAACTCTTTCAAATATCTATAAGCCGGACTACCATGCTTTTTGAAATGACCCAACAAAGGCTTGGTCACTTTTCGCTCCTCGATAGTTTCAAAACCGAGCTGAACTGCATCATATCCGTCTCTTTCCATATTCTTGCGCATTACTACCCGATTGGGAGTTGCCTTGATTACAGTAACGGGAATTACCTTGCCGTTATTGTCGAATATCTGTGTCATTCCGAGCTTTTTTCCTATTAATCCTATCATTCCAAGCTCCTTATGTCTTAATCTCTACGTGTACACCGGCTGGAATACTAAGCTTTTTGAGGGCAGCAGTGGTTTGAGGGGTAGGATTTACAATATCTACCAAGCGCTTGTGCACTAACATCTCAAATTGCTCTTGAGCTTTTTTATTCACGTGAGGTGATTTTAGCACTGTATAAAAGGTTCTTTCGGTTGGAAGTGGAATCGGTCCTACAATCTTGGCACCAGTATTTTTGGTACTTTTGATAATCTCGGCTACCGATTTATCCAATAATCGAAAGTCATACGCTTTCATCTTGATTCTTATTTTTGACACCATTGCCTCCGCTTATTCGAATACTTTCGCAACAACGCCAGCACCAATAGTTCTGCCACCTTCACGGATAGCATAACGCAGACCTTGCTCCATCGCGATCGGAGTGATCAATTCTGCTGTTACTGTGACGTTATCGCCGGGCATAACCATCTCTACACCTTCGGGAAGGGGTCGTCGACCGCATGCTGCGCGAATTCAAGGTCGAAGCCAACGCCGGCGCACCGCAGGTCTCCTACCGCGAGACTTTCACCAAGGAAGCCAACATCGAAGGCAAGTTCGTCCGCCAGTCCGGTGGACGCGGGCATCTCAGAAGTGCGTTCCAGGGCCACAAAATGCCCTGGTT
>JAWOEN010000038.1:0-12958 GCA_046482725.1 Cloacimonadales bacterium (SeqCode)
GCAAACGGAACAGTTCCATCTGCTCATTGGATATCAACAGATCATCACCGTCAAAGCAAATTCCTTCGCATTGCTGGGCGCTGATCGCTTTATAATAGATCTCTCCATTGAAAAAATCATCGGCGTTTTCTGCTACAAAAACCCAGACGTTGTTGTAGGTAAGCACAGCCAGCATTTTGCCATCGGCAGAAGCATCGGCTCCGGTAACAGCTCCATCTATTTCAAATTCGGCCAGCAAAGTAAGCTCATTTTCTTGATGTGGTTTTACACTATCGAAGCGATAAAGTTTGGTGTTTCTATCACTACGATGCTTTGTCAGCAGATAGTAATTGTCGTGGGCTACAAATAGTGCTTCGCAATCGAAATTTCTCTTTTGCGGTGGGAATGATTCTTGGTCGGGATAATAAAAGGGAATAGTGCGCAGAACTCGGGTTTTATTGGCCAAAGTAGGAACCGGCTCTTTGATCACATAGAGTGCCAGGTCACGGCGTTGGTTGGCATTATTGCCAAAAGCTCCGATAATGATATTTCCCGAATTGTCGATGGCCAGCGATTCCCAGTCGATATTCACAGCGTCCGGGATGCGAATCTCAGATCTACTCTGATCCCACTCGGGATAATAAGCTTCACCTGAAGAATTGAAGGGAAAAATCCTGGCTTCATCTCCGCTGTCGTTCAAGGTCCAATAAAGATCAGCAAAATTTCTACTCTTGATCAAAGCGGATGATTCATCGATCTCCTGCTCGGAAAATCTGGCATAAGCTACCAAAGTATCTACGGCCATTTCTGGGATTTCCACCCTGATAACTTCAGCCTGAAGCGAAGTGAAAATAATGAGGATAAAGATAAGTGAGATAAAATTTTTCATAGATTCTTACTCCAAAAAGTTGATCTTTTTTTGTCTTGTTGTATTAACTTTACCTGTTCTAAATAGCGGCATTTCAAAGATCTTTTTATTTTCATGTGACAATTTGCCAATAGAAACAATTTCACTGTATAAATGCCAACTTGAAAGTTTTTGGATAAATTTATCTTTAGATGAATAAAAATTATTAAAATCATTGAGAAAATTATAGTTTTCAATAAAATCTGGTTTGGCAATATCATTGATTATGTTTAAAAGCTCTTGCATCGTATTTTCTCTACCTGAAAGATAGTCCCAATATTCAGAAGCAATCAATACTTCCGACTCTGCAAAATATTTTTGACCATCGACTAGATAATGTAAAAAACGAGTTTTATCGTATCCAAGCGAAGATGCAGAAGTGGGGTCAAAAGGAAAACAGAGGAAAAAATTAATTTTTTTCTGAGGAAAGCGATTATACAATGCTGCCTTGGCTTCGAGAATTTTCTGTTTTTCTCCTCTCATCTCGCCAGCATTTGGTCGGACAGATTTTAGTTCAATGCAATTTACTTCAGTATCGTCAGCATAGTAAACATCTACAGTGAAATTATTAGCTGGGATGCTTTCTCCAACTGATCTATATATTCTTTTGTTTTCTTCTTCTAAGTTTGGTTCTCGATTTGAGTTTTTTAAATCCGTAATTATATCTGCAATTTCTTTCTTCTGCTTGTCAGATGTTGTTAGTTGAGAGTTCGTTTTTATGGTAAAACTTTTTTTACCACCATTGGATAAGATATGAGAGATGTTCTCAAAAAAAGACTGACCTAGGGTAGTATTAAGGCCATGCAGCCATGAAGCCAGACTGATAAAAAAGGGAACATCTGCTATGTGGTTGGATATTTTATCAGAAAAGGCATTTAAGAAAGCTTCGTGAAAAGGTCCATTTTCTTCAATATTATGATTTTTGGGGAGCAAATCAAATATAGCCCAAAGCGTTTTAATCACTTCCAAAGCAATTAGTTCTTTAGTGATTTTATCCATATTAGCTTTCTCCTTCAACAGCTCAGATGAAAAAGCGCCAGCAGGCGACTTTTATCTGGGCTCGAATTATATATTTCCACAGCTTGCTGAGTGGGAGCAGAGATTAATGCAATCTCTTTCTTCTGCAACATTTTTTTGGTAGAATCTGCTATTTTTAGCAAGCCTGGCTCACCTTGACCCACGATAATTGTTTGCAAATCATCCAGTGGCAGCTCAGATAAATCTGCCGGCTGCAGCAGATGACCCTTTGCTCGCCACCAATCTGTCTTTACCCGCTCGGGAAAAATTATCAGATCTGCCTTGTATTCTACAGAATCGATCACCATTTTGCCAAAACTGTATTTGTCGATCTGCATAATTATAAAATATATTTGCTGAGGTCTTCATCTTTGATGATATTACCCAGCGTATTTTGAACTCTGGTTTTGGTAATGGTAGCGCTTTTGCCTTTTTTCTCAGGCATATCAAAGAGATAATCTTCCAGCAGTGAATTCATGATAGTGTGCAAGCGTCTGGCGCCGATATCTTCCATTTTGGCATTTGCTTCGGCAGCAAATCTGGCAATTTCTTTGATCGCATCGGAATTGTATTTTAGTTTCACATTCTCTGCGGCAAAGAGAGCTTCGTACTGCTTGCAGAGAGAGTTTTTGGGATATTGTAAGATTTTTTCCAGATCCGCTTGGGTGAGACTTTGCAGCTCCACACGGATGGGAAAACGTCCTTGCAATTCGGGCACCAGGTCAGATGGTTTGGCCATATTGAAGGCACCGGCAGCGATAAACAGGATGTGAGATGTATCGATGATGCCATGTTTGGTAGGGACATTGGAGCCTTCGACGATGGGCAGCAGATCGCGCTGCACGCCCGAGCGTGAAACTTCTCCACCTGTGCGATTGTGTTTGGCAACAGCTATTTTATCGATCTCATCAATGAAGATAATGCCGTCATTTTCTACTCTATGTTTGGCGATTTCCACCACTTTCTCTTTCTTCACCATCTGCGCCGATTCTTCTTCGATTAGAAATTTTAGAGCTTGGGGGATTTTCAACTTCTTGGCTTTCTTATTGCCACCCGGTAAAAGACCCTTCATCATCTCGCCGATCTGCAGATCGATATTTTCCAGGCCGGCATTGGAGAAGATTTCGATATGTGGTGAATTTTGCTGATTCAGCTGCATCTCGATTTCCCGATCGTCCAGCTCGCCCTTATCCAATTTCTGCGCCATTTTCTCTCGATTGCGGCGAGCACGTTCGGCTTTGGCTATTTTCTCTTCCGGCGAATCATTGGGATTTTCCGGTGGGATCGAAACCAGTTTATCCAAAATGCGCTGACGCGCTTTGGCTACAGCTTTATCCTGAACTTCTTGCATCAGCTCACTGCGCACATCATTCATCGCGATATTCATCAGCTCCCGAATCATCGATTCGACATCGCGACCCACATAGCCTACTTCGGTGAATTTGGTAGCTTCCACTTTGATAAATGGCGCATTGACCAATTTGGATAAACGGCGAGAAATCTCGGTTTTTCCCACTCCGGTCGGTCCGATCAAAATGATATTATTGGGCATAATTTCGCTTTGGATTTCTCCACTGGTTTGCTGACGGCGCCAACGATTGCGCAAAGCTATTGCTACAGATTTTTTGGCAGCATTTTGCCCGATAATATATTTATCGAGCTCTGCTACGATTTTTCTGGGAGTAAGGTTTTTCATCTCTATCCTCTCAAGATCTCCTAAAATATCTTTAGGAAAATTATTTTATACTTTTTCGATTAGCAGATTGTTGTTGGTGTAGATGCAAATATCGGCTGCGATTTGCAAGGATTCGGAAATAATCTCTTCTGCCTCCAGATTGGTCTTTGCTTGCAAAGCGCGTGCTGCCGAGAGCGCATAATTTCCGCCGGAGCCAATAGCGATGATGCCATCATCCGGTTCCAGCACATCGCCTGTACCGGTAATCACCAGCAGGGCTTCTGCATCGGCTACGATTATCATCGCTTCTAGGCGGCGTAGATATTTATCCGAGCGCCAATCTTTGGCCAGCTCGACCGCCGCCTTGCGCAGATTGCCTTTGAATTCGCCTAGTTTCACCTCAAAGCGCTCAAAGAGGGTAAAGGCATCTGCGGTGGCTCCGGCAAATCCGGCGACCACTTTGCCATCATACAATCTTCTGATTTTGCGAGCTGAAGCTTTCATCACTGTGTGGCCCAGAGTTACTTGGCCGTCACCGCCGATCGCTGTCGATTTGGCAGTTTTCACACCCAAAATTGTTGTTCCGCGCATTTCGATCATCTGCTTTTGCTCCCTAATCTCTATTTCTCTTTTTCAGTTTTCTGATCTGAGCTTGGGGTTGATTGTTCATCTTCAGTTGCCTCGTTATCTGCTGATTCATTCTCAGTTGCCTCAGATTGCTCAGCTTCGTTTTCGGCTGTATCATCCATGATCTTCTCATCATCAACCAAATTGTCAGTATCGACAATATTCTCAGGATTTATGTCCATGCTCATCTCTTTGACGTGATCATATTTTTTCTGAACAAATTCCCGCTCGCTGGGAGTGGTATGCTCTAGAGTAAGCTCATAGATATCTCTGGAATTCAAAGTCTCTTTTTCCAGCAGAGCTTCACTGAGTGCATCTAGTAGTTCGCGCTTGCTTTGGATAATCTCAATCGCTGTAGTATAAGCTGTGTTTACAATGGTATGAACTTCGTCATCTATCAAATTGGCTGTTTTTTCGCTAACAGTTTTGTGTTGAGAAATATCTTTGCCCAAGAAAACTTGGGATTCTTTTTGGGCAACTACGATCGGGCCGATTTTTTTGCTCATACCCCAATTGCAGACCATTTTCAGGGCAATATCAGTGGCGCGCTCGATATCGTTGGAAGCTCCGGTAGTTTGCTCATCAAAAGCTACTTCTTCAGCGCAACGTCCACCCAATAAACCTACTAGTGATTGTACCAGATAAGATTTGGAATAATTTGATTTGGTAGTTTGCAAGAAATGAGTGGCACCGCCGGTGAATCCTCGGGGGATAATTGTCACCTTATGAATGGGCTCAGCTTTTTCTTGGAAGATAGAGCAGATCACATGGCCGATCTCATGATAGGCAGTATTGCGTTTCTCTTCGTCGGTAATGATGCGGCTTTTGCGAGCTTTGCCCAGAGTTACCTTATCTTTAGCTTCTTCAAAGTCATTCATCTCGATCTGTTTTTTATCTTTGCGAGCCGCCATCAAGGCAGCTTCATTTACCAGATTTGCCAAATCCGCACCGCTGAAGCCGGGAGTTCCCCGCGCTATGAGACTAAAGTTTACAGTTTTGGCAATGCGGGTTTTTTTGCTATGAACTTTCAAGATCGCTTCTCTGCCTTTGATATCAGGCAGATCGACCACAACTTGGCGGTCAAAGCGTCCGGGTCGAAGTAGGGCAGGATCCAGCACATCGGGTCGGTTGGTTGCTGCGATGATAATCACAGAGTCATTTTCATCAAAGCCGTCCATCTCGACCAAAAGCTGATTCAAAGTCTGTTCGCGTTCATCATTACCACCACCCAAGCCGGCGCCACGATGGCGGCCCACTGCGTCGATCTCATCGATAAAGGCGATACAGGGAGATTGCTTTTTGGCTTCGGAAAACATATCTCGCACTCGTGAAGCACCCACTCCCACAAACATCTCGACAAAGTCGGAGCCACTAATACTGAAAAATGGTACTTTGGCTTCACCGGCGACAGCTTTGGCCAAAAGAGTTTTTCCGGTTCCGGGGCGACCCAAAAGCATTACACCGCGCGGAATTCTACCGCCCAAGCGTTGAAATTTCTTGGGAGCTTTCAGATATTCGATAATCTCTTCCAGCTCTTCTTTGGCTTCATCCACTCCGGCTACATCTTTGAATGTTACCTTGGTTTTTCCACCGGCAAAGAGGCGAGCTTTGCTCTTGCCAAAGCTAAAGGCTTGTCCGGCTCCACCGCGCATACCGCGCATCATGAACCACCAAAATCCGATCAAAATAACAAAAGGCAGGATATTGAATAAAAAGCCTTTGAGCAGAGAAGGTTTCAGAGAATTGATATTAATCCCATTACCCACCAGTTTTTGGATATATGGCGAATCGGGGACAAAAGGCAGGTAAGTAGTAAATTTATCTTCTCCTCTGCCAGTAGCAATGATATCTCGGCCATCCAATCTTACTTCTGCGATTTCGCCGTTTTCTGCTAGCTTTTCAAACTGGGTAAATGTAATCTTTTTTATATCTGCTTCTCCCAATTTGGAAAATTGGAATAATACTGCTACCATCAAGATCGCCACGACCCAAAAAGTGATCGATTGAGTTCTGTTCATTTTGGGTGGTTTGTTGGGTTTCTTGTTAGGATCCGGTTTTCTATTGGGCATCTTTGGTTGTTTACTCATCTTAAGAATATATCTCCTTTTTCAAAATTCCGACATAAGGCAAATTGCGATATTTTTCTGCGTAATCCAAGCCATAGCCTACTACAAAATCATTGCCGACATCAAATCCTACATAATCCATAGTCAAATCGGTTTTATGAGCTTGTGGTTTATCCAAAAGCGTGCAAATACTCAGCGAGGTTGGATTGTGTTTTTCCAGATAGTCGAAGATATACTTCAAGGTAAGCCCACTATCTACTATGTCTTCCACCACTACGACATGGCGATTTTCTATATTGGTGTCGATATCTTTTCTGATGCGCACTATTCCCGAAGAATTGGCATCATTTCCATAGCTGGAAAGTGAAAGAAAATCTACCTCCACATGAGTGTTTACCTGTTTGATAAGATCGGAAAAGAAAACTACTCCTCCGCGTAAAATGCAGATAAATACGGGAAATTCATCTTTGAAATTGGCTGTCAATTCAGCGCCGAGTTTTTTGACTCGAGCCGCAATTGTTGCCTCATCTAGGATTATTTTTGATATATCTTTTTCCATAATTTTTCTCCTTCAAAAAAAAAATCTTGCCCAAGCTCGGCAACTTTTGAGCCAAGCTGGTACAAAAAAATCTATTCTATTTCATTAATTTCGAGTAGAAGATAAAGTTTCTACTTTATTCTTTCAGCCTGCCGTAAGTTCTTCTTGGATAGCTTCTCCAGCTTGATCCGCAAAATATTGGCGGTCGCTTGGGAAATTGCCACATCGTTGTGAATTCGCATACCTGCCACCCACAAAATTTTATCACTATCACAGAACAATAACACCTTGTCTCTTTCAAATCGCGACACTTTTTCGTCAATGAAAAAGTCCTTCAGCTTTTTGCTGTGTTTCATGCCCAGAGGAACAAAGCGGTCACCAGGTTGTCGGTGCCTGATAATCAGCGGAAAAGATGTTTTATCCAAATCTAAATAAATCGTGTTTTTATCTTCATAAAGATAACGCTTATCAGGTAAGATTTTTAGATGCTTCATAGAGATGCGATAATCCTCAAAGAGAAAACGATGTCGTAAGCTGCTGATTTTCTTGCTGTTATTCACGTCAACTTCATCCAGCACTTCACGAAAACAGAAAGTAAGAGTTTCATACTCTTTCAAGACCAATATCTCCTCGGGCAGCATCACCAGCTTGGCGCCTTCCGCATCCAAGATATTTTCGATCTCTTCAAAATTGCTATAATAAAAATCTTTGCTGCTCCCTGCCAAATCGGCGTAAGCTTGCCGATAAATATAAAAACGCAAAGTAGCCTTGATTTTTTTTAGTTTGGGCAGCGCGAGCTCCAGCGAATTTTCGTTGGATTGAGTTACCAGTTTCTTGTAGCGCCGTTTGCTGAGCTCAGCTAAGATTTCATCGGTTTCCGCGAAGATATTGGCACTGATCCCCAGCTTCTCGATAAAATTGGGATTGAGGTTAGCACTGAGCCAAGGCAGCAGCTCATTGCGGATCTTATTACGGGTGAAGCTGTTTTCTTGGTTGCTGCTATCTTCACACCAAGCTATCTCTTCTTGTTGCAGCCATTGGGTGATCTCCGCTCGGGAAAAGGGTAACAGAGGATGAATAAGATTGCCGTCACGCGGTAATATTCCCTTCAAGCCGGTATAGCCACTGCCGCGAAATATCCGAAAAATCATGGTCTCAGCCTGATCTTGTTGATTGTGCCCTACCGCGATTTTGTTCAGCGAATAACTTGCGGCAAGCTGGCGAAAATAATCAAAGCGAATATCCCGAGCTTGGTTTTCCAGATTGGCTTGAGCAGAAAGCTCTACATTTTTTACCACCAAAGATATATTGCGCCGGAAACAAAAATCTTTCACAAATTGCTCATCAGCGTCAGATTCGGCGCTACGTAGATGGTAGTTGATATGCACAGCCAGAAGTGATAATTTGTATTGCGTACGTAAATGACTCAAAGCCAAAAGCAGAGCTGTGGAATCTGCTCCGCCCGAGAAACCTACCAAGACTTTGTCTCGGGGAGCCAGCAATTTTTTTTCTTGGATAAAGTTTTCCA
Source organism: Cloacimonadales bacterium (SeqCode) (assembly GCA_046482725.1). Taxonomy (GTDB): domain Bacteria; phylum Cloacimonadota; class Cloacimonadia; order Cloacimonadales; family TCS61; genus DAOWES01. Next base: position 8,338 of record JAWOEN010000038.1, read on the forward strand.
GTTTTTCTATGAAATTCAAAATATTTTTCCTTCCCGATTATTTTATTTACAGCTATCTATAAAAGAGAACTTTTAGATTTGTGAGTAATGTGTCAAATAAAAAGCTTGAAAGAAAAGGTTGAAGCAATTTTTTGGCAGTAAAGAATATATAAAGAATAAAGGAGATTACTATGAAGAAGTTATTACTTCTGGGAGATGAAGCTTTGGCTCAAGGCGCTATTGACGCCGGGATGTCCGGAGTTTTTGCCTATCCGGGAACACCTTCGACCGAGATTACAGAGTATGTTCAGTCGAATGCTGATGCGATCAAAAGAGATCTTCATCGCACTTGGTCATCCAACGAAAAAACAGCGGTGGAAGCTGCTGTGGGTATGAGCTATGCTGGAAAGCGTACCATGTGCTGCATGAAACATGTGGGACTGAATGTAGCGGCTGATGCTTTTATGAATTCAGCTTTCGTGGGAGCCAATGGCGGTAACCTGATCGCTGTGGCTGATGATCCCTCGATGCACTCATCCCAAAATGAACAAGATTCTCGCTTTTATGCCAAATTTGCCATGATCCCCTGCCTGGAACCATCGAGCCAGCAAGAAGCTTATGATATGGCTTTCTATGGCTTGGATTATTCCGAGCAAACTAAATTGCCGATTATGGTGAGACTCACCACCAGATTATCTCACTCCAGAGCCGGCGTTACCAGACGTGAAATGTTAGAAGAAAATTCGATCAAATTGCCGGAAGATCCCGATCAATTTATGCTGCTGCCTGCTTACTCGCGAGTTAAATACAAAAAATTGATCAAGCAACAGCCGGAATTGGTGAAGGCTTCCGAAGAATCTCCCTTCAATCATTATGAAGAAGGCGCAGACAAATCTTTGGGCATCATTGCCTGTGGCTTGGCTTATAATTATGTAAAAGAAGCTTTGGCTGATAGCGAGTTATCACATCCGATTCTGAAAGTTTGTCACTATCCCTTACCACAAAAGCAGGTTCACAAGATTATGAACGAATGCGATAAGATTTTGGTGGTGGAAGAGGGTCAGCCCGTGGTCGAAGAGATGCTGAAAGGCTATATGCCCAATGATAAAATCATGGGTCGCCTCGATGGCACTTTCACTCGTGATGGCGAGATGAACCCCAACAAAGTAATGGCAGCTCTCGGTCTGACAGATCCCTCCGGAGCAGAAGTTCCGGCCGGTGTGGTAGGACGCCCGCCCGCACTTTGTGTCGGTTGCCCGCACATAGATTCTTTTACAGCACTGAACGAAGCTTTGGCCGAGCATGGTAAAGGCCATGTCTTTTCCGATATCGGTTGCTACACTTTGGGCTATTTGCCACCTTACAATGCGATCAATACAGTGCTGGATATGGGCGCTAGTATCACCATGGCCAAAGGCGCTGCTGATGCCGGCTTATTCCCATCTGTAGCTGTTATCGGCGATGGAACTTTCGGCCATAGCGGTATGACTGGCCTAGCTGATTGTATCTATGACAAAAGCAATATTGTGATCGTGATCCTAGATAATGCTACCACCGGTATGACAGGCGGACAAGCTTATACTGTGGAAAACAAATTGGAAGAGGTTTGCCTGGGACTGGGTGTGGAAAAAGAGCATATCAGAGTGCTGACACCACTAAAAAATCAACATGAGAAAAACGTGCAGATCTACAAAGAAGAGATCGCTTACGAGGGAGTATCAGTTATTATTCCGCGTCGCGAATGTGTGCAAACTCTCAAGAAGAAAAACAAAGCCAAACAAGCTGCTAAAAAAGCTGCTGCAAAATAATAGGAGGTCAAAATGAAAAAAGATATTATACTCGCTGGAGTTGGTGGACAAGGTATTTTGACAATTGCTACTATTATTGGTACTGCAGCTGTCGAAGCAGATATGAACCTGAAACAAGCTGAAGTGCATGGTATGAGCCAACGCGGAGGCGATGTGCAATCTCATCTGCGCATTTCTGATGAACCGATCTTTTCCGATCTGGTTCCGCGCGGAAAATGTGATGTGATCCTCTCGGTGGAGCCGATGGAAGCTTTGCGCTATCTGCCATATCTGGCAGAAGATGGCATCCTGATCGCTAATACCAAACCCTTTATCAATATTCCCAATTATCCGCAGCAACCCGAATTGGATAAGATGCTGAATGATGTTCCCAATCATATCAAAATCGATGCTGATGCCATTGCCAAAGAATTGGGCTCTACCCGAGCTATGAATATGGTGATGCTGGGAGCTGCGATCAATCATCTGGGCTTGTCCTTGGATAAATTCGAGCAAGCGGTAAAAACAGTCTTCGGACGCAAAGGTGATGCTATCGTAGAGATGAATATCAAAGCCTTGCGAGCAGGCAAAGCCAACGCTGAAAAAAACGCTAAATAACTCGGCAGATATTTTTTTCCTATCTGCCCGGAACCTATAAAAGTAGCCTCTGGGAAACAGAAATTGTTCTCAGGGGCTTTTTTAGTAAAAAATATTGGAAGCTTATTTGACAAAATATTCTGCTGAAAATAAATAATTTTTTTCGCAAGAGTTTTTTTGAGAATATTGCGATCCTGTGTCTGGTAAATGAAAAGAAAATAAAATAGATAATAAGGAGATTTAATATGGAAAAGATGCCATATGCTGAACCGTTCAAGATCAAAATGATCGAGAATGTGAAGCAAACGACCAAAGAAGAGAGAATAAAAAAAATAGAGCAAGCCGGATTGAACCTGTTTGATCTGCGAGCAGAAGATGTATTTGTCGATCTGTTGACAGATAGCGGTACCGGTGCGATGAGCGATAATCAGTGGAGCGCGATGATGCAGGGCGACGAAAGCTATGCCGGCTCCAAAAGCTTTTTCCTAATGAAAAATACGATCACCGAATTGACCGGCTTCCAATATATTTTGCCCACTCATCAAGGTAGAGCGGCCGAAAATGTGCTGTTCAGCGCTTTGATCAAGGCTGGCAATACAATTCCCGGAAATAGTCACTTCGATACAACCAAAGGACACATCGAATTTCGCCAGGCTTTTGCTGTGGATTGCACCATCGATGAAGCTGCGGATCCTGAGCTTGATCATCCCTTCAAAGGAAATGTCGATCTGGCAAAATTGGAAACTGCTATCGAGCAAGCCGGAGTGGAAAATATTCCCTGCGTCATCTTGACCATCACCTGCAATTCGGGCGGTGGACAGCCAGTCTCCATGGATAATATCAAAGCTGTCTCAGCTATATGTAAACAGTACCAGATTCCGCTGATCTTCGATTCGGCGCGTTTTTCCGAAAATGCTTATTTTATCAAAACTCGTGAGATAGGCTATGCAGATAAGAGCATCAAAGAGATTGTCAAAGAAACCTTTAGCTACGGTGACGGCATGACAATGAGCGCCAAAAAAGATGCTATCGTCAACATGGGCGGCTTCATTGCCATCAATAGCCAAGAATTGTACCAGGCTTGCAGTACTTTCAATATCATGTTCGAAGGCTACCTGACCTACGGTGGAATGAGTGGACGCGACATGGCGGCTTTGGCTACAGGTTTGATGGAATCTACCGAGTATGAATATCTGCACTCTCGCATCGAGCAAGTAGCATATCTGGGTCGCAGATTGGATGAAGAGGGCGTTCCGGTGCTAAAACCTTTTGGCGGACACGCTATCTTTATCGACGCCAAAAAATTTCTACCTCAGATCCCTCAAAGCCAATATCCGGCTCAGGTTCTGGGCATCGAGCTCTATAAAGAAGCAGGTGTGCGCGGAGTGGAGATCGGTACAGTTTTGGCCGATCGTGATCCGGTGACCCGTCAGGATAGATTTCCCAAATTGGAGCTATTGCGCTTGGCAATTCCCCGCCGAGTCTATACCAACAATCACATGGAAATGGTAGTCTGGGGTTGCAAAAAGGTACTGGCCAATCGCGAAAATTTACGCGGCTTGGAAATTACTTATGAAGCTCCGATTATGCGCCACTTTACAGCAAAATTCAAAAGCTTATAAAGTAGCAATGATCTATAGAAAAAGCCCCGATTTGCGGGGCTTTTTTATTTTTGCACTGCTAAAGATTTTATTGGAAATAGTAAAAAAATGAGCAACTGGGAGTAATGGAAATTATAGTCTCTTGATCTTGGTTAAAATAGGCTAGCGTAAAGGGCGCCCCGATAACCAGCCGAATATTGTAAAATTTGGAAAATTCTACTTCCGGTCCCAATCCCAAACCAAAACCGCCAGATGACTTGTGCTTATCTTTATCAAGATTAGAAAAAAGGCTGCCACCCACGATCAAGTTCAATCTGGTCTCATTGATCTGATGAATAGGCTTGATATAACTTGCGCCTGCATTTTTCCAAAAAGATTTGGAATTATTGAAGAAACCGGCAGTGATCTGATATCCATCATCTTCCAATACCTGGCGATAAGAGATTCCGGCGCCACTCATCAAACTGGCCGATACACCGACGCCTCGCTGAAAGATAGGTTCTGCCACCAAAACAATGGCAAATGTAAGAAACAGTAAACTAAAGATTTTTTTCATGATTTCCCCCTTTTTAGAAATAGTAACGAATCCCAATTTCAGGGATCAGAGTGGTGATGATAGTATCATCCCCTTTTTTGGGAAACAGATTGATAAACGAG
>JAWOEN010000117.1:0-10954 GCA_046482725.1 Cloacimonadales bacterium (SeqCode)
TAGGGTAAGCAGAGCTCGAAAGTAGCTCCCCCCGATTTATTATTGTAGCAGGATATCTCGCCCTGCATAGATTTTATCAATTGTCTGACAATAGCCAAACCCAAGCCCATATTAGATTCAGTGCTTTTGGTCGAGTAAAAGGGATCAAAGAGATCAGGATTTTCAGCATCCAAACCGATCCCATTATCGGAGATCAGGATAATGAATTTATCATTAATCCTAGTTTCCAGACTTATTATTTTATCTTGGTTGTTGCTCTCATCCAGCGCTTGGATAGCATTGGTGATCAGATTGACAATAATCTGCTCCAGATGCACACTATTGCCTTTTAGCGTCACGCTTTTCTGCACCAAGCTTTTTTGCAGCTCCAGCTGATGCGCTACTACTTTTTCGTTTAGCAGGTTCAGAGCGCTGAGGATGGCGCTGTTGGCATCGAAAGGTTTTTTTTGCAGATAGTCGTTAGCTGTCCAAAATTGTCGCATATGTTTGATAATCTCCGAGATGCGAATCGAGGCATCGTAGATTTGTTGCACCGCATCGATATAAAAGGGAGAAAGCAACTGCTCATGCTCATTGGTAAAAAGTATGCCATCAGCATTGACGGCGATGGTATTGAGTGGCTGATTGATCTCATGCGTAATCCCGGCCGCCATCACACCGATCGAAACCAATTTGGAGCTTTTCTCCAGCATCTTTTCAGCTTCCAGTTTCTTGTTTTCCAAAGCGTAGGCTGCTTCCAAACTGATAATTTTCTGCTCAATATTACTATGGAAAATTTTATCTTTCAGCTGACTAACCTCTTTCATATAGTGGTAGATACTTTTATAATCTTCTGTTGCTTCATAATATTCTATCAAGGCATTATAGGTGAACCATTTTAGCTCATTAGAATCTTTCTCTTTAGCTATCTGCAAAGCCTGATCAAGGTATTTTTGAGCAGAATGATAATCTGCTTCGATTAGTGCAATACGAGCTGAACCAATAAAAGCAAAATTTGTATTGCGTTTATCACCGCTTTTCTGGCAGTATTGCAAACCTTGCTCATAGTGGTTTGCCGCTTTTGTGAGCTGCTTTTTCTTGAGATAATGATCTCCCAAGCTGATGTAGATATTGCCCAGAGTTTGAAGATCATTTTTTTCTTTTGCGATTTTCAACGCTTCTGCATAGAGCGCAAAAGCTTCTTCCGATTCTTCGATATCCAAAAGCCGATCCGCTAGATTGCAGAGTACTGTGGTATTGCGAGCCAGTTGCAAGCTTTGCCGATAAAATTTTATCGCTTTGGGATAGAGCTCCAGAGCGGAATAGCAAACGCCCAGATTATTGAGAGCTTTGGCACTATCTTCGCTCAGACCTAGCTGGCGTGCCAGCTCTACAGCTTGGAAGAAAGACTTTATTGCCAAGCCGATATCGAGTCTTTGCAAATTAAATTCTCCGAAAAAATAGGCGAGCTTCATTTCCAGCGATCTATCTTGCAGAGTCTCATTAATCTTAGATAATTCTGCTAATCTATCTATAACTTCCTGCTGGCTGAGCTTAGAAGAATTTTGGCTTAGAGCGCTTAGTTCGTCCAATATCTCTTGCCGTGTATCTGTTGCTTTCATATTCACTCCAATATTATAAACTATTTTTAAACAATCAGTTAGCTGCAGAATATTTTGGAGCCCATGAACTGTCCAATATTTTTTTATGCAAGCCGAATCTGTTGCAAAATCAAGATGAACCTTAAACAAATAGTAAGTCTCAAGATTTTTAGATCTCATATTTTGAGACTCAAAATAGTGAAAGACAAAGCAAGTCAGCGAGTGGAAATTTTTCTTAATATATGCTAATATACTGTAATATAATAAGATAGAAATTTTCTGTCTGACTGGAACAGAAAATGTAATGTTAGGAGGCAAGGAGATGAAAATATTTATGAAAACAAAAATGATTTTAGTTGATGATAATAAAATGATCCGAGAGAGCATGCAGAAATTTTTGGCTTATGATTTCGAAGTGCAAGCTTATTCCGGTGGGCAGGAAGCACTGCTTTTTGCTGAGAAAAATCCACCGGCTATTTTGGTGACGGATTATTATCTGGAAGATGAAACAGGGCTGGAGCTGATCGAGGAGATGCGTAAAATAAATCCTCAGGTTATCACAGTCTTATTTACCGGCTATCCCAATAGCTATTTAGCTCAGAAAATTCCAAAGTATAGCGTAGATCTATATTTTACTAAACCTTTGATTTTACACAGTTTTATCGCTAAAATAAAAGAAATTATAAACAAAAAGGAGGTTGTATGAATACAACAACAAAAGCAATTATCATGATCTTGATTATTACGTTCGGAACGATCCTCAACGCGATCCCGGAAAACGAATTGGTCACTTATCCGATGTCATTTCCCATGAGAGCAAATCCGGAAGCTACAGTTGTGGTCGGCGGTACTGCTACCACTGCGCTAGTCTGGACTGAAGAGTCAGGTGTGGAATTGTTGGCTGAAGGCAATGCGGAAGATATTTCGGCAGATCTTAAGATTGCCGGAGTGAAAGCAATCCGAGATGAGAATGATGTTTTGCTGAGAGAAACAGCGGGTTATTGGGATCTGGAAGGAAATTTTACCGAGATTGGCAGTTTCCCAGATACAGAACCCACTGGCGATGGAAACTTTAGTACCGCCTACGCAGTATCTGAAGATGGCAACGTTTTTGCCGGTATGGGTTGGGTTGGTCCCTCAACGGTAAATGCTTTTAAATGGACAGAAGAAGATGGTATTATCAATCTTAACCCCGATGAGGATCAGTCTAGCCGTGTAAACGCCTTAAATGCAGACGGTTCCATGGCAGTAGGTTGGATGCAAGGACAATATGGACGTTTGCCCGTCTATTGGGATCTGGAGAACGAGATGCATGAAATTCCCAATAATGGTAGCGGTGAAGCAATGGGAGTAAGCCCCAGTGGAGAGTATTTCACCGGCAGTGCGGGCGGACAAGCCTTTCTGAATATCGGAGAAGATACTTTTTATTTTGGAGAAACAGGTATGGGCTGGAATAATATTCCCAATTATGTTAACGATAGTGGTCTGGTAGTAGGAGCTGTCAGAAACATGTTCCAGATGGTCTGGCACGGTTTTGTCTACAATCAAACCATGGGTATGGTTAATGCAAATGAATACTTTGAAACAAGAGGTGTAGAGATTCCTGATAATTATGAGATTCAGGCTGTTTCCTGGGTTTCAGAAGATAATAAAACTTTTGTCGGTTGGGTAGTAGAAGGCATGAGCAGAACAGGTTTCATTATCAAATTATCTGCCTCAGCAGTTGTTAGCGGACAGATAGCAGCACCGGGAGCAGAAGATTTGAGCTTGGCAACGATCAGCAACGGAGTCGATTCTACTCATCCTGATGCAGAAGGCAATTATACATTGATGCTCGAGCCGGGAACACATACACTAACAGTCAATATGCCGGGATATTATACAGTCACTTCAGATGAAATCACTGTAGAAACTGGTGAAGCAATCGAAAATATGGATTTTGCCTTGGAGCCGATTAGTGATCTGGCAACTGTATCAGGAACTGTATCACTGCTAGAAGGTATAGGCAATGTTACCCAAGTATTGGTAGAAGCGGGGGATTTCAGTACGCATCCGGATGAAGATGGATATTATGAACTATATGTGGAAGCTGGTGATTATGATCTGACAGCAACTCTCAATGGTTTTTTTGATTATGAATCAGAGATATCTTTGTCGGTAGGAGAAGAATTTGTCTTGGATATCGAATTGATTGGAGTGGATGCGGATAATACTGTAACGATTACTGTAGCTGGTAATGATGAAATAGATCATTCAAAGACAAGAATTTACATTCATCATGATCTACCGGGAGATAGATATTTTCAACCCAACAGCGAAGGTGTGCTGCAGTTTACTACACTATATATCGAAGACTTTAGCATCTCAGTAATCTCCGATGGCTATGAATCACAGTTTATTGATAACTTGCAAACAATTCCTTTGGGAAATGTAGAAGTAGATTTTACTTTGGAAAAACTATATCATCCAGCGCGAGATTTGGTTGGCAATTCTGAGGGTGAAGTTTTTTGGACCGAACCTTATGCGCTAGATAGTTATGTAGAAGATTTCGAAAGTTATGATAATAATGATCCGATTTCACTTAAAAATCCCATGTGGACACCTTTTACTTCATGGCCGGCTGGAATTGCTGATGCAATGATCAGTGATGAGCAAGTAGAAGCCGGTTCCCAATCCCTAAAAGTATCAGCAGAATCTGATGTAATAACAGATTTGCGCGGATTGCTACTGGGAGATCCGGCACTAGATTCCGGAGCGTATGAGGTCAATTTTGATATCTTTATCCCAACCGGATATGCAGGTCATTACAATCTGATCAGAGCTCTTAATCCGTTGGAATTTTCTTTGGAAGTATTCTTTAGAACAGATGGCATGCTGAAGATTCACCACAGCAATGAAGTAATCACTGATCTGACTTTCGAGCATGATCAATGGCTGCATGTTTCTCACCAGATAGATCTGGATGAAGATAGTGCGACCATGTATTTGGATGGGGAAGAGCTTGTTACTTGGCAATTTTCTGCCAATGCCTGGGAAGCAGGTTTGGGAACTTTGAACTTAGATTTGATCGACTTTAGTGGAGAATCTGATCCGGAAGCGAGTGATACCGGTATGTTCTATTTGGATAATTTTGCCTTTAGTCAAATAGACGGTATGGGACCAGAGAGTTATGATCTCTATCTGGATGATTTGGATAATCCCTTGGTAACAGATTTGGAAGATAACTTATACGCATTTGAAGATTTGGAAGAAGCACTCTATACTTTTGGGGTTGTCGCCAATTATGCCAACAATTCTTCTCAGCAAGAATTAGCTACTTTCGAATATATCTCACCGGAAGAGATTCTTCCTCCCACCAACCTCAACGTAACTGAAGATGCTTTGGTGAGCTGGGATGCACCGCAGCGTGAGCTCAGCGGTTATAATCTCTATCTGAACGATGAATTGCTGGCTGAAGATATCTCTGAAACCGAGTATCAATTGGTAGAGCTGGCAGCAGGAACTTATACTGTGGCTGTCAGTGCGATTTATAATGGTTTGGAAGAATCGGAGCTGATTTCCCAACAGTTTGAGTATGATCCTGTTGCTTCCGAAGCAGAGCTGGTCTTTGTGAATGAGCTGAAGGGCAACTATCCCAATCCGTTCAATCCAACTACCAATATCAGCTTTTCAGTAGCAGCAGAGACAGATGTGAGCCTGAAAATCTACAATTCCAGAGGACAGGTGATCAAACAAATTTCGCGCAATAATTTGCCGGCTGGAGAGCATAATCTGGTTTGGAATGGCAGAGATGATAGCGGCAAGGAAGCTGCTACAGGCGTCTATTTCTATCAATTGGAAAGTTCTGATTTCCGGGCTATGAAGAAGATGATCCTGATGAAATAGCCATATTGTCTGTCCGGTTATTAGCGGACAAAATAATATTTGTTACCTCGAGTCCCTTCTTGCTTTTTCAGAAGGGGCTCTTTTGTTGTGCAAACTCTTTTTGGTAGATTTTTCTGTTTTTTGCGAGCAGTTCGCTATCGATTTGACAAAGCAGATCTAAAGCTTATACTTTTACTTGTAAATGTGAAAATGGTAGCAGATAAGGTAAATATTGCTTGACTCAAAAATGAAATTTTGAGATATCTAAATCGTTAAAAAAAAAAGTTATCCAGCACAATTCTCAAGGAGGAATTAATGAAAAAACAACAATCTTTCAATCACTTGGGCAATGAACTAATTCATGAGTTACGTAATAATATCAATAATTCTGAGGGTCCCGTAGATATATCAAACCACTTTTCCTACACTACATCCAAGCTGCTGCAAGCTGTTTTTGCAGATGAAAGTGTTGATATTCAGAAAGATTCGATAATTTTTGCTCCCGAGAGCGATCATTATTTCAAACTAAATAATGGATTGGCCGATGATGAAGGATTTATGGAAGTTTGGAAAAACTCTGATCTGCCTTCTGTGGTTGGCAAATTTGCCGAAGCTTCTTATCATCGCTATCTACATCATAACAAGCATCAGGAAAAGACCAACAAAAAAATTCGCAACGGCTCATAAATTGTGAGAAAATAGATCTATGAAAAAAGCGGGCTACGGCCCGTTTTTTTATTGGACTAAAAAATGCAGATAATTTGCAAAACTTGACTTGTAGAACTCAATTCCAAAAATTATATGAACTAAAAACAGAAAGCTCAGCGAGCGCTAACGGTTGATGAAAAATTTCTGAAAAGTATTAAGGAGATGAAGAAAATATGACAAGACTTTTTGATAACAAAACTCGACGAATCGAAGGTGATATCGATGCATATCTGGATCGAGTAACCACCTCGGGTTTGGTATTTTTGGAAGGCATCCGTGCTTATCTGAAAGGCAAAAATGATAAATTTGAGCGCAATTTCCAAGATCTTTCAGTTTTGGAGAGTGAAGCTGATACGATGCGTCGCAATATCAAATATCATCTCTACACATATATGCTGATTCCGGAATCACGCGGAGATGTCTTGGGAATCCTGGAAACTATGGATGATATTGTGGATATTTGTGAAAAAGTATTGGAGCAATTTTCTATTGAGAAACCTCAAATCCCGGAAGCTTTGAAAAGTGATTTTCTAGAATTAGCAGAGCTTTCGGAACAATCTGTGGAAGAGGTGGTAAAAGCAGCTCGGGCATTTTTTCGTCAAGATTCACTGGTCCCGGATTATGTAAATAAGGTGCATTTTTTTGAGCATGAAGCCGATGATGTGGAAGAAAATTTGAAACGTAAAGCATTTAATTCGAAGGATATTACCTCTTTTAGCCATCGAGTGCATATGCGTCATTTTGCCGAAAAGATCGCTGATGTCTCCGACGTTGCCGAGCAAGTAGCAGAAAGACTTTCTGTATATGCTATCAAACGTAAGGCTTAGATGCAGTAATTCTGAAAAGCGCAGCGATCAGTATTGCTAACTGCTAATCCGCTAAATAATTAGCGACTTAATCTGCTTTACAAATTTTATCCGATCGAAAATTTAGTAAAAAAAATTGTTTAGTTTAGGAGATTTTTTATGAAAAAATTAGGTTTTAATTTTCCCAGAGAACCCCGTAGAACTGCTCTTTGGCAAGCGGAACAATGGTATCAGAAGCGCTTGGCAGATTTTTTGAATCGTAAATTTCATCCGATCAAAACTAGTAATTTTGGCGAATATGATATGGCAGTGAACTATCTTACCAGTGTGCTGGAAGAAGCGGCTGCTATCAACAAAGTTGCAGTATTCAATATAGATCATATGGCACAGCTGGAGATTGCCGGCAAAGATTCGATTCGGCTTTTGGATCGGGTTTTTCCCACCAATATTTCATTGATGAAGGTGGGGCAGTGCAAATATACTTTGTTGCTAACCGAAGAAGGAACAGTGCTGGATGACCTGATCGTGATGCGCGTTTCGGTGGATAAATTTATTTTGGTGATCAATGCCGGACACGATATAACCGATGAGAGTAAGGGTTTGATTGCTGATGCTGATTACATCAACGCTTTTAAGATCGAAGGCGAGGTTGTAGAGATCGAAGATATTTCAGATCAGCTGGTTAAGATCGATGTGCAAGGTCCGCTTTCCTACAAACTGATCACCGAACTTTATGGTGAGATTGTGGTGAAGAATCGCAATAAACCAACCAAGAATATGAAGTTTTTTACCTTCAATGAATTTACTTATGAAGATGAGAAATATTATCTCAGCCGTACCGGCTACACAAATCGCTGGGGTTGGGAGATGTATCTGCCGGTTGATGTTGCTGTCGAGCAATTCAAGCGCATTGCCAACAAAGCTTTGCAGTTGGGTGGCTTGGTTGTCGGTTTGGGTGGACGTGATGAGAATAGAATTTCGGCCGGAACTTTTGGTTTACCACTCAATGGGCAGGAATATGATCGCGAGCATACTCCGATAAATGCTCCGCTTTTTGCTGCAGCAGTGGATATGAACAAGGAAGATTTTGTAGGCAAAGCAGCTTTACAGGCCGAGCTCGATAAAAAGATTGATAAGCGCCTGGGCTTGTTTATCACAGAAGGCATTGTGACTGGTCGCGATATTTATCGGGACGGGAAAAGAGTCGGTGTGGTAACCTCCAGTATCAATTCGCCCAATGTCTCTCAGGAAAAGCGCGAGTATATTGGTTCGGAGCGAAAAAATTTACTCGGAGCAGATGGAACTTGTGCGATCGGTTTAGGTTGGTTTACTCACAATCCTTTTCCGGTTGATGCTGAGGGTAATGATATTTTGTCAGATGAAAAGGGAGCAATTCGCATCAGACTGGAATTTTATAAAACCAAAAACGGCGAGAAAAAAGGTAAGCCCATTCTGGGATATCTGAGTGGTGATGGGGTGAATCCGGCCACTGCTTCCCGCGCCCTAAAAAATATTCAAGATCTTTGAAGTAGCAGATTTAATTGATATTGTGTAAGTTAGCTAATAACCCCGTTTTTTACGGGGTTATTTTTTATTATTCAACAAAAAAAATCTTTGACACATAAAACCCGCCCAAATAAAAGTGCAATGTCTTTAGCATAACAGATGCGGGGGTGTAGTTCAGTTGGTTAGAACGCCTGCCTGTCACGCAGGAGGTCGCGAGTTCGAGTCCCGTCGCTCCCGCCATTTTGTTCTGCTGAAGATCGAAAAAAATAGAGTGTCTCACAAGAGAAAAAATATACCCTTTGCGGGGGTGTAGTTCAGTTGGTTAGAACGCCTGCCTGTCACGCAGGAGGTCGCGAGTTCGCCAATGCGTTCGCCCATGCTAATAACCTGACCCACCTCAAGGTTTAAGGAAGCCAACTCGCCTGAAACAGGGGCACGAAAAACTAGCGCATCTAACCTATTGCGGACCATAGAGAGATTACTCTGTAACCTTGCGGCATCATTCTCTAATATTTTAAGTTGATTTAGGCGGTATAATGAATCCTGCTTAGCATTAGCCCTGAAAAGCTCTATTCGTTTTTGAGTTAGCTCAAAGGCCTCTTTTGAACGCTCGTACTCCTCTTTTGAAATATGATCCTGTTCAAAAAGAACTTTATTGGTGTTATATTTCCTTTTCCGCTCTTTCAGTTCAAAATTTAAATCAAGCAACCTGCTGCGAGTCTCAAGCGTTTGTCGCTCCATTTGTAATCTAATACTGGATAATTCGTTGTTGGCACGCGAAACATTAGCCTCAAAGTTTGAAATATCGAGTATTAAATTAGTGTTGCTAAACTTGGCAATAACATCGCCCTCTTCAACTTTACTACCCTCCTGAGTTACTATTTCCTCAACTCGGCTTCCTCCCTCAGTGGCATCAAGGAAGATGGTTTGTATTGGTGCAACTGTGCCAATCACAGTTATATAATCGCGATACAAATCTTCCTGAACGGTCTCAATGGTTAGCTTCTCAGCATCAACATTCAGTTTTGAGCTTTTATCGGCAAAAATTATATAGTAGCCAACAAGAAGGACAAGTGTTACTGCTGCTCCAAGCCATAATACCTTTTTTAAAGGCCATTTCTTTTTTTCAATTGCTCTATCCATTGTATGTTATTTTTTCTTGTTTGTTCTTTTATAAACATCATTTGTGCCAAAAGTAATATAACTCTCAATTTCAGTCTATTAAACACATATCTAACTCTATACTAAACTAAAAAGTGTTCGAATATGCTACATGCGTTGTCCGATATCGCACACAGCGTAACTAATTACACCTTTTAATATTAGTATTTAAAATTGAGTTAATAAATGATTACTTTTAGGGCGATAATTTAACATTAATAGAATTACAACTACATTTTATTATGAGAAGTGCTGCATTAACCATTTACCTATTAGTGAGTGTACTATTACTAAATGCTCAAGTAGAAAAATACCACAGAATAAAGATTAATACTCCCGAAAAAAATGATATGCTTGTCCTTGCATCTTTGGGTTTGCCTCTTGAGAGTCTAGAGCGTAAACCAGGAGCATACATAATTGGTGAGTACTCCGATTCCGATTTGAAACTGATTAATGAGTCGGGACTTAAATATGAAGTAATAATTGAAGATATGAGTAATTACTACATATCAAGAAACTCGAAATTTTGCATCGATAGTTTAAATGCAGCAATGAAATCTACCAGCAAAAAAATTGACGGTTACGTTACCCCGCAAAACTTCTCCTTAGGAAGTATGGGTGGTCATCATACATACAGTGAACTCCTTGATGAACTTGATACGATGAGAGAACAGTTTCCAGAGCTAATATCCTCAAAGGAACCTATTGGTACAACAACCTCCGTTGAAGGCAGACCTGTTTATTGGGTAAGAATTTCAAACAATCCTGATGAAGCGCAAAGCAAACCTCAGGTACTTTACACGGCTTTAACTCATGCCCGCGAACCAATCTCAATGCAGCAGATGCTCTACCAGATGTGGTACTTACTTGAGAACTATGGCAATGATCCTGAGATTACTTACCTTGTAGATAACCTTGAGTTTCTTTTTATTCCATGCGTTAATCCGGATGGTTATATCTACAACGAGAACACTAACCCTAACGGAGGCGGAATGTGGCGAAAAAACAGAAGCACCAATTCCAACGAAACGCAAGGAGTTGACCTCAACCGTAATTTTGGTTACATGTGGGGCTACGATGATAGCGGCTCGTCTCCAAATGGCTCTTCGGATACATACCGGGGTCCTACAGCATTTAGCGAGCCCGAAACGCAACTAATAAAACAGTTTTGTGAGGAAAGAGAAATCAAACTTGCGCTCAACAATCATACTTATAGTGATATACTTATATACCCTTGGGGTTTCGACAATCAATTAACCCCAGACTCGCTAATATTTATTAACTACGCACAGCTGTTAACAGAGGAAAATGAGTATGCCTACGGCACAG
>JAWOEN010000138.1:0-6755 GCA_046482725.1 Cloacimonadales bacterium (SeqCode)
TATTTCGCATCAGATTTTGCCCGATCATGTTTCCGATCATTTGGCGGTTAGTGTGGAAATCGGCTGGCGGAAGTAAGTAGGAAGTAGGAAGTAGAAAGAAAAAATTGAAGAGAGTAGTAATTTTGAGCGGGGAAATATGGTTTTGAGTTGGTTGCTAAGTAAAGCGGTGTTTTTTTTTTCAACGAACCCCAGTTAAATAGTCCTACGGAATTTCACGGGGCAGGCTAGCCCGAACTAAACTAACAAAAAAAGTTGTTAAACCGAAGTTATTTTGAGCTGGGTAGTGAGGTTTTGAGTTGGTAGCTGAATACAGCGCAGATTTATTTTTCAACGAACACCAGTGGAATGGAAGAGATTCCACCCTGTTAAATAAAAGAGATTTCACAGGGCAGGCGGGGCAAGCAAGAACGAACTAAACCACCAAGAAGAGAAAGAAGCAGGATGTCAGATATCAGAATAAATCTGCATTAGCAGCGACATTTCAACAATTTCCTTCAGGAAATTGGCGTGAACAAGTTAATTCTGCCTAGCAGAATTCACGGTTCACCTCTATTCGTCAGGGTAGGAAGTAGGAACTTGTCCGCAACGGCGGGGTAGAAAGTATTTTGGACTGGAGAGACTAGACAAATCGCCAAAAGATAATTTTTCATAGTTTTTATTTAGAGAACTAAATGTGACAATTTTTCCGATTAAACTCAAGCTTTTTAGCCCATTATCATCTTTCCGGATATTAACAATTTATCTTTTTTTACAGAAACAGAGATTTTTATTGTGCTGTAATCTGTTATTATAAAACTAGTTATAATCTCTTAACACAATCTTAACACAATCCTTAATTTTTCCCAACATTCCTTTGGTAAGATATAAACGAAAGCAGCAAAAAGCTGTGAAAACAAAGGAGAAAAAGCATGAAAAAAATTATTTTATCAATTTTATTGATGGTGATGGTTGCCTCATTTTTGCAGGCAGAAACTAAGCTCAAGATGGAGATCTGGAATCGTTGGAGTTATCAGACAATCGATGGTGAAAATACCAAAAACGAGATGGCCTTGAAACGTGGTTACTTGCGTTTAGAGCCTGTTTTGGGTAGTAATATTAAGGGACGTTTTAACGTGGACTTTTTTAGTGATGATGGTGCTGGCGATGGAGCCGGACTCAAGATCAAATATGCTTATTTGGATTTTTCCAATATCTTACCAATCCAAGACGCCAAATTTACTGCTGGTTTGATGAAGACCTATTTTGGAACAATTTACGAATGGGATTATACTACCATAGACAAAGATCCTACTGACAAATACAAATTTGCCGCTTCGGTGGATTATGGTATGGGTGTTAGTGGCTATCTGCCCGAAGGTTATGGTAATTATGCAGTTGCCGTTTACAATGGCGAAGGCTACAAAAAAAGCGGTGGTTTGATCAACAACAGTATGAGCGTAGTAGCCAATATGCGTGTTACTCCTATCACCGGGATAACTGTGGGTGGATCTTATATGCTCAATAGCAAAAATGATAAAGACGAATTGGATGATGCTGGTCTGCTGATTCGTGAAGATATCAATCAAATGGCAGGCGTAACAAAATTGGCTTTTGGTGATTTCTCACTTTTGGGTCAATACCTCAGCAAGACAGTATCTTATGAAGCTGCTTTGGATGATGTGACAACCACAGCAATCTCTCTGCTTCCGACCTACAAACTGAACAACAGCATCGACTTGGTGACCAGATATGATATCTATGATCCCAACACAGATGCCGATGATGATGGCTATAATACTATCGTAGCAGGATTCAATTATCACCTGATGAGAGATTCCAAAAACAAGCCCAAGCTCTTTTTACAGGCCAACTATCAGATCAAGCAGTACGAAGATGAAAGCAAAGATGACGTAAATGACCTGATGGTACAATTGCGCTGGATCTTCTCAGAAACTATTAACAAGAAATAATTAGGAGAAAATGATGAAAAAAATTACAATTATCTCGTTAGCACTACTACTGATGGCAGTACCGGCCTTGGCTCAGAAGCTTACTCTCACCGGTTCAACCACAGTATTGCCCATAGCTCAAGCAGCAGCAGAAGTTTATATGGATACACATCCTGAAGCAAATATCTCGGTTCGTGGTGGTGGCTCTAGTTTGGGAATCGCTGCAATTTTGTCTGGCACAGCTGAAATCGGTTGCGCTTCTCGTCATGCCAAAACCAAAGAGAAAGCTCAAGCTCGTGAGCGTGGCATAAATCTCTATGAAAACATTGTAGCTGCAGACGGCATCGCGGTTGTGGTGCATCCTTCCAATCCTCTCAAAGATATTTCACTGCAACAATTGCGAGCTATCTTTGCCGGCGAAATAACCAATTGGAAAGAATTGGGCGGACATGATGCAGAGATCGTGGCTATCTTGCGCGATCCCAGCTCAGGAACATATGAAGTTTTTGATAAATTGGTAATGGATGGAACATCCAATCGCGGCGATGCACTGAGTTTGGGCAGTAATAATTCAGTAGTTTCCACGATCAAAAATACACCCGGAGCCATCGGTTATGCTGGCTTGGGCTACATCAATAGCAGCGTGAAAACAATCACTGTGGATGGAGTGAAAGCTACCGAAACCACAATCAATACCAAAGAATATCCCATATCCAGAACCTTGCAGATGTACACCAATGGCAAGCCCAGTGGATTGGCTAAAAAATATCTGGATTTCATCCTTTCTGTCGAAGGCCAAGAGCTGGTAGAAGAGATGGGTTTCATCAAATTGCAGAAGTAAGCAAAATCGAACTGGCGGAGTACCCATCCGGGTGCTCCCGATTTTATTAGATAAGAGGAAAAATGAAAAAAATTAAAGAATGGATTTTCAAATCAACTATACATCTGGCAGCGCTTTCTGCTCTGATTATCTTAGCAGGAATTATCATCGTGCTATTTTACAATGGCTTGCCGATCTTTCAGGAAGTTAGCTTGTGGGAATTTATCAGCGGCCGCAATTGGCACCCTACTTTTGTAGAACCTGAATTTGGCATCTTGCCCCTGATCACAGCTTCTTTTTTTGTAACAATATTATCCATGTTGATCTCCATTCCCTTGGGTTTGGGCTCGGCAATTTATCTCAGTGAAATTGCCTCTAGCCGAGTCCGCGAAATAGTCAAACCAATAATAGAATTGATAGCTGGAATCCCATCGGTGGTATTTGGCTTGTTTGGATTAGCTTTCCTGGCACCATTGCTCACCAATTGGTTTGGGATTCCGGTAGGTTTAAATGCCTTAAATGCTTCCATTATTTTGGGAATATTGGTTGTTCCCACTATCTCTAGTGTCAGTGAAGATGCACTGGCGGCAGTGCCCTCCAGCTTGCGTGAAGCATCTTTGGCTTTGGGGGCAAATCGCTGGGAAACCACCTGGCGGGTAGTATTGCCGGCAGCCAAACGAGGTGTGGTCGGCAGTTTGATTTTGGGTTTTGGCCGAGCTGTGGGCGAGACCATGGTAGTGATCATGATAGCAGGTGGCGCAGCTCAATTGCCCACTTCTGCCTTCGATCCGGTGCGCCCGATGACTTCCTCGATCGCTACAGAAATGGCAGAAACTCCGATGGGAACTCCCCACTTTCATGCTCTCTTTGGCATCGCCATAGTGCTGTTTGTTATTACCTTTGGCCTGAATATCATTACAGAATTGGCTTTTCGCAATAGGATGAAATAAATTATGATCAATAGAAGAAAAATTTCACAATTTGTAGCAGAAAATCTCTTGCGAGCAATGATCTTTTTGGCAATTGGCTTTTTAGCAGTTTTTCTGACAGTTATTATTAGCCGAGGTTTTAGTGTGATATCCTGGGAATTTGTCAGTAAATTTCCCCGTCGCTTTATGACCCAAGGTGGCATCTACCCGGCAATTGTCGGAACTTTTTGGCTTACTTCCATTGCTATCCTCATCGCTCTGCCCATTGGCATCATGACAGCCATATATATGAATATCTACACTACAAATAAATATTTGCTGAGAATCTTGCGGACTACAGTAAATACTTTGGCGGGTGTGCCCTCGATTATCTACGGTTTGTTTGGCTTGGCTGTATTTGTCCAATTTATGCAGATGGATGTCTCGATTTTGGCAGGTGCCAGTACTTTGGCAATCTTGATCCTGCCGATGATCATCAATGTCAGCGAGGAAGCTTTGTGCAGTGTGCCCAATGATTTTCGGGAAGCATCTTTGGCTTTGGGTGCTACCGAGCGCCAGACCATGCTAAAAACTACTTTACCCGCAGCTTTACCCGGAATCTTGACAGGTGCGATCTTGAGTGTGGGGCGAGCAGCAGGTGAGACAGCTCCCATTCTCTTTACGGCTGCTACCTTTTATTCGCGCCGCTTACCCAAATCTCTTAGTGATGAAGTGATGGCATTGCCCTATCATATCTACGCTTTGATGATGGAAGGAACACATCCCGAGCAGCAGGTGCCTATCGCATATGGAACCGCGCTGGTGCTGCTTTCGCTGGTAATTCTAATTAGCCTAGTCGCTATTATAATCAGATATAAAATGAGGAAAACAAGAAAATGGTAAATAATGCACATATCAGAACAGAAGATTTGAAATTATGGTTTGGAGATAAGCAAGTTTTGCAAGGTGTGAATCTGCCGATTTACGACAAAAAAGTTACAGCTCTAATCGGGCCCTCCGGTTGTGGAAAATCTACACTTTTGCGCTGTTTCAATCGCATGAATGATCTTTCTCCGGAAGCTACGATTACTGGAAAAGTATATTTGAATGAAGCCAATATTTACGCCCGAGATGTAGATGTAACTCAGGTACGGGCCAAGGTGGGAATGGTGTTCCAAAGACCAAATCCCTTTCCCAAATCCATTTATAATAATATTGCCTATGGCTTGAAATTGCAAGGTAAAGGTAAAGCAGAAATAGAGCAGAGAGTGGAGCGTGCGCTGAAAGATGCCTGGATCTGGGATGAAGTAAAAGATCGCTTGCAGGCTAACGCTTTTTCGCTTTCGGGCGGGCAGCAACAAAGGCTTTGCATCGCTCGAGCTTTGGCCAATAACCCCGATATTCTGCTTTTGGATGAACCCACCAGCGCACTCGACCCGCAATCCACTGCCAAAATCGAAGAACTTTGCCTGGAACTGAAAGATAAGGTCACCATCCTGATCGTCACCCACAATATTGCTCAAGCCGGGCGAATCTCGGATTTTACAGCGTTTATGTATCTGGGAGAGTTGATCGAATTTGGCAAGACCAGCGATCTCTTCACAGTTCCCCAACACAAAAAAACCGAAGCTTATCTGCAAGGTGTATTTGGGTAGGAAGTTATAAGTGAGAAGTGAAAAGTGACAGGGCAGAGAAAATGTTTGGTAGAATATCAGGAAAGGAATGCAAAATGAAAAAAACAATAGCTTTGGTCGCGCATGATCAGAAAAAGATCATGATGGCAGAATGGACAAACAAGTATAAAGATATCTTGAAAGAGCATCATTTGGTGGGAACAGAAGGAACAGCCAAAATGATCAAGAAGATAGCAAATCTGCAGGTGCAAGCTTTGGGGCATGGTCCCGACGGAGGAGATATTGTGGTGGCCAATGAAGTTTTATCGGATAAAATCGATATGCTGATTTTCTTTATCGATGCTAAAACTCCGCACGGACACGAGCATGATATCCAAACCTTGATTCGGATCTCTGTGCTGAAAGAGATACCTTTGGCCTTGAATATGAAAACAGCAGATTATATGATAGAAACTGAGCTGATGAAGAATAAAAATGAGGTAAATAATGATAGTCGGAAAAATTGAGCAATTGAAAAAATTGGTAATCGAAGAAGCCAATTTAGTGGAAAAGATGATAAATTTTGCGATAGACGGTTTATTGCAGCGCGATGCAAATTTATTGATCGAAGTAGAGTTATTGGAAGCAGAAGTAAATAATTATGAAGTTCGAATCGATCGGGAAGTTATCAATATCATAGCGCTGCAGCATCCTGAAGCCAAGCATCTGCGGACTATCCTGATGATTTCCAAGATGAATAATGACTTGGAACGGATGGGCGATCTGGCTGTTAATATCGCGGAAAATGCTCATTATCTGATCAAAAAACCGATCATAAAAAAATATCTCAATCTGCCCAGCATGGCAGAGCAGACCCAAAATATGCTACGCGATGCGATTACTTCCTTTATCGAGGAAGATCGGGTTTTGGCAGCTCAGGTATGCGAGAATGATGATGAAGTAGATGACCTGAATGAGCAAATCTATCGCGTCCTAATCACCTATATGATGGAAGATCCTAAAGTGATCAAACGCGCCTTGAAGATAAATAGGATT
This sequence comes from Cloacimonadales bacterium (SeqCode), assembly GCA_046482725.1. GTDB lineage: Bacteria > Cloacimonadota > Cloacimonadia > Cloacimonadales > TCS61 > DAOWES01. The sequence goes on from JAWOEN010000138.1 coordinate 6,326, forward strand.
GCTGCCTGTTTGGAAAGAATTGCCGACCTCTCGACCAATATTGCTGAAGAAACTATTTTCATCGCAGTAGGCCAAGATATCAAGCATCAGGAAACTGAATAAAAAATTCACCGGCGGCGTTCAACTGCGATTTCCTCAAAAATAGCGAAAGAACAGTCGTCGGTGAAATCATCTCTGAGGATAATAAAATAGATAGAGAATTCTCTCCCAGTTCTCTGTTTAGGCTTTTATCCTCGATTTGCTTTTTATCAGCAAAATATTACCGGGTAACGACCAATTTTAATTTTCGGATAGATCCCCACAGCTGCTGTGGGCTAATTGAGACAGCGGAGGCTAATTGCAGCCCACGAGTTCAGTGGTGGGTGGAAAAACAGTCAACTTGGGATCTCACCATAAAGGTGAACCGTTAATTCTGCCCCAGCCAGGATTA
>JAWOEN010000107.1:0-8192 GCA_046482725.1 Cloacimonadales bacterium (SeqCode)
AAATTAGCGGCAGAGAAGCATTCGGAAATTAGAAAGATGATTTTGATAAAATAGTCTCAAGGGACCACATGATCCTCTAAATAGCTGCTTGCTGATAGAGTCACCCTGAGCGGAGACGAAGGGTGAGCGGAGTCGAAGGGTGACATAAGCTCTACATAAAAAACATAGCCTAAGCATTATCACCTAAGCTATGTATAAAAAGCGCAAAAGCTTATTTCAATAAAATAGCCTTTCTGACCTGACGGAAATTATCAGTTTCCAAAATATAGAAATAAATTCCGGAACTCACAGCAGAACCATGACTATCGTCACCATTCCAAACAACCGAATGCTGCCCGGCAGAATATTGGGCCTGAGCCAAATTTTTGACTAATTGTCCTTTGCTATTGTAAACATTCAAGCTTACCTCTTGAGCGACAGCCAAGTTGAAATTAATCTGAGTTGTGGGATTAAAGGGATTGGGGATATTCTGAGCCAGTGAATTTTCCAAAACCAGATCTGTTTCACTTTGCAAAGCAGTAACAGTAACTTCCCATATTACTTCCTCTTCGTAGCCATTTTGTTCGATAACCGCTTTTACCTGATATTCGCCATTGGCCGGAAAGCTATAGTTCAAAGTAAATTGCTCTGATTCTTGAGCTTCATCGTTCACCCACCAGCTAAATTGATCTGCTGCGGAATAAGTTTCCACCCAAAAAAGGCCATTCACAGATTCACTCAATTCCACTTCACTTTCTTCAGGATATTGCGAGATAATCTGAGGTGAGACAATGCGCACGCTATCGATCACCACATCTACCAAGGGTTTATCACTGGCATCTGTCTCCACTTCCGAGATAGCATTCACCACCTCCATACCCTCCAGCACATTACCAAAAGCAGCATACTCTTCATTCAACCAAGTGGTGGGAACCACAGTGATAAAGTATTGGCTGCCGGCAGAATTGGGCGCAGCTGTTTTGGCCATACCCAGTACTCCGGGCTGATTGAAATTTATCAGCGGATTCCATTCATCGGGAATAGTGTAGCCGGGGCCACCGGTTCCGGTGCCGTTGGGGCAACCGTCTTGAATCATAAAATCGGCGATCACCCGATGAAAAATCAGGCCATCATAAAATTGGTCATTGGTTAGCTCCAGAAAATTACTGACTGTTATCGGCATCAGATCTCCGCGCAGCTGCACGCTAAAATCTCCCATTGAAGTGGACCACTGCGCTACCGGCTCAGCTGAAATTGCGGTAGTAAGTAGCAACCCAATTAGTGTAAAAAATAAAACGCTTTTCTTCATATTTACCTTCCTTTGTTGAGGCTCAACTAGCTAGATCCTCAGTTTTAGTCAATTTTTTATTTGTGAGATAAGCTTTAGCTTGCTCTCATCATTATATCTTCAAAACGCCATAATTCCCATCAAAGCCGGGCGGATCAAATGAGAAATCGCCTCTCTGTACAGCTAGGATTTTTTCGACAATGTCAGATTCAGCTACCGAAGCCAAATGCTTCTCCAGTTCCGGATCTTGCCAAAGAGCTATTTCGCTGGGGAAATTCTGCATGATGCGATCAAATGCCTTGCGCACGGTTTTGGCGTTGGCATTTTTTATCTGCAAGCCGGCAGCCACCACCTCGACCAAGGGAATCAGATGTTGGAACTGGCGCTGAATTGGCTTTATCTTATCATCACTCAATTGCAAACATCTTTCAGCTACTCCCAAATTCATCTTTTTCCCACAGATAGGACAAAGCAGATCTTGGGGAACTGTCTTGAGAAATTTTACGCACTCTGTATGCCCCGCTCGATTGGCCCGATGTCCAGTCTGAAAAAATCGACCTTCCTGCGGATTGAATTCGGCAGTGAAATCTACTTGATTATTTCTAAGAGCAGCGATAATACTGGGATAGGAAAGATCATCTACTTTTAGCATCGTGAATTCACGCCCGATCCGATTGAGAGCGGCACTGTGGCAATCACTATTGGAGATCATGGTCAAGTTTTGCAGCTCGGGGATTTTTTCCAGCATCTTGGGGTCAGCACTGAGACCGGTCTCGATCGCATGAATCTGAGGCAGAAAATCGCCATAAAATTCTTTGATCTCGCTCAGATTGTTTTTGCTGCCAAAAATGCCTTCCGGAGTAACTACATGCGCCGGAAAGATCTCCAGCAGCGGATCAATAGCGGCGATTTGCCAAAGTTGATCTTGCAGTTCTTTTTGGCTATTGCTGACGATAAACGGTCTGCCGATCGTATTTTTCATACCCCATTTTTGCAGCAGCTGTTGCATCTTTGCGATCGCCCCAAAATCGGGAAACAAGATAACGTGATGCGCTACTGTTTTATTGCGATAGCCCGGTAATCTGCTAGAAAATATCACTTCGGTTTGCAATAAAAATTTATTCTGATCCTGAGGCAGCGAATATAGGCCTGCCTCAGTTTCCCGTAAAAGTGTTTTCAGTTCATGAGCTCGAGCCGGCAGAAGACAATCGCCCGTACCAAAAACTTGGATTCCCTTCAGATTCATCGTGCGGGAAACATCTGCTAACTCTATCTGACCCACTCCGCCCGCATATCCGGAGTGAGAATGTAAATCTACTGCTAATTTCATATTATTCCTATAAAATCTTTTGAGGTATATTTTGCTGCATAAAAAGTATTTATGCAGACATTGATCCATAATCCAAGTTTCATCTATTTCATCTCAGCCAAGCGTTGCTGCGCCATATTGCCCCAGCGGCTACCAGCACCATATTTACTGATCACCCGCTGATAGATTTGGCGAGCTCGCATGGGATTGTTCATCTGCAGATAAGCTTCCCCGGCCCGCAATTCGGCTGAGGCTGCCCAATCTGTGTAGCTCGCATAATTGTAGCCCACTTTCAGCAGCTCCGAGATCGCCTTTTCATACTCTTCCATCCCAAAATATCCTTCGCCGATCCAATACTGTGCTTCTGCTTTCAGCTCCTCATCATCCAAAATAGCCAAAGCTTGCTCAAACATCTCCACCGCATGGGGATAACGCTTGTCGCGGTAATGACAAAAGGCGATATCAAAAACTGTCTCTGCTTCCAAACCTTCATCTCCCCAGCGCTCCAAGATGATCTCATAAGCAGCGATCGCTTTCTGCCACTCTTCGATCGTCTTGCAAACCAAAGCAAAATTTTGCGCTGCGTCAAAAGCCAATTTGCCATCATCATCATTTTCGATCACCTGGTAATAGTGCTGCAATGCTTGCGGATACTTCTCTGCAGTAAAATTCAGCGTTCCCAATTTCAGATGCGCCTGATTGCTGTAGTCAAGATTGGTAGAATTGGCCACTGTCTTAAAATCTGCTTCAGCCTCGGCAGTCTCTTTTTGCTGCAGATTCACCACTCCTCGCCAAAAATAGGCAGCTATCAAAATATCTTTCTCCAGATCAGATTGTTTGATCATCTTACTGAAAATCTTCTTGGCCTCTTTTTTATCATTTTCCACATAATAGATGCCGCGGCTCAACATTATCTCATTTTCATCCGCCTCTGTTAGCACATCTTTGAATTGCTTCTGCAATTTCTCAGCTTTGGGACGATTGTTGATGCGATAAAGCGCGATCACATTCTGGCGCGCCAACTGCCGGATATTGGCAAAATCCTCCAGATTATCTCCCAAGCGATCGACAATGATCTTGAAATTTTCTGCCGCTGCCAGATACTCTGCTTGGGCAAATTTGATCTGCCCCAGATACCAATAATAATCCAATTCCTGAGCATTCATCTCCAATAATTTGTTATAGGAATATTCGGCAAATTGATAATCTTCAGTCACAAATTGCAAGCGTGCCAGCTCAGCTAAGATCTGCTCGCTCTTTTCCGGAATATACATCAGCATCTCTTTGGCTTTTTCCTGATTGCCGATTGCCAAATAGTCAGACGAAACCTGCTGATAAAATTCGCTATCACGCGCCTCTGCTGGAATCTGCAATTGATAGCGTACAGCCTGCTCATAGCGCTCTAGCTCGCGCAAAATTTCGGCAAAATATTTTACCACTTGCGGAAAATCGGGAAAGCTTTCGCGGTTATTTACCAAAAAAGCCAATTTCTCGGCAGCAGTTTCCGGTTGACCACTTTCATTTAGCACCACTGCATAATGATAGTAAGCTTGGGGATATTGCAGCGAGATCTCGCTTTGTGCTAATTGATAATTTTCCAGCGCTTTCCGTTTGTTATCATAGCCGAAATAATATTCGGCCAATTTCAATTTATTCAGGGCAAAATCTTGCTGCGAAATATTACTCTCGTTTTGCAAAGCGTCAGCCCAATCGGCAGCGAGGTCAGCATTGATCTCCCAAAAATACTCTGCTGCCAAGAGACGAAACTGATTGGCGGCGCTACTACTGCTATTTTGCTGAGTGTATTGCGAAATTTTTTGGATAATCTCAGCCTTTAGCTCTTGCTCCTGAGCAATTGCCAACCAGATCTCCAGCTCTGCTTTCCAGGCAGGCTTGGCAATTGTTTGGATGATCGCATTGGCCTGCTGCAAATATTCTGCTGCTTCAGCGCTCTTCATCTCCAGACGATTGCGCTCTGCCAGATCGATCAAAACTTTGGCTTTACGGTATTGCAAAATTTCTGTATCAGCTGCGGCGAGAAGTTGCAGACTTTGCTTCTGCTCTTTCAGATCTTCTGCCAATATCTTGGCCAGTTCGCCTTTCAGCTCTGTTTGGTTATCGCTTTCCAGGTAAGTGTTCAATGCATTTAACAAGTTTTGAAATGCACTTTGATAATCTTGCTCACGGTATTTTTTCAGATAGCTGAGCTTATGTACAATCTTCTCGCGCAAAAATTGCTCTTCCACCTGCTGCGGGTCGATCTGCTCCAGCTCTTTTACAGCTGCGGAAAAATCGCCCAAAGTCTCGGAACAGAGCGCAGATTTGTAGATCGCTTTCTGCACTTGCGCCAGATCGTCAGAATTGAGGAAAATCTGCTGATAATATTTTCGCGCCAAACTATAATTATCAAAATATTCCAGATAGATATCGCCCAGGCGCATCAAGATGAGATCGCGCTCAGCCCAAGCTGAATCCAGAAGTTTTTTATAAGCTGCAGCAGCAGCCTGCAATTTGCCGGATTTTTCCAGCAGCACCGCTTGCAAAAATCCAGCTTGATAGAGATCTTCTGCTTGCTCGGCATATTTGAGGATTTCCGCTAGAAATTTTTCCGCCTGCTGATACTCTTGCTGCTCCAGCCAAGCTTCGGCCACCAATAATTCATAGGAAGCGCGCCGCGAGCTCTGGCGGAAAACTTTGCGATTTGTCTCATAATTGGCAGTGATTTCGGAAAAGAGTTTTTGCTGCAATTTGGCAAAACTCAGTTTGGTGATGATCTCATCCAACCTATCTGAATTGTTAAATTTGCTTTTCAATTGTTGCAACTGTTCGCTGGCGGCAGCATAATCTTGCAATTCGAAATAATAAGCGCTCAATTGCAAACGCAGATCTTCTTCGAATAATCGCGGCACATCTGCCTGCAACAATTTCTGCAATTCCCGAGCTGCAGCAGCCGTACCACTGCTAGCTTCCAAGCGCTCTACCTTGGTCTGCACTGCTTGCCATTTGGCGTTGGATGTGGCATAATTTTCGATAACTTCCGCCAACTTGGCTTCGCCTTGCTCAGGCATATTCTCGGCAAAATATGCTTTGGCCATCAAATAATAAACTTCTGCCAACAGCTGATTTTGGGGATAACTGTCAGCCAATCTCTCACCCTGCACGATTACCATCTGATACTCTTCCTGCAAAAAATAACTCTCCACATAATCAGTTAAGGCGCGCTGTGTAAAATCGGAGAGGGGAAAATCGGCAAAAAGCTGTTTATAATTTTTTATCGCCTCACTATATTTGCCATTGGTTTTCTGCACCTGCGCCAGGTAGAAAAGGTTTTGGTCTTGCGCCCGACTATTGGGATAGCCCTCGATCACCTTGCGAAAAGCCTCTTCAGCTCGGTCCAGCTGCTCTTTTTCCAAATAACTGCGCCCGATATAATGCCAAGCTTCTTGAGCTGCTTCCGAAGTGGGAGCAGTGCGGATGATTTTTTCAAATTCTATAATTGCTTCATCATAAAGTGCTTCGTTAAATTGATATTTACCATAAGCCAAATCTGCGCTGAGCACACTAGCTAATGCAACCAAGATCAACGTAATTATCCATATTTTTTTCATATCTATCTCCTGAAAATTTTTATCTTATTCTGAATTTTTCCAAGAGTTGCGAACTAACTGCCAGTGTCAAGCTAGATAAGCAGGCAAAAGGTAAAAGTTGCTTGCTCTCGGTTCCCCCCAAAAATCGCTCAACCCAAAAGCAAGAAGCTGAGCTAGGGAGATTATATCCCGTGCTCAATAAATTTCTCCGCAAGCAGTAATCTATTCTGCTGACCCAAAATATTGCCCAAAAAATAGCACTGACTGCAATCTCCAAACTGCAATCAGTGCTAAAAAAAACTATTACACTACTTTGTAACCAGCTGCTTGCACAGCCTCTTTTACACTATCGGCGCTAACTTCACCTTTTACTTCAGCTGAGGCTTTTTTCAGATCTACCTTCACCTTTTTCACTTGGGGTAGAGCTGCGATTGCCTTTTCTACTCGCATCACACAATGCTGGCAGGTCATGCCTTCGATCTGGAAGATTTGCTTTTTTCCTAACATAGTTTTCTCCTTGTTTATAGTTTTATACGTCTCAATAAATTGGCATTGCTTACCACTGTAATCGAGCTGGTTGCCATTGCTATCTCGGCGATGACCGGATGCAAAATGCCCAAAAAGGCCAACGGTATCGCGATCAGATTGTAGGCAAAAGCCCAAAAAAGATTTTGTTTGATCTTGCGAAATGTGCCCTGAGATAATTTCACAGCCTGCACCAAAGCAGCCAATTTTCCCTGCACAATCGTAATATCGGCCGCTTCGATGGCAATGTCGGTGCCGGTGCCCAAAGCTATTCCCACATCTGCCTGTTTCAGAGCCGGTGCATCATTGATGCCATCACCAACCATCGCGACCAAACCATATTTGGCCTGAAATTTCTTGATCTCGGCTACTTTCTGCTGCGGCATCACTTCGGCACTGACATAATCTATCTTCACCTGACGTGCGATCGCTGCTGCCGTCTCGCTATTGTCTCCACTGATGATTGCAGTCTTGAAACCCAATTGATGCAAACGCTCGATCGCCTCAGCCGAATCGGGTTTGATCGCATCTGCTACTGCTATCATTCCCAAAAATTCTTGCCCACTGGCCAATAAAATCACGGTCTTGGCTTGCGCTTCCCACTGCGAGATCTGCTCTTCATAATCGGCAAAATCGATATTTTGCGCGGTCAGCAATTGGCGATTGCCCAAAAAGATCTGCTCTTGCTGCAGCTCGCCTCGCAAACCTTGTCCGGAAATTGTCTCAAAATTTTCCGCTGTGGGAACTGTCCAATCCTGTGCTTTCAGATATTTCATTATGGCTGCCGCCAAAGGATGATCCGACTTTGCTTCCAAGGCTGCCGCTCGGCGAATCAGATCTTGCTTGGAGCCCTGCACTGCCCGGATATCTGTCACTTCCGGCTGACCTTTGGTGATGGTTCCGGTTTTATCAAAAACTATCACCTGCACATCTTTCATAGTTTGGATCGCTGCTCCGTTGCGAATCAGGATGCCATGCTCTGCGCCGATGCCACTGCCCACCATCAAAGCCGTGGGTGTAGCCAAACCCAAAGCGCAAGGACAGGCAATTACCAAAACTGCGACTGTGGCAAAAACTGCCTGAGTCAGTGTATTGGCTTCGGGATTGACCCAAGCCAGATATTGCGAGGCCCAAAGCGTGATTGCTTGCAAAAATTCCGGAAAGAGCAGCCAACTGCCAAAAGCCAAAGCAGCCAAGACTATCACGATCGGGACAAAGATGGCTGTAACCTTATCGGCAAATTCTTGGATGGGAACTTTGGAGCCTTGCGCTTCTTCTACCAATTTGATGATTTGTGACAAAAATGTCTCTTGCCCGATTTTTTCTACTTCTACTTTGATAAAGCCATTCTGGTTGATGGTAGCGCCTAGAACTTTGGAGCCGACCTGCTTTTTCACCGGAGCAGATTCGCCGGTTGCCATCGCTTCATCCGCTGCGTCCGAGCGTGCTCAAGGACCTCCAGGACGCCGTGGGTGCCAAGGTCGGCAAGGACAAGCCCTTCGAC
>JAWOEN010000149.1:0-22029 GCA_046482725.1 Cloacimonadales bacterium (SeqCode)
AAAGCGAAGAGCGAGAAGATTCGTTTACGAAATATCAACTGAGTTATGCTGAAAATGTTAACCGCTTAAATACTGATCGCAATGAACTAGCAATTGAAGCACTACGTAAAACAACATTACAACCAAATCAGAAAATAAGTGGAAAAATTTATTTAAAAATCCCAACTCGCACTACTAGTATAGTTTTACACTTCCCTATCCAAGAAAGAAAAATGAAAGTTGAATACGAGAATATAAGATAATGCCTGTAACTAAAATAACGTTCCCTCTCCTACCCAGGCGTTAAAACACTGTTAACTAAACCCGATACTTATCTATGGAATTTGCTTTTTTGTTTCAGAGCTTTTAACCCCAAAAAGAGCAGCTTCCTCTTACAGAAGCTGCCAAAGTGCTGATAATTTTCAGCAATGGGTTTATTTTACTGGCCCACCACCAATTTCAGAACTACGGGACGATGATCAGTCAGATATTTGTAGCGCGCGTTATCGCCGCCTTCCATCATTTTCCCGATCGGGATAACTCGCACTTCCGAGCCGGCAGAATCAAATTCCGCAAAGAGCTCATTAGTGATAATGATATGATCGATCTGGCCGCGATATTTCCAATAGGGATAAGACCAATCTTGCATCGGATCGAGAGCAATGTCATGGTCGGCAAAGCGATAGTTGAGAGAATCAGCCAGTAATTCGGCAAAGACATTATCCTGCGCTTCGTCTGTGATCGAATCATTCAAATCACCGATAATAAATAGTTCTTGGTCTGCCAAATTTTCATCTACATATTTTTTCAGCAGTTTCACAGCAGCTCTTCTTCTGGCTTTATCCTCGGCCCCGCCTTTGGCTTTCAGGTGGTTATTAATCACATAATAGTCTTCCTTCTCATAGACAAATTCCATCACAAGAGGTTTGCGGGGAAAGGGTTGATGATATTTTTCAGGATCGGGATAGATCTCGTAGATTTTCACCTGCTGCAGCAAACTTCCTTTGTAGAAATAAGCCAAGTTCAAATCCCAGGCGTCAGTTTGGGCGCGATAGCCTTGCCAATTATCTTCGGGAGCGTTTTGCTGCATTATTTTCAGCATCTCAGTAAAGTCTTCGCCCGACTGAATTTCTTGCAAACCGACAATATCGGCATCGATGGCCAGGATAGTACGGGCAGCCAGTTCCACCGCAAAGGGATGCTTGGGAAAGTTTTGGATATTCCAGCTCATCACTTCCAAAGTAGTATCTGTTCCTACTTGCAAATTTTCATATTTCACCCAGGGCATCTTCTCGCTGGCCGGCTGCTCGGTTTCTTTCACAGCGCCATTATTGGAACAGGCAGTCAGGGCAAGGGCCAAGATCAATATCATCGCTAATAGTATCTTCTGAGCCCGGGTTTGGGAAATCTTCATAGTTTTTAACATCTTTTTCTCCTTGTTTGGCTTCCCACTTGGGGGGAAATTACCTTTTGGTAAAGCCTATTTCTATCAATCTTCTAGTAAATAAAGTTTCACTGCAACCGGCAGATGATCGGAAACATTTGTCTCATAATCGTTCCAGCTGTCAAAATATTCATCAACCGCCAAAGTTTGCACATCCGATTTGGCATGCGAAAAGGGGCCAAAAAGTTCATCTGAAATCATAACATGATCCAAATGGCTGGGCCAGCTGGGATAAGAGAAATTTTCTACGCCGGCAACCTCCAGCTGATAATCGGCAAAGAGATAATTTTCCTGATCCTCCAAAAATAGGGTAAAAACGTTTTGCTGCGGCGCATCAGTCAATTGATCGTTCAGATCTCCCAAAACGATCAAAGCGGTGGAGGGATAGTTTTCATCGAGAAAGAGTTTCAATTGCTGGTTTGCTTCACGGCGGCGTTCAATATCATCGCTATCTCCGCCAGCTTTGAAATGATTGTTGATTATCATCAGATCATAGCCATCCACGCTCACTTCCATCACCAAAGGAGAGCGCGGAAAAGCGTACCAATCATCTGTGAGGATCTGATAAAATTCAGCTTCTAAATTTTGCCGATAGAGAAAAGCCAAGTTGATATCATAAGCGGCACCAGCAGAAAGATAGCCCTCCCACTCGGGCAGAGCGTTGTGCAATTGAGAAAATTTGGTCGGATTCTCGATCTCTTGCAGCGCAATGATATCCACATCTAGTGAATCCAAAATAGCGCTGACATACTGCACTGTGATCTCATCATTTTTGGCAAAATTTTCCAGATTCCAGGTCATCACTTCCAGAGTTTCCAAGCTGCCAAAACCGGGCAGCTCTTCTTCGGGAATTTCAGGCTGATAAGGATTATTGCTGCCACAGGCAAAGAGCAAGAGCAACAAGCCCCAGAGCAATAATTTTCTAGTTTTCATTATCCAACTCGATTATCAAGCGGGCTGCCGCCAGCAGGTCTTCCACCACAAAATCGGGCTGATACTGCCAGCTTTTATGCTGAGCAAATTCTTGGCGCCCCAAACCGCTGAGCAGCAGGATAGAGGTAAGATGCGCTTTTTTACCAAAGCCGATATCAGAAGCGCGATCGCCCACCATAAAGGAGCGTTTGATCTCAAAATCATATTTCTTCAGAGCTTGCCTGAACATGCCTATCCCTGGTTTTCTATCTTCGTGGCTGATATTGTAGGGTTCAACTTGGCCCGCGATATGATAGGGCGAGATAAAGATCTCATCGATCTGCGCCCCGACAGTTGCCAGCTCTTTTGCCATCTTTTCATGCAATTTATCCAGTTGGGAAAATGTATAATATCCGCGGGCTACTCCCGATTGGTTGGTAGCCACAAAGACTAGAAATCCCGCCTCGTTCAGCAGCTTGATGGCTGCTGCCGCGTAGGGATACAATTCGAAATCTTCGGTTTTACTGATATAGCCTTTGCCATCAATATTGATGGTGCCATCTCGATCTAAAAATACTGCTTTCATAAAAAAGCTCCTTTATTTGTGCCCGGAAGTTCTAAATTTCAGCTCGTTGGGCAATTTGATATTGAAGAGCTGGAAACGATAGTTCCAATAATCATTGAGGCTGGAATAGCTGTAGGTAAAGACAATTTTCCAGCAGTGCAGATCCCGCGAGAGGGTGAGATTGTGGGAAGCTATCTCTTTGGTTTTCAGGTTGATATAATTATTGTAAGAGATCTCCCAATTATCTGTGATCTTGGCCGAGAGCGAGCTCCGCAGATTGCTGGTGTATTTATTCTGTTCGTAGCTGGCTTTATTGGTTTGATAATAGTGATTGAAATTTAGCGACCAGCTTTTGTCCTGCTGCTGCATCTCATCCAAAATATCCAAAGTCAGCGCCAAATCTTCCGAACTAATATCCAGGCTGTCAGAAGTGAAAAATTTATTCGACTCGAAGCGGTTTTCTGCTCGGGGAAAATAATCTGTATAGCTGGCTTGTCCGGAAAGCGAAAGCTTGGAATTGAGAGTCACAGACCAATTTTCCACAGCATAATCCCAGCTTTTATGATCCCAACCGGAGAATTTCAGGGCGTAAGTATCTTGTGATATCGCGCCACTGGGATTGGTGCCCAAAGTGATGAAGCCGAGTTTATAATCCTTCAGATTCATGCTGAGGCTATGTGAGATATTGCTAAAGCCTTCCTCCTCATTTTCCAGATCATAATTGAGTGATGAGCTGAGCTTGAAAAAATTGTTTAGCTTTTCTGTCGGAATCTCGCTGGCAGCATCTTCTGCACTATCGGCGTCTGCAGTAGCTGCTTTGCGCAATTTCAGATCCCATTTATTGGCGAGTGAGAAATTGAAACGGCGCTGCTTGGCGCTGCTGTTGAGGCCAATCCCACTAAAAGAGTAATATTTTTCGTTTTCTGAAAAATCCGGTCTGAAGGTAAAACTGAAATTGGGTGAAATCACATGTCGCACAGCTTGCACATATTCCCCGGGAAAATCGCCCAAACCGTAGAGCGAAAAGCCCACTGAACTATTCAGCGAATAATCAGAGCCGCGTACCAAAAGCTGCTGATTTGTCTGGTAATTCTGATCGCGATCAAACCAGACTTCATTCAGATTGGCAGTTTGTCCCAGATCCAACCAGCCGCGAATTTTGTGATTGTAGCTAATTCCGATATTGTGCTTCACACCTGCATTGTGCTGATTGATATATGCCCCGCTGCTGTCTTGAGCAGTTTGATAGAGCACATCAGGCCAGGTGGCATCAGGATCCGAGATATAGCCTTCATGCACAGCCCGCAGACTGTAGGAGTAGGAAAAATCTTTCCACCAAGCATAATCGGGAATTTTATCATTTTCATTGTAAAATAGTTCATAGATCGGTTTGGATGGCAGAGAGTAAGCAACCGAAGGCAAGCGGAGATATTTGATTTTATCGACCAGATTGTCGGTATAGTTGGCAGTAACAGAGAGAGTTCTACCCCACAAGGGTCGTTTATAGGCAAGCGCTGAGGAGATCTCTTCCTGTTCGCGCTCTTCCAGATCTTCGCTATTATCCCAGACACTGGTGCTGCTGACAAAATGCAGACGCGCATCAAAAGTAGAATCATCGACAAAATCTTGATGATGAACCGACGAGATATTCCATTCATACTTAGTTTTCAGCTGGCTAATCTGCTTCAACAAAATCGCCTCAAAATCTCCATTGAACATATAACGCTTGATATAGCGCGATTTGAGGGCAGCTTCCCAGCCGGTATTTTCATAATAATCTAAAGAGAGCGTAGCATCGGCATAGGGACCGAAAACTTGGTAATAGGCGATATCGCGTAGAATCTTTCCATCTACGGAGTTATAGCTGGGCGAAGGTACCAAAAAGCCCGATTCACGCCCGCGCTTGATGGTGAACGTACCAAAAGGCAAGGCAAAAACCGGCAGATGGTTGACATAAAAGATCAGAGGTTTGGCCACAATTTTATCATCTTTGTACAATCTCAATTTGCTAGCTTTGATATAAAAATGGGGATGCAGAGCATCGCAGGTCGTAAAGATTGCATTATCCACATCGAATGTTTCTTCAGCGATTTTGCGGATCTCATCACCGTAGCAATATCCTTGCTCGAACCTGGTAGCACCATCGCGTATCATTCCCCATTGCGATCTCATATCATAAGATATCTCTTCGCCCAGAAGCAGATATTCGCCATCTTCCAAAACTGATTGCCCCAAAGTGAAAGCTTGCCGCTTCTGCATATCGATGGCAATCGTATCAGATTTTAGCACCGAAGTGTGATAAGTAAGACGTGCAGCTCCCGCCAGCTCGATACGCTTGCTGAGAAAAGAGTAATGCGTGCTGTCGGCTGCATAAAATACAGAATCCTGAGTGGCCGCTTGCAAACTATCAGCCAGAATGGAATCTGCCTCAGCCACAAAGGTAGTATCAGCATTTTCCAATTTTCTAAAATTGTCTTCTACCTGCTTTGTCTCGGCAAAAATCAGACTGAAAGTAAGAATTATCAGAATTCCTGATATAATATATTTTTCTAAATTTTGTTTCATCGAAGTATTAATTTTTGTTCCCAAATATATGTCAAGCAGGTAAATCATCCAGTCGTTGCCAGTCGAGAAGAGAGTGGTCTGCAGCCAAGAAAATTTTGTCTTGGGATTAGTGGATCAGCCAGAATATCATCGGCCAAGTTTATGGCTTAAGTTAAGCTTTTGGCGCGAGCCAGCATGAATAATCATTTTAATCTTGACGCGCTGCCAGTGTTTAGCTTTTCTTACTTGGTGAATCTTTCAAAAACATTCTGGAGGAAATTATGAGAAAACTACAAAGAGGTTTAGGGCTGCTATTTATCTCTCTACTTTTACTGAGCTGTCAGCAAGCAGGCAGAGAGAAAATTGTCGAGATTGATTTTACCAATGGCAATTACAGTCCGGGAATTGATTATTTTTTGGGCATCACACTGCAGCCCACACCTCTTATCACAGCTGTTTCCCGCAAGGTTTTGCGTGATAGCAAGCTGGAGATAGCAGGGTTTCCACTAGAACTTGATTGGACTTTGGTCAGAGATAATGTGGGCGGAGATATAAATTATGGAGATTATTATTGGTTTGCTTCCATCGCTTCGACTGATCTGCCAGCTGAGTTGGAATTTCCGGAAAATGAAGCGGTCAATATCTTTTTCGAAGTAAATGGTTTCAAATATCAGCAAGCTCTGCTTATTCCGGCTCAACCGCAGATAAATTATCCTGAACTTAATTTTGCCGAAGATTATTGCCTTGCTTGGAGCTTGGTTGATAGCGTCGATACACAGCTGCTTTCGCTCTACTATGCCAACAATGATTTTCTTATCTCCTATTTTCAACAGTGGAGTTTGGAAGCAGATCTGCGCGATTTTATCATTCCTCAAAGCTCATTTCAAGCTGCCGCTTTATTTGAAGTTCAAGAATATCAGATCAAATTGCAAAGCATAAATTATCTGCATAACAGCAGGTTTCTCTTTTATGTCAGCAATGAAGCCAACCTAGATTGGCCGACAAACCAAGAGCAAAGAAGAGATAGAAATCTGATAAAATCTTTGGAAAAAACAATCTCTCAAAAGCAAGCAAATAACTAGACTTTCTGGCAGCCACAGAGATTGGGATGATCCAACAATTTTTCCTCGCTCTGCACCCGGCGAATCAACCAGAAAACCAGCAGATCGCCCCCTGCCAAAAGGCAAAAAATAGTGCCGTAAATATTTAGCCAAACCAAAGAAAACAGATAACTAAGCATCACCGGCAATATTCCCAGCAGCAAATAGGGCAGTAGCAAGGCGAAGCGATAAACCCGAGCTGAGACTGCTATCTTGCAGTGAGCATAAGGCGTCAGATAGCGCCAGATTATCCCTAGTTTTAGATCGGAAAGTTTTATCCTGCCCAACAGCAGAAAGCCGAGAGCGTGTAAAAACTCGTGCAAAACAGAACCCAAGATTAAGATCAGCAGAAAATAGGGAATCTGCAAATAGTTAGAGCCCAGAGCTTGCAGCCAGCTCTCTCTTCCCAAAATCAGTAGTAGAGGTAGAGCCCAAAGCACAACCTGCAAGATGGTAAGTGGAATAGCCCAAAGATTTACTTTCCAGGCCGACATTGTATAATTTTCTGGCATCAGCAAACTCTCCCTTATTCTGCTATTTTTCTGCAATTAGATTGTTGCAAGAGGCAAATCATGTCAACGAGTTTGCTCAAGAATATAGATTAATAAATAAGTAAATTATTGCAATTCCGAAAGATACAGTTTGACATCTCAGCTTACTTCTATTTCCTGTCATCAAAAATAAATTAGGAGATTAAATGGAAAACAAAGTATTAGCAACCGTAGAAGGAAATAAGATAACTCAAGCAGACGTAAATAGCTTTATCCAAAGATTGGGACCTCAGCAGGCGATGCAATTTCAAAACGAAGAAGGACAGCAGCGCATTTTGCAAGAGCTGATCAATCAGAATCTTTTCTTGGCAGATGCCAAAGCCAATAAATTGGAAGAGACAGATCTTTTCAAAATAGAATTGGATAAGATGAAAGATATCATTCTCACTCAGCTCAATATCAACTCTTTATTGCAAGATATCGCAGTAGACGAAGCTGAGGTGAAAGCTTTTTTCCAGGCTAACGAAGCAAAATATGCTTCTCCTGAAAAAGCCAATACCAGCCATATTTTGGTAGATAGTGAAGATGAGATCAAAGATATCCGTACCAAGATTGTAGCTGGCGAGATCTCTTTTGAAGATGCTGCCGCAGCTCATTCCAAATGCCCTTCCAAAGAGAAAGGCGGAAACTTGGGCGCTTTCCCCAAAGGTCAGATGGTTCCGGAATTCGAAGCTGTAGCTTTTGATATGGAGAAAGATGAAATTTCCGAGCCGGTAAAAACTCAATTTGGCTACCATATCATCAAGCTGATCGACAAAGAAGAAGCTGGCACAACCAAATTTGAAGATGTAGCCGATAAGGTGAAGAAAGAGCTTTTGGCCCAGAAACAGCACGCCAAATATAGCAGCAAAGTAAATGACTTACGCGAAAAATTTTCGATCGAAATGGCCTAAATCTTTCGAGCAAAATTTTGCTAATAGGTGAGCTGCAAGGGCTCACCTATTTTTTTTGATATTTTCAGAGCAGCTATTTTTCTCTTACTGCCAATAATGAAGAATAAAGCCTGAAGCAAGGGAAAATCTTGACACTATTCTACTAGTTTAACTATCTGAATATGGAAATTGAATATTATAAATTGTTCTTTGTTCAAAAAAGGATAAAACAAAAGAGATGAAAAAACTTAAGATATTAATGTTGGAAGACAGCCACTGGGACGCAGAACTGATCAAGAAAGAGATCAGAAATTTTGGTTTTGAGATTTCGACCGTTATTGTTAATGAAGAAAAATCCTTTGTAAAAAGCATTCATGAGTTTCAACCTGATCTGATTCTTTCCGATTATAGTTTACCGCAATTTGACGGTTTCCGCGCTATTTCTCTGGCCAAAGAGCTAGTGCCCGACACGCCGATTATCATCGTTACCGGCACACTTTCGGAAGAGCTGGCTGCCGACAGCATCAAGCGTGGAGCTTGGGATTATGTGGTGAAGCAGCGCCTCTTTCGGCTGGAATCTGCCATCAACAACTCTTTGAAATTGAGCCAGGAACAAAGCCTGAAACGCCAAGCCGAGCAAGATCTGCAAGAGAGTATGAACAAGCTGAAGATGATGATAGATTACTCTCCGATCGGAGTAGTCTCTTGCAATCGCAAAGGTGAGATTATCACGGCCAACCAGATGTTTTGTGAGATGTTGGGCTATCCTCAAGCCGAGCTTTTGCAGAAAACAATTTTTGAAATTACCTATCAAGCAGATCTACCTCTGACCAAACAAAAACATAAATCTCTCTTTCAGCAAGAGGAAGTTTATCATGATCTGGAAAAACGCTATCTTACCAAGCAAGGCGAAATCATCTTTGCCTTTATCCGCTCTCATCTGGTTTTGGATAATCAAAAAAAGCCACTCTTTATGGTTTCGATCGTGGAAAATATTTCCCAACGCAAGCAAGCCAAAAAAGCTCTGACCATTTCTCAGAAAAAGATGAAGACCATTTATGAAAACTCGCTGGATGTGATTATTGTTTTAGATTATCAAAGCGGAAAAATCATCGATATCAATCGGGCTGCCAAAACATATTTGGGCTATCAACCCACAGAATTATTGGGAAAATATTTCACCTCGCTCTTTCCTCCTGAAGAGAAAAAAGAGCGCCTTATCAGCATCGATAACCTGAAGATTCACGGGGGCATAATAGAATCTCAGCAATATCTGCACAAATCCGGCGAGATCGTGATGATGGATATTACGGTGACTGAAATTCCTTGGAATAGTAATGAAGCGCTACTGATAAATCTGCGTGACGCTAGCGAGCGCCATCAAAATCAGCTGAGATTGAGCCATGAATTGCGCGAGAAAGAGGTGATGCTGATGGAGATTCATCATCGGGTGAAAAACAATATGCAGATCATGGCGAGTATCTTGAAAATGCAAGCCAACGACAGCCCAGATGCGGCAGTGAAAGAAGCTCTTTTGGCAGCACAAAGCCGCATATATTCTATGTCTCTGGTGCACGAAGCCATTTATGGTGATGATAATATGGATCTGATAAATTTTTCGAAATATGCCCAAAAAGTTATCCAATTCGTGCGCCACAGCAACCAAGACAAATTGGAAAGCATCAAGTTTGAATATGAGATTGAGGCAGTAGAATTGAACCTGGAAACTGCTGTGCCGGTAGGTCAGATCATTGCAGAGATTGTCTCCAATTCCATGCAACACGCTTTTCCCTCTGGTGAAAAGGGATTGATCAAAATCTCGGTCAATAAGCTTGCTGATAGATATCAAATTATCTTATCTGATAATGGCATCTCTTTACCAGCCGAGGATGAGCTGCAAAAAATTTCTAAAATGGGATTGTTGTTGGTAAATATCCTCTGCCAACAACTAAAAGCTGAAGTAAATATCGAGCGGGCTGGCGGCACAAAATTTACCATAGTTTTCTCTGAGAATAATACGAATAATAAAAGCAAAAACTATCGCTATTTTCCTACCAAATAAAAAGGCAGAACCTACCAAATATTTGGTCTGCTCTGCCTGATATTATATTTTTTTAGCTTATTTAATGTTTAGTTCAAATGACCATAAGTGTTCCTATGGTCATATGATACTATTTCAATAACAGCATTTTCTGCATTGCCACCGGCTTACCATCAATCTGCAGTCGATAAAAATAAACTCCGGAAGCTACTTCTTTGCCTGCTTGATCTCTACCTTGCCAAGCTACATAGCCACTGCGTCCAGCGCGCTGAATATTTTGGCTAGCAAAACTTTTTACCTTCTGTCCTTTCAGGTTGTAGATGCTAATCTGATGTTCGCTATTTTCCACCAGATCAAAGCTGATCTTGGTAGCTGTTGCTCTACTATTTGCGCCCAGAACAAAAGGATTGGGATAATTTGAGAGATTGTACTGAGGCAAAGGCATTTGCTCTTGTCCAGCTGCTAGCAGATCATCATCTACCAAAGCTCTCAGCATGATATTGCCTGCCAGATCTTGCCAAACTCCATCCACCTTTTGCATACTGTAGCCGCTGCTATCTGTATCCAAGCCCAGAGCTGCTGAATTTGCCAATTCCAATAAACCCAACCAAAATGTCCCATCGCTAATCTGGGGTCGAATTGCTTCGGGAATCGTGATCAAGTTCCAGCCCAAATCCAGGCTTTGATTGTCCACAGAAAAAGTGGCAATCTCTGTTGCCGGCAGATTTGCTGTGGAATTATCCCAAATCTTGAAGTTAAGATCAGCACTAGCAAGCTCTTCCAAATAAATTTGCAGATGAGTCAAATAGCTCTGCTCGCTAAAAAATTGCACTGCCAGATGATTGAGGGCACCAGCATTGAAGCCGGTTTCGCTACTACCATCATCATGCCAGAGCCAGTTCGCATTCAATGCCGGTACATAAACTATGGCGGAGGCAGAATAATCTGTTTCATCCTCCTCAAAGAGGGCAGTTACCGCATAATGATTGAAGCTTTCATAATTGGGATCTGTATCGTGGTAAAAATTGTCCGTAGTGCTTTCCAGCAGCTGATAATCATCATTGACTACCCGATAGACATTGTAGCCGCTGAGGCCATCTTCTTCCGGAGCTTGCCAGCTCAGATCTACGGAATAATCAGCATTCAGGTTTGCTTGCAGAGCAGCAGGCGGCTCTGCCGGATATGTAGTTTCCCAGATCGTAAAGTCATCAAAAATAATACCGCTACCAGTAGCATTATCCGAAGTTTTCAGATAAACTCGCAATTTGATGTAGCGCCCGCTAATCTCGGTCAGATCTACAGGAAAGATATCATAAAGCTGGGAAGCCGACATCCACTCGGTTTGGGGTGAGCCAAAGACATAATTTGTCTGATCCGGTTGATTGGTAATATTACTGATATTGTGCCAATCGCTCCAATTCGAACCAATCCGATAGGCTATCTCACAACCCCAAAAAGAGTCCTGATCAAATTCACCTTTCAGCATCAGATCAAAATGATAATCTCCGGCATAAGCCAAATGAAAGACAGGTGATTCATAATAGTTGTACCAATTAGCACCAATCTCCCCATCCTCTGTACAAGCTACAGCATTTTCGGATTGATAGCCCGGTGAAACCTGCTGCCAATGATCGCCACCACCTTCTACCAAATTTCCGGCTGTCATCCCGGCCGATACTCCGGCATTGGAATAATCTCCCAAAACAATATCATCCAGCATCATCCCAAAATAAGCGCCATTATCCTGTGTGTTGGTCGCCGGATCGGAGGCAAAGGCAAAGCGCAATTGCACTTGCTGCCCACTATAAGCTGAAAGATCAAATTCTGCATCTACCCAACCATCAGAGCTGCCGGCCCAGCCGGGAATATCGGGGCCTTCGCCGTGCTCGACTCCGAAGCTATAAAATGATGAAGCATCATAAGCTGGCGATCCGGAGATAACCTGCCAATTTTCTCCATCGGTGGAAATGCGCACATTGCAACCGTCCCAACCATTGTAAAGTGGTGTGGAGGGATCGGAGCCGGGCGGTTCGCAATTGTAGTTTAGCTTGAAACTCAAGCTTCCGTTTTGCGGAACCAAAATCGGATCAGTATCCAAAACTACATAAACCCCATCGAGGTAACCACCAATCTCAGGATCGCCCATCCACCAGCTGTAGCCGGCATAAGCATCTGTAGTGGTCAGATGCCATTCAGCATCTGTCAGAGTAGCATCGTAAGAAGTCCAAGCATAATCTTGCTCAAAATCTTCCTGCCAAAAAATAGTTTGTTCACGTAAAAAGGGGGTAGATTGGTTTGCTTCTGCAGCCGCATTATCTGCCGAAAATATCAGATTTTGACTAGCTTGAAGCTTGGCTGTAAAAACAGCATTGCTGCCAAAAAGCATGGCAGCAATAACTGAGAATAAAAAGATATTCTGTTTCAGAGTTTCCTCCAGTTTAAAAAATTCAGAATAAAATTCCGGCTTTGCTCCGGGAAAATCCGACCGCAAAATATTCGGATCTTGCCTGGTAAACCGGGGTTATTTGGTCATCAATACCAAAAGATCAGCTACACGTTGGGAGTAGCCCCATTCGTTATCATACCAGCTGATCAGCTTGATTGTTCGGCCATTTACCATGGTGAGGCTGGCATCAAAGATCGAAGAGTGAGGATTTCCCACAATATCTGTGGAAACGATGGGCTCTTCTGTATATTGCAAGATTCCCTTCATCTCACCTGCGGCTGCTGTCTGCATCAATTTATTGATCTGCTCGATCGTAACTTCTTGCTCCAAGACAATATTGACATCGACCAAAGAGCCATTGGGAGTAGGAACGCGCATCGCCATGCCATCTATTTTTCCTTCCAAAGCGGGGATAACTTTGCTGGTTGCTATCGCTGCGCCGGTGGTGGTAGGAATGATATTGATCGCTGCTGCCCGAGCTCGGCGCAGGTCAGAGTGGGGAAAATCCAAAATCCGCTGATCGCCTGTATAAGAGTGAACAGTTGTCATAAAGGCATTTTCCACTTGGAAATTATCGGTGATCACTTTCATGATCGGAGCCAGACAATTGGTAGTGCAAGAGGCGTTGGAAACAATCTTGTGTTCAGGTTTCAGCATCTCATCATTCACGCCCAGCACGATGGTGCTATCGACTGCATCTTTGGCAGGCGCTGAGATAATAACCTTTTTGGCGCCGGCTTGCAAGTGCAGAGCTGCTTTTTCTTTGGTGCGGAAAGCCCCGGTAGATTCTACTACCAGATCTATTCCCAATTCTTGCCAAGGCAATTTTGCCGGATCTTTTTCCGAGTAAACTCTTACTGATTTTCCATCGACCAGAATCTCTGCACCTTTGGCTTCTACCGCATTGGGCAGTACACCGTGCACAGAATCATACTTTAGCAGATGAGCTAAAGTTTTGGCATCGGTCAGGTCATTGATCGCTACAATTTCGTAGCCGGCTTTATCGCTCAGTGCGCGAAAAACCAAACGACCAATTCTGCCAAAACCATTAATTGCAATCTTTTTCATAACTTTCTCCATCTATTTTTATTTCAAGATTATAGACTTTCCGGCACTTCCGGAAATTTGTACCAATTGTTCTACTGCAGCCTGCATCGCAGCTTCGCCTTTCACGATCCATTTTCGGGGATCAAAACGTTTTTTATCAGGATTAAAATCGTCATCACTGACGCCGGCTGGTGGGATGATCGCGTCTGCTTCAGTTTGCCAATATTTGGCAACAGCAGCAGCTATCTCCATCTGATAGCGGGTATCTTTGTTTATCTTCACTACTCCGTTTTTGATCGCATCGATCTGTTGCTGGGCTGTGAGACCGGAAGCTCCGTGCAAGACGATGCCAGTCTCCACGCCATTGGCGATCAACAAGTCATCTATCTGTTTGATCAGATCTATCTTCAAAACTACATTGGCACCTTTGGTGACGCCATGATTTGTGCCGACCGAAGCGGCAAAAAGATCCACTTTGGTTTTCTTCACATATTCCAAGGCTTCTTCGGGCTGAGTATAAAGCTGGGTCTCAGAGACAATTTCATCTTCGGTGCCTTTGATATAGCCGATCTCGCCTTCTACTAAAACGCCATGTTTATGCGCCACTTTCACCACTTCTGAACTAATCCTGATATTCTCAGCAAATTCCTCGTGGGAAGCATCGATCATTACCGATGAAACCAGATTATTTTCGATGCAATATACTACCAAATCAAAGTAATTGGGCGTAGCGTGGTCTATATGTAATCCTACTCCGGAGTTTTTGTACTGACCGGCTAAGATCTTGACCATGGCAGAGATAAATTGTGCGCCGGTCTGCAAGTCCTGCGTGCTTCCGGCTGCATATTTCATGGCGCCTGCACTCATTTGCAACAAGCCATCCGACTTCTGAGCCTCATAACCTTGTACTAAACCTCTGACAGTATTGTCAAAAACCGTGTTGGAAGCAATAATTCCAAACCGTTCTTTCTTTGCTTTGTCAAAAACTGCTTTCAGCTCTTTTCCCGAGTAAAACATTAAGACCTCCTATAATTACGCTTAATCTTCAAAATCGATGATTGAAGGACCTTCACCGCTGATTTCATTTACCATAAATCGGGCAGAATCGTGCAATTCATCTTCCTCATATTCATCCAATAATTTTTCGAACAATTGCAAAGCCTGCTCATTATCATTGAGCTCTTCCGCTAGCAGGAAGGCTTTCATAAAGATCGCTTTATAATCATCTTTAGTATTGGGATAAAATTTGATAACTTGATCATAATAGTAGATCGCATCATCATATCTTTTACTTTTCTGAGCAATCTCAGCATTATCAAAATACTCTTTGGCTGTCAATTTCACCACCATCTTATCAGGGTAAGTTTTCAGAGAATATTCTTCTGCCAATTGCTGCTTCATAGTTTCAAATTTTTCCTTTGCCAGTTCGCGCTGCATTTTGGCTCTCACCTTGTCGACAATCTCGGCAAAAGGCTCAGCCTCAGCTACATTATCTTCCAAAACCCGGAAGAAAACAAAATCATCTTTGCTGTTTTGAAATACTTTGCTCACCTTGTCAGGATTTTGCTTCCAAACCATCTCAGAATATTTTTCATCTTTACCAATGCCGGGGATAATATCGTTTTTGTAGATATGAGAAAGCACGCCGTCGCGTCCTGGTTTGGTCGAGTTTTCGCGCACCAACTCATTGATCTGGTCAGTTTTATCTTTCTTGTGCAGCTTGATAACTTGCTTGCGCATCTTGCCAGCTCTCTTTTTGTCTGCAAAGACAAACTGCTGGATTTGGCGGGAAGCACGTGAAGAAAATTGCTCGATATTCTCTTCATAATAATCTTTTGCCGCATCTTCACTGGTATCGATCTGCTCGACTATTTTGCGATTGTATACTGTGCGCAGAAGTAAGCCACGCTCGATTTGAGCAACTTCTTCTATTACCTCTGGACGCTGATCCAATCCCATCTCCAAAGCTAGATAATTTTGTAAATTGGCTGATAAAACATTTTCAGCGAAAGTTTTTAGTTCTTCTTGATCTTGCAATCTTAGTCTACCCTGATTTTTTAGGTCTTGGCTATAATGCATAAAGTCTGCTGTACTCATTGTCAGCTCGGGTTGGTTTGCTCTTATCACATTTTGTTCAGCCAGCTCTTCATTATATTGCAGAGTTTCAGGATCGATCTCTGCTAGGATTTCACTGTTGATTTCCATCTCATACTCAGCTATCTTTTCCGAGGTCTGCTGCTGGATAAATGCTTCAAGATTATTTTTGTAGAGTTCGTTTCTCAGCTTGGGCTTCGCTTCTTCAAAAGTTTGGCCTGGATATTTATCTAAGTTTTCCAGATAATGAGCATGCATGATGTCGTCTGATAATTCAAAATCTTTTTCCAGTTCCTTTTTATAGAGTTGTGCATAATATGGTTTCAATTGTTCAGCTATTCTTTGCTGCAATTGGGGATCTTGATCGATTCCCTCTGCGTAAGCTGCCAAGACAAATAGTTCTTCGGTAACCATCATATCCAATAGCTCGTTCTTACCTTCAAGAGTGGTATAACGGCGTTTGTACATGGAAGGAATTTTTTCCAGACGCTTTTTGAGGTCGGCAAATAGTAAACTTTTATCGCCGAATTCGGCGATAACCGTATCATCCGAGATGCCGGGATTACTCAATTTTTCCTGAAGTTTATCATATCCTGCCTGATCTTTTACATCTTCGGATAAAACCTGAGCTCCCAAGATCGAATTTACACTGATGAATAGCATTATTAAGAGGCTTACTGTTTTCATTTTGATCATCTAAATACTCCTTATATCTTTTGATAAATACTGAACTTCACAAAAAAAAATTGACTTTTAGCAGTCAAGCAAATAAATGACAGCTGTATGTTAACTTGAAATGGTTATTTTAGCAATGTTTGCTGCTAAACTAGCCAATAAAAATCTTAAATAAAATAAATGGTGAAAAATTATGTTTTTGACATCAGAAAAGTTAATTGATATCAACTATTTCGCCTTGGATAAAGAGAGCTGTCTGCATGATATGGTGCATTTACTGCAAGAGCAAAATATCATTCGTTCCGAACAGCAATTTTTGGACAAGCTATGGGAGCGAGAAAAGATCATGCCCACCGGAATTGGTCGCCAGATTGCCATTCCCCATGCTCGCAGCGAAAACGTAAAGCAGCTAGCTTTGGTTTTCTTTAGATTGAAAAACGAGCTAGATTTTGAGGCGATCGATGATCAACCGGTGAATTTCATTTTCCTGATTGCTATCCCGCAAGAGATGCATCAAGATTATATGCAGCTGCTGAAAGCAATCTCCAATTTTTGCCATTCCAATGACAATTTGGAGCGCCTAAAAGCAGCTGAAACTAAAAGTGAAGTGAAAGCGATTCTAGATTCGATCAGCAAGGATTCGAGCCCTGATCCAAACCCCAAAAATCAAGAAAAATAAGAGGAGACTTTGATGAAAACCAAACTGACGATATTGATCTTACTGTCATTCTGCTGGCAACTTTGGGCAGAAAATGATCTGGCCGGCACCACCGGATTTGCTTTTTTGAAGATAAATTATTCAGCCCGCGCTGCAGCGCTGGGCAACGCTTATACAGCACTAGCCGATAATGCTGAAGCAGTTTTTTTCAATCCAGCCGGTTTGCAGGCGATCTCTTCACCGCAAGCTACAGTTTCCTACATGAGCTATTTTGATGGAATTCAAGCAGGTGCTCTCAGCTATGCCAAAGCTTACAATCAACAGATAAAGCTAGCAGCTTTTATGCAATATATGAGCGGCTCGGAAACCCGTACGCTCAGTGATCAAAATGGAGAGTATCTGGGCGAAAACGGTACTTTTGGTTTTTCCAATACAGTGCTTGGTCTGGGGGGATCTTACTATATCAATCCGCTGCTGACTGTGGGTGCAAACCTGAAATTTCTCATGGATATCCTTGATGAAAACAGCGCCAGCGCCGTAGCTGTGGATCTGGCAATCTTGCACCAAACTACCAATGAAAACCTAAAATTGGGCGTGGCCTTGAAAAATTTTGGAACTCAAATCTCTAGCTATACCGAAAGTGACTATACAGAAGATCTGCCCAATACAATCTGTGTGGGATTTAGCTATCATCCTGCCGAAAAATTTTATGCCAATCTCGATGTGAACAAACCTCTGGCCGGAGATTATGCAGCTCAAATTGGCGTAGAATATCAAATTCATGATTTATTAGCTTTGCGCAGTGGCTACAAATCCAAAGCTGAAGATTGGCAAGCTGGTGGAGATATGGAGATTTTCTCTGGGCTCTCGTTTGGTCTGGGCTTTACTTGGAAGCAATATTTATTTGATTATGCTGTAGTCTCTTACGGAGATTTAGGCTTTATCAACAATCTGACCTTGACCTACAATTTCTAGGTAGGCCTGAGCTTCGGAACTTCTGCGCTTCTCTGCTAAAAAATCTTTGGTGAAAATATTCTCTACAGTAAAATCCAAGCAGTTCCATATCTAAAGTTTTGGCAAATAATCTGTCTGATTTTGTTTTTTTCCGATATTCTGCTGAGGCTTATCCTCATAAAATACTTTATTTTAAGCTGTTTTTTCATCCAAGTTTACTCTAAATATTAATAGACACAAATCTTTGGATTATAAACTTTGTCACAATATTTAAATGAAATCGAGGGTGAGATTGGCGATTATAGCAAATTTCACCTTCTTTGCTTTATGTAGAAATAGTTTAAAACTTGATGGCGGTATAAATGAATAGAAAAGATTTTTTACTGGAGATCGGAGTTGAAGAGATTCCGGCCGGCTACATTGCCGGCGCTATGCAAACTTTGGAGAGTTTTTTTATAGAGCTTCTGCAGAGCCAGAAACTGGAATATGAAAAAATAGAGCTGTTTAGTACGCCGCGCAGATTTGCCATCCGCATAGAGGGCTTAGCAGCGCAGCAATCTGATGAAATTATCGAGCGAGTGGGACCTACCCGCGAAATAGCTTATGATAATGATGGCAATCTTACCAAGGCCGCAGCTGGTTTTTTGCGAGGCGCCAAAGCCAAAGAATCCGATATCTTCTTTGTTTCCGATAAAAAGGGCGAAAAAATTGCAGTTCGCCTCAAGCTTGCCGGAAAAGATAGTTATGATATCCTCAAGCAGGCAATCCCCCAACTTTTACAGAAATTCAATTTTCCCAAAACTATGCACTGGGGTGAAGAAGAGCGAGCTTTTGCTCGTCCCATTCGTTGGTTGGTAGCTTTGTGGGATCAAGCTATCATCACCTGCCAATTCGCCAAATTGACAGCCAAAAATATCAGCTATGGCAATCGCTACCAGAAAATGGAAAACCCGGTAGAGATCATAGCTCCCAAAGCTTATGAACATGCCCTACAACAAGTCGCTGTTATTCCCAATCGCCAAAAACGTTACCAGCTGATCGAACAGCAATTGAGCAAACTTTTTGCCAAAAGCCAATGGCAAATCGTACCTGATAAAAACCTGCTGGAAACTGTTACAGATTTGGTAGAATATCCCACTGCTGTTAGCGGCTCTTTTGCGGCCGAGTATCTCAAACTTCCTGCCAAAATCATCACCTCCACTCTCTCGCAACATCAAAAATATTTTTCAGTAAAAGATGCTGAGGGCAAACTAACCAATAAATTTGTCTTTATCTCAAATGGTAACCCGGAATATTCTGAACTAATCCGCCTCGGTAATGAGAAAGTAATCGCAGCTAGATTGGACGATGCAGCTTTTTTCTATCGGGAAGATAGTGCCAAGAAATTGGAGGAGTATGTTCCCAAATTAAAGGAAGTGCTTTTCCAAGCCAAATTGGGTAGTCTCTTCAGCAAGACAGAAAGAATCATCAATTTAAGCAAATATATCTCGCAAGCACTGCAACTAGGATCAGAAACAGAAGAGAAGATTTTACGAGCCGCCCAGCTTTGCAAAGCAGATCTGGTAACCCTGATGTTGGGCGAAAAAGAATTTACCAAACTGCAGGGCTATATGGGATTGAATTATGCCTTGGCTTCCGGTGAAGATGAAGAGGTGGCTGATGCCATCTATCAGCACTATCAGCCGCGCGGCAAGAACGACAGCCTGCCTGCCTCTATTATCGGCTCGGTGGTGGCAATTGCCGATAAATTGGACACAGTATGTGGTATTTTTGGCGTTGATATGATTCCCTCGGGCAGCAATGATCCTTTTGCTCTGCGCCGAGCTGCCAACGGCGTAGTCCAAATTATCGCCGCAAAGCAACTAAAACTAGATCTCTTCGGCTTGATCGAAACAGCTTTCCAAGAGCTGGCAGAAAAATTGCAGCCGGCTGATAATAATAAAAGCGAAGTTTACAAATTTTTCCGGCAACGTGTAAAATGGCTGCTGCAAACAGAGCAGATCGAGCCTGATGTAATCGCCAGTGTGATGCATATCGATTTTTCCGATATCACAGATCTGAAGCAGCGAGCTATCGATCTGCAAAATTTCAAGCAGCAAGCCAGCTTTCACAAATTGGTTATTGGCTTCAAGCGCGTCAGCAATATTATTGCCAAAGAGCAAAATAATTTTCCCTTTGATCCCGAGCTGCTACAGGAAAAACAGGAGCAAGAGCTCTATGCAGGATATCAAGAATTGCAGCCGGCAATCGCCACAGAATTGCAGCAGAAAAATTATCGCAAAGTTTTGGAGCTCTTGGTCGATTTCGGTTCGAAGATAGATCTCTTTTTTGATCACGTTATGGTAAATGCCGAAGCTGAAGCCTTGCGTCAAAACAGATACGCACTTTTACTAAAAATCCAAAAACTATTTTTCCAGGTGGCCGATTTGGCCCAAATCGTTATACAGTAAACTAAGGAGTTATCATGAAGAAGTTTTTCAAATTTATCTGGATCACACTTGTCGGATGGTTGGTTTTGAAATTAGTAAAAAAAGTTTTGGCTTTAGCTCAATACTCCCAATTCAGGATTTTTGGTAACCTCTGCTATCGCACAGCAGAAGAGCAAGAGCTGCAAGATTCTTATGCTATGATCTTCTCGGCCCTAGAACTAAATCTGCTGGAGCACGAGCCTAAGGAAAAAGTGATACACCTGAAACTTTATGGTCGCTTCGCTTCGCTCGAGGTCAAGCTGCCGGCAAATTGGAATCTGCAATTGCAAGGCGAAGCCAAATATTCTGATATTTCCAATCCGGTAGAACCGCAGCAAAATCCTAGTGACCAACCTCTTTTGATCATCGAACATGATCTGAAATTTACTGCTCTTGTTATCGCCACTGACGCTGAAAACCTAACAGAAAATGCAGCTGCAGAAACTGAACTTCCCGAATAATTTTCGTAAAATAAAGATAAAAGGAGATTGAGATGAGTATCAAACTTTCTCACCGGGCCAAGGCGATCAAGCCTTCACCCACGCTCACTGTGTCTGCTTTGGCAAAAAAGATGAAAGCAGACGGCATTGATGTTATCAATTTCGGAGTTGGAGAGCCGGATTTCAACACTCCGGATTTAATCAAAGAAGAGGCAAAAAAAGCCTTGGATGAAGATTTCACGCGGTATACTGCTTCAGCCGGTATTTTGGAGCTGCGCCAAGCAATTTCTCAGAAACTGAAGCGCGACAACAATTTGGATTGTAATCCCAACGACATCTTGGTCTCTCCCGGAGCCAAAGCTTCCATCGCCTTCATTCTACTGGCTATTTGCGATCCGCGAGACGAAGTGCTGATTCCCTCGCCCTATTGGGTAAGCTACACTTCCCAAGTAGAGATGGTAGATGCGCATCCGGTACTGCTGCCCACTACGATGGCAAATGATTTTAAGATCACTGCTACTCAGCTGGACGAAGCTATCGAAACCTTGAGTAATCCCAAAGCGCTACTGCTGAATTCTCCCAATAATCCAACCGGCTCAGTTTATTCCAAAGCAGAGTTGGAAGCGATTGCCGCTGTCTGCCTCAAACATGACATTTTGATTATCTCGGACGAGATCTACGAAAAATTGACCTATGATGGCCATCAGCATGTTTCTATCGCTTCTATCAGTGATGAAATCAAGGAAAATACCGTGGTTATCAACGGCGTTTCCAAAGCTTATGCCATGACAGGTTGGCGTCTGGGTTATGCTGCCGGTCCCACCGATATCATCAAGTCGGCCAGCCGCATCCAATCTCATACCACCTCTTGCGTCAATTCGATTACTCAAAAAGCTGCGATCGTGGCTTTGAATGATTGTGAAGCAAGCGTAGATGAGATGCGCCAGACATTTCAGAAAAGACGCAATATTTTGGTTAGCGGGCTGAACAAAATTCCCAATGTGCAATGCACCATGCCCAAAGGCGCTTTTTACGCCATGCCGGATATCTCTTTCTATCTACAAAATAATCAGAAAAATATCAAAAATTCAGCTCAGCTTTGTGAATATCTGCTGAAAGAGTATCATATCGCCGTAGTTCCCGGCTCTGCTTTTGGCGCTGACAATTTTATCCGCTTCTCTTATGCCAACAGCTTGGATAATATAGAGCAAGGCTTGGCAAGATTACGCCGCGGCTTGA
>JAWOEN010000021.1:0-6532 GCA_046482725.1 Cloacimonadales bacterium (SeqCode)
CTGGAGCTGGGGAGTGAGGTTTTGGGCTGGTGGATGAATAGTGGAAAAGATATTTATCAACGAACAAAAACGAACTAAACTAACAATTTTAATGAGTTTTTGCTTGGATGCTATATTGAGCTGGGGAGTGAAGTTTTGAGTTGTTGCTGAATACAGCGGTGTTTTTTTTCAACGAACTAGAACGAACCCCAGTGAAATAGTCCTGCGGAATTTCACGGGGCAGGCCTGCAATTTCCTGCAGGAAATTGGCGTGAACGAGTTAATTCTGGTCTGGTCAGAATTCACGGTTCACCTCTATGTTGAGATTCTAAGTTGATTGTTTTTTTCACCCACGACTGAACTCGTGGGCTGCAATTAGCCTCTGCTGACTAAATTAGCCCACAGCAGCTGTGGGATTTTAGAAACATAAATTACAGAGATAACATACCTAAACTGCAACGCAGTTTGCCAGAGGCATCATAAAAATTACGTCAATAAATTCAGAAGGCGAGAATGCGCATTCTCGCCTTCTTTGTCATTAACCTCTCTGGACAGAATTCACGGTTCACCTTTATGGTAATTCTTTTTCTCTGCAAGTTCCTTCGGTCAATTGCAGAATTATCTTTTATTCATTATTCCGCTACGATCCGGCTCTGCCGAATCACTCACAATGACAATTTATGTTTACACTGAGCCATTTTTTGTCTGAAACAATATCTACTTTTCTAAATTCTGGTCCGCCGCAGTCCCTTCCAAGGACGTAGACGAATTGCATTCTTCATTTTCCCATCGTATTCCTATTGTATTCCAACTGTATGCCAATTGTATTTCCGTTTCCAGGACGAAGGCGGATTATATTTCACATTCTTGTCCGCCGCAGTCCCTTCCCAAGACATAGACGGATTACATTCTTGTCCGCCGCAGTCCCTTCCCAGGACGTAGGCGGATTACATTTTTATATTTCACATTCTTATCCGCTGCAGTCTGTTCCCAGGACGTAGGCGAATTACATTCTTAATTATTCATCTTGCCGCGTCGGAGTGTAACGTAGACGGGTCTGC
The DNA here is from genome assembly GCA_046482725.1 of Cloacimonadales bacterium (SeqCode). Classification (GTDB taxonomy): domain Bacteria; phylum Cloacimonadota; class Cloacimonadia; order Cloacimonadales; family TCS61; genus DAOWES01. Next base: position 1,041 of record JAWOEN010000021.1, read on the forward strand.
ATTTCCCCACCGTATTCCCATCCTATCTCCAAAGCAAAAAACCTCTCAGCCAGCAGCCAAGAGGTTTTTTTAGATTTGTTAAAAAAATCTGCAGCCTATTTCAGCAGCATCATTTTTTTGGTTTTAGTATAATCAGCGGCTTGCAGCTGGTAGAAATAAACTCCGGAAGCTACAGCGCGGTTATTGCTATCTTTACCATCCCAGACGATGCTATGGGCGCCGGCTGCCAGATTTTCCTGCAGCACAGTTTTCACTTTTTGACCCTTAGCATTGTAAACTTCCAATTTTACTTGGGTTTCTGCCGCCAGATCAAAAGCGATGGTCGTAGTGGGATTGAAAGGATTGGGATAATTTCCCTGCAAACGAGTCAACATGGGTGACATATCATCGGCATTTACCGAGCTTTCAGTGATTTCGAAACTGATCTCAGCTGAGAATTCCGAACCGACAAATGAATTATCGATTGCTTGCACGCTGGCATAATATGTACCGTTGGGCAAGCCACTGATGGTAGTTCCCAAGCTATTGAGCATATTGCCGGCATGAGGTTTCAATAAAAATCCATCATCAGTTGCCAGCGGACTAAAGATATCATGTCCTGCAGGATCACGTCCCACTCTGATATTGTAGTTCAGCGCCAAGGAAGGAGTTTCAGCGTCATCCCCGCGGTTCCAATTCAAAGTAACCATATCTTCATCCACCTCAGCCGAAATCTCGGTAGGAGGTAATGGTTGAGTATTTTGCAGCTCAGAGAAGTTTTCGAAAAGAGCTGAGACATAATCTTCGTTAGCATAACGCCCGGTCAAGATCACATCACTATCCAGATCATTATCAAAGTCGGTGAACGAGAGTTGACCATATTTCAGAGAGACCAAACTATCGATAAAGGTGAAAGTATCATTGCCTTGGTTCAGGTAATAATAGCCGATCCAACTATCGTTAGAATGCACACCATTCATGATGATATCGAGTTGACCGTTGTTGTTGAGGTCATGAACTTTCATGTCGCCTTGGCGCACACCCAGCACTCTGTTATTAGCATTCACATTGGTGAAAACATCATCACCATCATTGCGCAGAATATGCAGAACCGAAGGTTCATTATTGTCATAAGAACCTGTGATAAAGAGATCCAAATCACCGTCATTATCATAATCGGCCCATTCGATCATCGAGTAGCGTAAGCCTTCCACATCCAGCTCTACCAGTGTGAAATTGTTATCTCCATCATTGCGGTAAATTACCGATCTAAAATCGAAGCTACCGTAGCGGCCGGTTAGAGCAATATCCAGATCGCCATCGTTATCATAATCGGCAAACTGAGCATCACCATAAGCCATTTGCCAGATATCCAGCCCCAGACTTTCGAATTGACCATTGCCCTGATTGATATAAATCTGAGTCACAGGTTGATCTTCCTGTTCAAACATTTCACGCTCGCCGTGGAAAAGTACGTCCAAGAGACCATCTCCATTGAAATCTTTCCAATCTGTATTGGAGCCTTTCAGCGGTGGCAGATTTGTCTCGATCTCCTGATATTCTCCATCTTCATAGATGTAGAGTTTAGCTACATAATTATCCATAGCATGCTGACCAGATAGGAAAATATCCAGATCATTGTCGTTATCCACGTCGATCCAATCCAAACAGCCAAAGCCTGTACCGAAGAAATCCGGCACATAGACTTCGCTAAATTGTCCATTACCATTATTCTCGTAGAGATAGATTTCAGCAGTACTGGAATTGAGAGCATAGCCGGAGATCAGAATATCATAATCACCGTCGTTATCAAAATCTCCCGAAACAGATTCACTTTGCCAAACGCCTTCCATAAAAGGATCAGTCTGCATATATTGGAAATTGTAGGTATTACCGCTGAGTGCGATAATCTCTCCCGCATCTTCCCCATGGGCCAATTCGGAATAAATTTCCAGCTCGCCTGTGTGGTCACCGCTCTCGGGGAAATTCATCATCACATAGATCATTAGTGAATCTTGCAAAGTAATATCAGTCAGCTGGGATTGATAATCTACCGCGTTGAAACTGAACATAAAACCTTCAGTAGTAGTTATCGAATCCAGGTTTAATTCCATCTCATTTTCGTTGTAGATCGTCACGCTTTGGGCCAGAGAGTTATAATCATTGATGGTTTGGTTCAAGTTCAGTTCGCTGGGATTTGCTGAGATAGCAGCCTCAATAGCTACCGCTTGCAGATCCACATTCACTTCCGGATCAGCAATAGCGTTGGAGCTTACCAAGATATCACCGGTGATTTCGCCCAAAAGATCATTCGAGCAAAAAACTTCCACTGCCAATTGCTCGGCTGGTTCTAGTGTGATATTTTCTAGTTGCGAGCTCCATTCTCCCTCTGGCAGACGAATCAGGAAATTTTCTGTAACTGCGATACTACTAACGTCCAGATCCATCACACCAATATTTTGGATAGTGAAACTAAGAGGTTCCAGCTCGGCGTCCAGATAATTTTCGCCCCAATCCAAAGTGGTAGGTTCTACCAAAATAGCGTACTGATCTTCCGGATCGAGAGGATATTCCAGATTTTCATCAGCACCTTTATAAGGATTTACCAGATGCCGCAAATCACCATCGATATCTGTTTCCCAGCCTGCTATCGGCAAACCGGCCAGATCAAAATTGCCCAGAGAAGCTCCGGCCAGATGCAGATCTGATTCAGAGACAAATTCTGCTGCAAAATAAGCTGTATTAGCATCGCCTTCGGTTGCAGCTTGCCAGCTAGCCAGGTCAGCTTGATATTCGCTGCCCCAATAGCCTACTCCACCTTCGGCAGCATAGAAAACATTATAATCAGAATCCCAGTCTCCGCTGACAAAAGTGTAGTTGATCACTTCCTGCTCAAATTCGCCTGTTCTGTTATTGATCAAAATATTATTTTTCAGATTGATCAAACCGTCGGTTCCGGTGCGATAGAGACAGTAGCCGTCATCGCTAGCAGAGCCGGCCAAAAGTACGGTATTGTATAGTACATCCATCACCAGGTCGGGAGTTCCGGCATCCAAGCGCAAAGCGTAGATTTTGTCGTTGTTATCATCTGCAATCGAGATGAAATTGTTGGCAACAGTAGCATTTACTTTGAAGACTCTGATTCCATAAACTGTGGCAGAAGCTTCTTTGATGCCGTAGATTTTGTTGTTGGTAATAGTGGCATTATCAGCTTCAGCATTGTATTGTACGTAGATATTGTAGACTGTGCTCTCATCGGTGAAATATTCTTCAGTGTAGAAAAATTCGTTGCCATCGATCAGAGTATTTACCGAAGCATCACGGATATGCGCGCCATATTTGTTATAGTTGGAAATGGCAGCATTTTGGATCGTGATATTTTCTGAGGCGTAGATATAGATTGCTCGCTCGTATCTGATCTCATCATCGGTAGCATCTGTGATATCGATGCTATCAAAAGTGATGTGAGCAGCGTTATCAAAATGCAAAACTATGCCATCAACATAATTATAATCGAGCAGAGGATTGTCGCCTTCACCGGATTTTTGGAAAATAATCGGATCCTCAGCAGTGGCCACCGCTGTGATAGTCGCCAGAGAATCAGTGAAAGTTTGCCCGGCTGTTACTTGGAAGGTTGTGCCACCTGCCGGGATAATGCCAATATTCAGAGTTTCGATAGCTTCAGCGATCGAGAGGAAATCACCTGCTCCGCTGTTATCGATCACATATTCGCTTTCCAGATAGACAGCCAAAGGATGGTCGATATTCTCGTCTGCCCCGATATAAGGATATTCGGGATGACGCGGTTCACCATCGATATCCTCTGTTACCAAATCACTGGCAAGTGCGATAAAATCCTGATTTCCCAGCGCATTGCCGGCCAGATGCAGATCATCATTTACTGCGTCAGCAAAATCTACTGCCAAAACCAGAGAGTTAGCATCCAATTCACTAGCGCTTTGCCAATCACTGAGACTTGCATAATCAGTGGTTCCCAATCTGGCAGCAAAGCCCTCAGCCGGCTGAGAATAGTAGATATTATTATCCAGATCTACTCCGGGGTATTGGAAGGCAAACCAAACATTGTATTGATCAAATTCGGTGCGGTCGTTGAGCAAGATATTATTTTTGATATTCACTTCACCACCTGCACCCAAAATAGCCAAAGCGTAACCGTGGTCGGTAGCCAGACCGGAGATGCGGACGGTATTATTCAGCACGTTGGTAGTTCTGCCAGCTCGGCCTACCACGCGCATGCCATAGATTTTATCGTTGTTATCTGCTTGCAAAGAAACCATATTGTTGATCACTTCACCGCTGATTTGATTGTACTCGATACCATAAACTGTAGAGCTGGATTCTTTGATGCCATAAACATGATTTTTATGGATAAAGATATCAGCTATCTCGCTGTTATAGGAGGCTTTGATGCCATAAATAGCAGTTTCGCTGGTAAAATATTCTTCTGTATAATAGATAGTGTTGTTTTCTACCAAACAATTTACACTGCCGCCACCAATATCGATGCCATATTTATTGAAATTTTCTACCTTGGAATTGAGAATATTGATATTGCTGGAGCTATCTATCTCAAAACCTGTGAGATAGCGCGCTTCATTAGTAGGATCAGGATCCACAATATCGAAAGAATCGAAAGTGATATAAGCTGCTGACAAGAAGAGAACAATCACGTTGTCTTGCTCTTCGTTGGCAATTACCGGGTTGGCGCCTTCACCAGTTTTTTGGAAAATAATCGGTGCGGTGGCTGTTCCCACAGCTGTGATTGCGCTGAGTGAATCAGTAAAGGTTTGTCCGGCTGTTACATTGAAAATAATTCCGTCTGCGGGCAGCTCTGCCAATTCATTCAGATAATCGATGGCAGCTGCCAAAGTGGTAAAATCTCCTGCGCCTTCAGCATCGACCAATTTCACGTCTTGGGCTGTTAAGAGCGAGAAACTGAGAATCAGCATAAAAATTGTTAATAACTTCTTCATTTGGGGTTCTCCTTTTGTTCTTCTAAAAATTGCTTTATTGTTATTCCTTCACTAAAATATAGTTCAAATGTTTTCACATACATTTTTGCCATGTCGAGATTATCGATATACATTGAGGTAAATTTGTTAGCTTTGGTAGGATCGTTGGATAAACTGAGGATTACCTGCTTACGATCAAAGATCACCAATTTGATCGGTACCTCTTCCACCACACGTATTTCGGCTCCATTGCGTTCCCAAAGCTCCATAAATTTGCAATAGGAAGCATTGTGCATATCAGATTTCTCAGCGATAAATTTGTAGGATAATCCCTGAAAAAAATCAGCACTGCCCCGCTCGATCGCTTCTTCGAAATTTGTAGCATAGGGCGCTTTATTCATCGTTAGGATCTCCTCTTGGGCGCCTCGACCAATCTCGTTGATCTTCTCCAAAATATGATTGCGCTCCAAAATAACTTCCAGATTGTCCCACTTATTATCTCGATCTTTGCTCAAATCATAGATGGGCTGCAGCTCTTCC
>JAWOEN010000086.1:0-3871 GCA_046482725.1 Cloacimonadales bacterium (SeqCode)
GCCGATCTTGCAAGAAAAATAATTTACCACGAAGATGATAAAGGTTAAAGTTTACCAGCCTGTGGTTGGCTAAGGCTTGTGCGCCGAATGCGAGCTGGCGAGCTGCAGGCGCATTGAGGTTGAGGTTTAGGTTGAGGTTAAGGTTTATGCGCCGAATGCGAGTTAGCGAGCTGCAGGCGTATTGAGGTTGAGGTTGAGGTTAAGGTTTATGCGCCGAATGCGAGTTAGCGAGCTGCAGGCGCATTGAGGTTGAGGTTAAGGCTTGTGCGCCGAATGCGAGCTGGCGAGCTGCAGGCGTATTGAGGTTGAGGTTGAGGTTAAGGCTTGTGCGCCGAATGTGAGCTTGGGTGTTTTAAGCGCAATGAGAGAATGGAAATTGTGATTGGTACAATATGGCACTTCAAAATGGTAGATCTGTTTTCCAAAAAACGAAAAATTGTAGAGCAGATGAAAGGGGTAGATATTGTTTCAGACAAAACAAGAAATTTCATATTGAGTGATTCGGCTGGGCCGAATCGTATCGAAATATGAATAGAAAAATATAAAAGCAGATCCTCTGAATTATCACTTAGCAGGGCAAGCTGCTACAAAAAATCTTCAAAGATTTTGCTAATATCATTATTGTCTTGATTGCGATAGGGGTTCTTATCACTTTTCATTCTTTGCTGATAGGTTTGAGCTTGGTGGCGATAAATAATTCCCATCGGTATCCGCTCACCCCATTCTAATGCTTTCATAAAAGCGGATTGAATATCTTCAGGGTCATAAGATTTATCTTCTGTCACAGCGTAAAGTCGCTCGGAATACCAATCATAGGTATTTACTTTATTGAATGAGACGCAAGGTTGCATAACTTCCAGCAAAGAAAAGCCTTTGTGATTGACCGCTTCTACAATCAGATCCGCTAAATCTTCTATATCTTTGGAAAAGCCGCGAGCGACAAAAGTACAGCCATTAGCTATTGAAACTGCCAACGAATTAAATTTATTGAGAATAACACCTTGGTTCTGCACTTTGGTAATAAAACCGGGGTCAGTAGTAGGCGAAGCCTGACCTTTGGTTAAGCCATAGATTTGATTATTATGAACGATCAAAGTGATATCAACATTTCTGCGCATATTATGAATGAAATGATTTCCACCCTCTCCATAACAATCACCATCTCCTGTAGTAACCAAAACATTCAATTCCGGATTCACCATCTTTGCTGCTGCTGCCACCGGCAAAGCTCTTCCATGCAAGCCATTAAAACAGTTCGCTCCAATATAATGTGGAAACTTGGCGGCCTGTCCAATTCCAGATACAAATAGTGTTTGATTGGGAGTTAGCTCCAATTTTACCAAAGCCTTTTTTACAGCATTTAAGATTCCAAAATTACCACAACCCGGGCACCAAGCTATCGGATCTTTGCTACTAAATTTTTGTTGTTTCATCTCTTCTCCTTCACGCTGAAATAGCATTATTTATTTGTCTGATCAAGCCTTCCAGAGTAAAAGGTCTGCCATCATATTTTAGAATCGAGCCTTCAACTCTGATTGCGGTTTCTCGTTTTAGCAATTTGGCGAGCTGACCTTCGGCATTATTCTCCACACTAAAAATCCTCTTTTTCTGTTGCACCAATCGCTCGATCTTTTCAGCATTTAGAGGCCAGACTTGCGATAGATGTATCATCGCCAATTTCGGATTGTTGAGCTCTTGCAGGCTTTCTCTCAGAGGTCCCAGCAGCGAACCAAAACAGAAAAAGACAATCTCCGCTGCTTCTAAATTGTAAGTTGTCGGCTCGACATACTCATCCACCAAAGCAGCCAGCTTCTTCTGAAAACGTTTATTCACCATCTTGACCCTGAGCTCGCCATCTTCGGTAATATGCCCCTCTTCCGTATGCTCATCACTATCCAAATATATAAGATCATCTATCTGGGAATAGACAGCTCGGGGAGATATTCCGGAAGCAGTAAGTTTGTAGCGTTGATACTCTTTTAGCTCTTTTGCAGCTTTTGCCGAGAGCAGATTACGCTCGATAGCTTCCCGCTCCAAATCAAATTTATCAATGTTTCTGATAGAATCTACCAGAAATTGATCGGAGAGAATTATCACCGGTATCTGATATTTATCTGCCAGATTAAAGGATTTTTTGGTAAGATAGAAAGATTCTTCGATAGATCCGGGTGCAAAGATCACTTTGGCAAATTCACCATGACCGGCAGCAAGAACAAGATTAAGATCTGCCTGCTCGGTTCTGGTGGGAAAGCCTGTGGCAGGTCCGGGTCTTTGAATATTGCCCACAATTAGAGGAGTTTCAGTCATTGCTGCCAAACTAATACCTTCTCCCATTAGAGCAAATCCGCCTCCGGAAGTGGCAGTCATAGCTCTCACACCTGCTGCCCCAGCGCCAATAGCCATATTGACTGCTGCTATCTCATCTTCAGCTTGCTCAACGATTATTCCAAATTTTTCCATGTAACTGGCAATCGTATTCATCACACCGGTAGATGGACTCATAGGATATGCTGTATAAAATTTACAACCAGCTGAGATTGCTCCCAAACCAATAGCAGTTTTGCCATCAAGTAGATAATTGGGACTAGTAGACGATTTTGGTAGTTTGAATTTGTCAAAGCCCTCTTTTTCCCTAGCGCTGGCAAATCCGATTGCTGCCGCTTCTAAATTGTTTTGAACTATCTTCTCGCCTTTATCGGCAAAAATATCGGAAATAATTGCACTGACAGCTTTAAGTTTGATACCGGTTAAGGCTGCTAAAATACCAGTGCAAACAGAATTGATATAAAGGTCATTGCCACCTGCTTTATTGGCTATCTCATAAAAATTGATACAGAGAAAACTACTGCAATCTGAGATCTTGAACTTCTCTTTGTCGACTATTGCCAGACCATGCTCGTTTAGAGAATTTGTATGCAATTTTAGAGCATTAGCTGTTAGTGGGATCAGGATGTCTACTTGCTCGCGAGGAGAGCTGACAGCACGATTTGAAATCCTGATTTGATAGTAATTGTTACCGCCTCTCACTCTGGACATAAAATCGAGGTGTGAAAATATATGAAAACCTGCTTCTTTGTACATCTTACTAATAACGGCCCCGATAGTATTCATGCCCTGCCCGGCTTCACCGGTTATCCTAATGTTTAATTCTTCAATCATAGTTGTCTCCGTTTTTGCTTACTGCTACAATCTAATCACTCTTCTCAGACTCTTTTCAACCAAGAAGAGTGGCAACTCTTACTTTTTATCAATCCTCTAAAAGTACTGTGAATGTGCAAAGAGAAAAATTATATGAGCCAATAGGAAGAAAATTTATCTCATTTTCATACAGTACCTAACACGCAGTAAGAGATAAGATAAGCTTTTTGGCAAGAGAGCAAACTTTATATTATTGATCGAGAGAAGAAGGAAGGAAATGCAAAAAGTCATAAACAATTTCCAGATTTAAAACCGCACCAAGCTCTCCTGCTCAGAGAGGCTGAGATGGTAAAAATTGTTTATGAAAATCCTGATGTCATCAGAAGTTTAAATTGGTATACTTTAAAAAAATATTTTACTTTATTTATGCACTTGTAAAGATCTGCAAAAGTTCAAATAGGAATATTAGATCTTGACATAAAATTCTCTAAAATATCTTTCAACGGTAAGCTTACTTCAGGAGAAATTTTTGTGATAGATATTAGATTCGTTAAAGAACTAGAAGCCAAATTTATAGAGCACTATCAATCTTTTATGATTGCCGATAGTGAAGTTAACTGGAATTTTGAGATGAAATTCAACCATACATGTCGGGTAAGATCCAACATAGAAGCAATTTGCAGTCAAATCGGACTCTCTGAGTCTGACACTTACCTGGCTGAAACAATAGCTA
>JAWOEN010000174.1:0-3986 GCA_046482725.1 Cloacimonadales bacterium (SeqCode)
AGATCTTAAGTTTGGTCATATTAATACCGCCGAACTGTTACAGCAGATGCCTGAGCGTGATAGTGCACGTGCTGAATTACAACGATATAGTCAAATGTTACAGCAGGAGATGGAAACCTTACAGCTTGAATAGTTTTGTCTGAAACAATATCTACTCCTTTCATCTGCTCTACAATTTTTCGTTTTTTGGAAAACAGATCTACCATTTTGAAGTGCCATATTGTACCAATTATTATTTCCATTCTCTCATTGCGCTTAAAACACCCAAGCTCGCATTCGGCGCACAAGCCTTAACCTCAACCTCAACCTCAATACGCCTGCAGCTCGCTAACTCGCATTCGGCGCATAAACCTTAGCCAGCCAAAGGCTGGTAAACTTTAACCTTTATCATCTTCGTGGTAAATTATTTTTCTTGCAAGATCGGCTTTGCTTTCTGAAATGGGGCAGAGGTGCTGATGAAAAAGATAATTTTTTTGCTGATAACAATATTTTTTAGTCTTGGTTTAGCGGCTGTAAATGTACAGGCCGACGACCAGGTCTTGGATATGTATCATTTGATGACCAACCTGCTTTTCCAATTAGCTGTGATCATATTTGTGGCGCGGGGATTTGGTTTTATTTTGGAAAAGATCGGCTTTCCGGGAGTCTTGGGTGAATTGGCAGCCGGAATTTTGATTGGTCCCTATTTGTTGGGATCTTTACCGGTTTGGGGATTTCCGGAGGGGATATTTCCTGAGCATATAGGCTCCAATCTTCCCATCTCTCCAGAATTGTATGGTTTTTCGATATTCGGATTGGTCATTTTACTTTTTTTAGCAGGTTTGGAAACTGATACCAGATTATTGCGGCACTATTCTTTGGCAGGTTTTTTCATTGCCTTGGTGGGGCTGATCTTCTCTTTTGCAGTGGGCGCCGGGATTAGCATCTATTTTTTCGATCATCATTTTTTTCATCCTGTCACCCTATTTTATGGACTTATTAGTAGTGTCACATCGGTTGGCATCACCGCGCGCATTCTCTCGGAACGGCGTAGTATGGATTCGCCCGAGGGTGTTACTATTCATCTTACCACAGTAATCAATGACGTAGTGGTAATCATCGCTTTGGCGCTGGTAATGGCTATCTCTTCCGAGGCCAACGCAGAAAATCAGATCAATATTAGTTGGAATCAAATTATTCTGATCTCGATCAAGTCGTTTGGGATTTTAGCAATTTCCTTGGTAGTGGGCTTGCTTTTTTCTCAGAAACTGAGTGCTGCCCTGAAATTATTCAAAAACAAATATCTGATCACTTTCATCGCTTTTGCTTTGGCTCTACTCGTTTCTAGCATTTTCGAAAAAGTTGGCTTAGCAATGATTATTGGTGCATACATTACCGGTTTAGCGCTTTCCCGCACTGATATCAGCTTCAATATCCAAGAGACTTTGCATCCGATTGAACGCTTTTTCGTGCCGATATTTTTCGCAGTAATGGGAATGAAAATAAATATTGTTACTTTGATGGATAGTGAATATCTTCTGGTTGGCTTGCTTTTTACACTTTTGGCAATTTTGGCCAAAGTGGTCGGCTGTGGAATCACCTCACTATTTTTTAATTTTAATAAACTCGGAGCGCTACGCATTGGTTTTGGCATGGCTCCACGCGGTGAAGTAGCATTGATTATTGCCGGTATCGGACTTTCAGCCGGATTTTTGCAGAGTAGCGCTTTTGGTATTGTCATTATGATGATTATTTTGACTACCTTGATTTCACCTCAAATCTTGAATTCATTCCTAAAAAAAAATGGTTCCGGTGTTCGTAAACAGTATAAGATCAGTGGAATTGCTCAATTTGAATATTTGCTGACTGGCGTAGAAGAGGTAGAATTTCTGGTCTCCTATATCACAAGGTTTTTTCATAATGAAGGTTTTTATATCAATCGTCGTGAATTTGATGATATTATCTATGAAATTCGCAAAGATGATATCTTTATCAAATTGATTCAGGAAGGTGAGAAGATAATTTTCCGTAGCGCGGATTCTGATACTACATTCGTCAAAGCAGTGGTTTATGAAGCATTTTTGAAATTGGATAATACGATCAAGAAACTAAAGGCGATGTCACGACCTTCCGATCTGCGCAAAGAGCTGGTTTTTGATTCGACCCAGAAGAAGTATAAGATCGATTTGAGTAAGATTATCGATCCTGCTTGTATTATCATGAATTTAGAGGCTAAAGATAAGCAAGCTGCTATCTCAGAGTTGATCGATATTTTGCATGAAAATGGCAGAATAAATGATAAAGAGCAGGTTTTGCAGGAAGTGATGGCGCGGGAAAATTCGATGAGTACCGGCATGAAAAACGGTTTGGCCATTCCACATGCTCGCACTTCCCAAGCAGCAGTTACCACAATTGCGATCGGACTGAGTTCTGAAGGGATAGATTTTGATTCTCTGGATGGCAAACCGGCACGTTTGATAGCATGTCTGATTTCTTCGAATCAGGATAATAAACCTCATATTCAGGTTTTAGCCGCCTTTAGCACACATTTTAGTTCGCCAGAGTCTGTCGATAAGCTTCTGCAATGTGATAACCCCAAAGAGGTGTGGAGCTCTTTCCTTACCAAAGAGCAGAAAGAACTGATTTTGTATGATTATGTCTACGGAAAGGGCAATCCCAATCAATTCCAATAAGCACAAGCGCTGGCAGATAAGCCGAATAGTAAAAAAGCCGCTCACTGAGCGGCTTAATCTTATCAAACTCAAATTTATTTGAGTAGGATCATTTTTTTAGCTGAACTAAAGTTTTCACCGGCTTTCATCAGATAGAAATAAATTCCACTTGATACTGCCTGGTTATTATCATCCAAGCCATTCCAGACAATAGATTTAGTTCCAGCTTCTTGATGCTCATTGACCAGCGATTTTACCTTCTGACCTCTGATATTGATGACTTCCAAACTAACATACCCAGCTTGCTGGAGATTGTAAACTATGGTTGTTTCAGGGTTGAAAGGATTAGGATAGTTGGCTATCAAACTAGTTTTGAATGGTATCTCATCATCACTTGCTTCAGTTAAATTACTGGGCTCAACTACATTGTTACCGTCTAAAGTAACTGCCGTTTGTGAGAGTACTCTACCGTTTAGAGTAGCATTAGTATTCAATGAGATCATGGTTTGACCCAGAATAATTCCCTTAAACTGAGCTGTCGTGCCGATGGAAGCTTGCCCGGCAATCTGCCAAAATATATTGGCAGCTTGAGCACCACCACTCAATGTGATGATCGCACCATCAGCTACTGTAAGATTTTGTGAGATTTGGAATATCCAGATATCGTCTGCACTTCCGGCAATTGTAAGACCAGCAGCGCTAATCAAAACTCCACTGCTCCAATTGTAAAGACCGGGTACAAGTGTCTGACCTGTCAAATCTCCAGCATAAAGCTCGGTAAAATCGGGATTAACTCTTCCGGCAGCATCTGTATAGGCAGTTTCCATATCGCTAACTGCGGTGGTTAGGTTAGAGGGAGTGGGTGAGGTGTAATCCGCAGCAAAAATTTCTCCTGTGACCAAAGCTGAAGTTGAATAAGTTCCTGATGGATCCATGATCAAATCAAAGCCGGTAATATAAGAAGCTGATGCAGGGCTGAGACCAAGATCTCCAACAATATCTGTGGTTCCGGTAGATGAGATTCCTGTTTTGGCTAAGATAACATAATTTTCCGCTGTTCCAAGATTTACTGTAGCTGGTCCATCAGCCAAAATAGAGCTAGCAATAAGCAAGAACATGGAAATAAATAAAACTGTTTTTTTCATAATATCCTCCTGGGATATTGTAGATTTTTTATGTAGTTTCAAAGTTGATGTATAGTTTTCAAGGTATATTTTACCTTTTAACAATCTCTGGTAAACAGGCTGACGGCTTATAATTTCAAGGTAATACCAAATTTACCGCCAGAGAAAGTATTACCGCCGCCTAATTCTAGGTTAACCCCGAACTTGTCGG
>JAWOEN010000183.1:0-28759 GCA_046482725.1 Cloacimonadales bacterium (SeqCode)
GACGACCGGCATGACTGTGCCATCCGGCGTGTGCTGGTCGTTGACGACTCGCGCGCTCAGCGCCGCGTGCTGTCGGCCTCGCTTTCGAGGCAGGGCTTCGACGTGATCGAGGCCAAGCCGTAGAGCAGATTATCTTCATTTTGGTATCGGCGGCGAAAAGATGCAGGCAGCAGGTTTGCAGACCGAGTTCGATTTTTCGCGCTTCAATGTGATGGGTTTCAGCGAAGTGGTGCAGCATTTGCGCTTTTTTTCTCAAGTGGAAAAACGAGTGAAAACTATCCTCTCAGAAAATCCACCCGATCTGCTGGTTTTGGTAGATTACCCAGGATTAAATATGCGGATTGCCGAATTTGCCAAGAAACAGGGGATCAAGGTGCTTTATTATATCTGTCCTCAATTTTGGGCTTGGAAGAAAAAACGAATTTTCAAATTACAGAAATTCACCGACCACATCTGTTATATTTTGCCTTTTGAAGGTGAATATTTTCAAAAACTGGCTATTCCCGCCACCTATGTGGGGCATCCGATTGCCGAAGAGATAACTCTGCAAATATCCAAAGCAGATTTTGCCCAGAAGTACGATTTGGATAATGATAAAGCTTGGATCGGATTTTTCCCCGGTAGTAGAAATGCTGAAATCGAAAGGATTTTACCTGAATATATCCAGGCGATCAAACACTTGCCCGCAGCAAAATTTCAGTTTCTAATCTCCCAATCCAACTCTGTGGATAAAGATATCTTTCAGCAACACTTGGGCGAATTATCAGCAGATGTGCGCCTGATTGCAGGCGATAATTATGAGATGATGCATTATTGCGATCTGCTGAGCGTTACTTCCGGAACTGCCACTTTGGAGTGCGCTTACGCCGAAACGCCCTTCATCATAGTCTACAAAACTGCCCCGGTCTCTTATGCTATCGGCAAGCATTTGGTAAAAATTTCTCGCATTGGTTTGCCCAATATTATATTGGATGAAGATCTGCTGCCCGAACTGATCCAATCAGCAGCTACCGGGAAAAATATTGCCGCGGAATTACTCAATATCTGGCAGGATAAAAAGTTGTTTGACGCGATTAAAGCAAAATTAAAAAAGATCCATCAAATTTTAGGAAAAAAATCTGCCTCGGAAAGTTGTGCAGAACAAATTCGTGAGCTGATAGGAGATTAGATGGCAAATAAGAAAAAAAGATCGCTGGGCAATAGATTGCTGCTTTTTCTGGAGAAATATCTGGGAGCAGCTCTGGTTTTGCTGTTTGGAGCCAGCTGGCGCTATACTTTGCGCACTCCCAAACCAAAAGAGAAAAATGTGATCTATGCTTTTTGGCATCGAGATATGTTGCCACTACTCTATCTGCATCGCTTCACAAAATTGATTATTTTGATCTCATCTTCGCAAGATGGAGAGATTATTGCCGGCCCGGCCCATGCATTGGGATATCAGACAGCCCGCGGCTCTTCTACCCGTGGAGGCAGCTCTGCCTTGAAGAAATTGATCCGGCAGGTAAGAGAATATCCCGTGGCGATAACTCCCGATGGACCCAAAGGTCCGCTCTATGAAGTCAAAGATGGCGCTCTTTATCTGGCTCTGCTTTCCCGAAAACCGATCATCCCGGTTGCAGTGGATGCGCAGAGAGAAAAGATCTTCAATTCCTGGGATAAATTTCGCTTTCCCAAACTCTTTAGTAAGATCAATATCACTTATGGTGAGCCGATTTATCTGAAATCCAAAACTGAGATAGAAGCCAAAAGAAGCGAGCTGAAAAATGTTTTGGAAAAGTTAGCCCAAGAAAATAAACTAAAAAAAATATAGAGAGGTAATTTTATGAAATTATCAAGAAGAGCAAACAAAATTCAGGCGTCTCCCATCCGCAAACTGATGCCTTTTGCCGATATTGCCAGAAAGCAAGGTACTCAGATTTATCATCTGAATATTGGTCAGCCCGATATCGAAACTCCGCGTGAGATGTTGGATGTCTATCGGAAATATGATGAAAAAGTGCTGGCTTATGGTCCTTCGCAGGGTTTGGATGAATATCGCACCAATCTGGTCCGCTACTATGGCAGACACAATATTCTGCTGAACAAAGAGGATATTATCGTCACCACTGCCGGCTCGGAAGCATTGATTTTTGCACTGTTGGTTACTTGCAATCCCGGCGACGAAGTGATAGTCCCCGAACCATTTTATACCAACTATAATGGCTTTGCCGAAATGACAGGGGTCAAGATCGTGCCACTTACCACCTATGCCGAAGATGGCTTTACGCTACCTCCGGATGAAAATCTGGAAGCGTTGATTACCGATAAAACTGCCGCGATTATGCTCTGCAATCCGGGTAATCCCACCGGTACGGTTTTTCCAAAATCAGAGATTGAGCGTTTGGGTAATCTGGCGCTAAAGCACAATCTGTACGTCATCTCAGATGAGGTTTATCGCGAATTTATCTATGATGGATATGTGCACACCAGTATTTTAGATATTGCCGGATTGGAAGATCTGGCGATAATGGTTGATAGCATCTCCAAGCGCTATAGTGCTTGCGGGGCGCGTATCGGTTGCCTGGTTTCCAAAAACAAAGAGCTGATGGCTGCAACTCTGAAATTTGCTCAAGCCAGACTCTGCCCACCCACCATAGATCAGTTGGCAGCCAACGCTTGCATCGATATTGAGGAAGATTATTTCAAAAATATCATCACCGAATATGACCATCGCCGTAATCTGGTTTTTGAAGAGTTGCAGAAAATCGATGATATTATCTGCATCAAACCAACGGGAGCTTTTTATATCATTGCCAAATTACCAATTAGCGATGCTGAGCATTTTGCCAAATGGATGCTGACAGAATTCCGGATCGATAATGAAACTGTGATGTTCTCGCCGGCCGAAGGCTTTTATGCAACACCCGGCTTGGGAAAAGATGAGGTGCGCCTAGCTTATATTTTGAATGAAGAGAAATTGGCCAAAGCGATGAATATCTTCCGCCTGGGTTTGGAGAAATATATCGAAACATTCGAAAACTAATTGAATCAAAATCAAATCATCTAACCTCCGAGGTTGTACAACCTCGGAGGTTGCCAAAACAAACAAGGAGGGGAGAGATGAATTTGGCTTGTGGGAAAGAGTTCCATATCTATACGAGAGCAAATTCTAATCTGGACGAATTATTTACCAATAGGGAAGATTATCAGCTTTTCTTGAATCGCTATCAACGTTATCTAGAACCGGTTTTTCACACTCTTGCCTTTTGTCTAATGCCCAATCACTATCATCTGCTGGTTAGGGAGAAAGAGGCAAAAAAAATCATTGATACTGTAAATGAGACCAATAAACGGATCGTTCTAGAAGCAGCTAATGCGCTGCCATATGTTCGACAGCAGATCTCAAATTTTCATAATAGCTATGCCAAAGCATTCAATAAAATTCATCAGCGGCGCGGATCTTTGTTTCAAACCAAGCCCAAAAGCAAAGAGATCATTGATCTGGTTGATCTCTTGGAGCTATTTAGATATATTCATAACAATCCGGTAAACCACGGTCTAGTAAAAGATCTGCAGGATTGGGAGTTTTCCTCATATTTAGATTATACAGCGCAGAGAGAGATCGGTTTTATCAGCAAAGATGAGCTGATACAGCACTTTACCACCATAGAAGAATTAAAGAGCTTCCTCGCTAGAGGATAACCTCGGAGGTTGTTAAAAGCTGTAAAATTTTGCCGCTTTCTGGTTCTAGTCCCAGCATTAGATAATCACCGGATTTTGACAAATTTGCCTTGCTCAGCAAGTCGCGATAGTTTTCGCCGGCAGGAAGAGATATCTCCTGATATTGCTTGGTAGGATTGAGGATGATCAGGATTTTCTTATCAGCCAAACGCCGCTCCAGAAAAATCAAAGCGGGATAATCATCGCGGACGATCAGCTCACCATAAATCAGCGTCGGATTATCGCTACGGATGGAGATAAGTTGGCGGACAAAATCATGTAAATCTTTTAACTCCTGGTCTTGAGAAAAATCCCAATTCATGGGGCGTCGATTATCTGGATCATTACCGCCCTGAAGTCCGACTTCATCTCCATAGAAAAGATGTGGTATACCAATCCAACTTGCCTGAAAGATAAGAGCTAATTTCAATCTTGGCAAATCACCATTACAAGCTTGGAGAAATCGGAATGTATCGTGACTGTCTAAAAGATTCATCATCAAGCTGAGATGATAAAAACCATAAGTATGTAATCCCTGAATCATTGCAGCGAGGAATTGCTGCTTTGTCCAATTTTGCAGAGCAAAAAATTGGAAAACAGGTTCTCGGAAATAGGTGTAATTCATCACAGCATCAAAATAGCCGTCCAGCCACTCTTCAGCATTATGCCAGATTTCACCTACCAGATAGGCTTGCGGTTTTAGAGATTTTACTTTTTGGCGAAAGATTTTCCAAAACCAAAAAGGAACTTCATTGGGAACATCTAAGCGGAAGCCAGCGATATCCATCTCCAAGATCCAGAATTCCACTACTTTCATCAGATAATCCAGCAAAGGTTGATTGATCTCAGCATCGGCATAATTATGGATTCCATTCTCATCTGGATGAAAACGTTTTAGATCATAATTCAGATCGGGAAGAGTAGCATGCCCCCACCAGCATTGATAATAATCCGTGGCTTTGAAATTGGCAGGAATCGTTTGCGGTAAGGGAAATTTATACCAGTCAAACCAGTTGAAATACTTCGATTTTTTACCATTTTTCAAACAATCCTGAAAAGCAAAAAAACCAAGGCCCACATGGTTGAAGGCAAAATCTAAGATTATGGAAATCCCATTTTTTTGGCATGCCGCTGCTAATTCTCGAAATACCTGATTTCCTCCGAAATGCGGATCTATCTGAAAATAATCATAAGTATCATATTTATGATTGGAACCAGCTTGCACCAAAGGGTTAAAATAGATACAGGTAATGCCCAGCTCTTTCAAGTAAGGGATTTTTTGTTTCACACCAACCAGATCACCCCCAAAAAAAGTGTAATTCCTCTGAGGATGGTCTTTTAGGATGGTCGAATTTTGCCAATTTTCTTCCAAGCGAAACAATTTCTGGCGTACTGCCCGGGCGAGCGGATTTTGTGTCGGATCATAATACCATTCAGAAAAATCAGGATTGAGCTGGGGATCTCCATTATGAAAGCGATCGCAGAAGATCTGGTATATAAAGCCACTTTGGATCCACTCTAGCTCGGTAGAATTTCGCTGAATTTGTAAAGAACCTCTTTCCTTTAACAGCAGCTTTTTTTGCTTTCTCTCTAATTGAATATTATAAATATCTATGCCGCGATCGCGAATAGTAGCTGAATAATAGTCAAAGTTCTTCTCTGAGTAGAATTTTGTCAGGGGAATAGTGCTGCCAGCGATAAGCGCAGAGACAGTGTCGAGATTGTTTTTGTAAACCTGGCAAGCAATCCGCAGCCAGCCTTTCCCGATAGTTTCAGCTCGTGGGTAATTTCGATTGATTAGATTGTAGGTGAAGATCTCTTCTTGGTTACCATCATAGCGAGGAAAATAGTTATCTACCTTTAGCAGGGAATTATATCCAGCCCTATTATTTGCAACTACATGCGGATTTTGCGGATCTGTAATCCAAGTAGCTGAGTTTAGAAGCAGTTTGTATTGGTAGGAACCTGGCGGCAATAGTAGGAAAGTAGAGAATTTACCTTCAGCGTTTTTTTTCAGTGATAGGGAGTTTTGATCCCAGTCATTAAAGGAACCGCAAATATTCACAGTTTCTATGAGTTTATCAATCGGAGCAAACCGAATAGGAACCACAAACAAAGGTTCATAACTTTCTTTTACCAGCAAAATACTGTTTCGTCCACCCTGATTGTCACTTTCATAAAAATCAGCATTGGCATCGGCCTGCCATTGGTTATCGACAATAAATTTGTAAGAATATTTCCCGGCTGGTAGCTGCAGGATTATCTCATAATTTCCACTAACCGCTTGCATTGCTTGCGGTTCCCAATCATTAAATGACCCAGCAACTGCAACATTGTGCTTCCCACCTATAGGCGGGGTATAACTTAATTTTATCTCATATTTTTTCATAGTTTATCCTTTAACAGAGGATGAACTTTTGGAGGATGTATTAAGTCAAACAATATTTGAAGATATATTGACAGATATGATCACGAAAACATATTTCGAGAGGAGGTGCTAATGAAAGACAATATAAAATTTAAAGATTTCTATGTAAAACCACATTTACCTGAGAGTTTGTTTCCTCTGCAGGAATTAGCTGGAAATTTGTGGTCGACTTGGAATCCTGATGCTTTTCGACTTTTTAGCCGAATTGATCCTGTTCTTTTCCGAAATTATGATCATAATCCGCAAAAAATTCTGTTGGAGATTAAACAGGAAAGATGGATTGAGCTCTCAGAAAATTCTGGTTTTATTAATGAGATGAATTCAGTTTATAAAAATTTTAAGTTATATTTGGATTACGAAGGATGTTATACAAACAAGGATGCTGAGAAAAAGAGTTTTGAGTCGGATTTTTGTGTGGCTTATTTTTCGATGGAATACGGGCTGCATGAATCTCTTCCGATCTATTCTGGAGGATTGGGAATACTTTCCGGAGATCACTTGAAAGCAGCTTCCGATCTGGGAATTCCTTTGGTAGGATTCGGGCTACTCTACCATTATGGTTATTTCAATCAGAAAATAAATTTGGATGGAATGCAGCAAGAGATTTACATCGAAAATGAATGGTATAGCAAAGCAATCGAAAAAGTTAAAGATGAAAAAGGAAATGACCTGGTCTTAACTTTAGAGCTGAGGGGTGAACCTATCTATCTGAAAGCCTGGATCATCAAAGTTGGTAAAGTTCCGCTCTATCTATTGGATTCCAATCTAGAGGAAAATACACCTCAAAACCGTAGCATTACTTCGCATCTCTATATCGCTGATCGACAGATGCGTATTTTGCAAGAGATTGTCCTAGCTTTTGGTGGCCTGGAATTGATCACTGCTCTTGATTTGCAACCCAGCATCTATCATTTGAACGAAGGGCATTCGGCTTTTCTGATTATCAAACGTTTACAGAAATTGATCAAAGAGCAAGGCTTCAGTTTTGCGGAAGCAACCGGATTCGTAAAAACTAGTACAGTCTTTACTACCCACACTCCTGTTCCGGCCGGTAATGAAGAATTCGATACCCAGCTGGTGCGCTATTTTTTGGAGAATGAGATCACTTCTTGCGGTCTGAGCTTTGAGCAATTTACTGCTTTCGCCAGATTCTCCGGAAACGATAACTTCTCGATGTCGGCTTTTGCCATTCGCTTTTCCAAATATATCAATGGCGTATCTGAATTGCATAGTGTAGTTTCACGAAAAATGTGGCATCCCATTTATCCCCAACTTTATGAAGATGAATTTCCGATTCAGGCTATCACTAACGGAGTGCATATGCAATCGTGGCTTAGTCGGCAAATGGAACGCTTGTTTGTGCGTTATCTTGGTACAGATTACCAACATCATGCGGAAAGCAAAAAAGTGTGGGAAAATCTCTCTACGATTCCTGATGTAGAGATCTGGGAAGCTCATCAACAGAGGAAGCAGCAGCTGATCTCATTTGTGCGGGATAGACTGCAAGATACTCTGGTTTATCAAGGTGCTTCGGCTACCAAGGCAAACACAGTCTTGAATCCCAATCATTTATTGATCGGCTTTGCTCGGCGTTTCGCCACATACAAACGGGGTGATCTTATTCTGCAAAATAAAGATCGGCTTTTACGAATTCTCACCGATGAAAAACGCCCTGTACAATTTATCTTTTCAGGAAAAGCTCATCCAGCCGATGAGAAAGGAAAAGCTGCAATCAAGGCCATAATCGATTTCGCTCGAGAAACCAAGACAGAAGACCGCTTTGTTTTTTTGGAAAATTATGATATCAATGTGGCTAGACACTTGGTGCAGGGAGTAGATGTTTGGCTGAATAATCCGATAAAACCTGAAGAAGCGAGTGGAACCTCTGGGATGAAGACCGGCATGAACGGAGCCTTGAATTTGAGCGTGTTGGATGGCTGGTGGGCAGAGTGTTATACTCCCCAAAACGGCTGGTCCATTACTTCCGGAGAGAATGTCAAAGAAGCGGCAGTTCGCAATACTATGGAATCTAATGAGATTTATGATTTGCTGGAAAACGTGATTAGAAAGCTCTATTATACGCAGGATAAAAATGGATTACCCTTGGGCTGGATTGAGATGATGAAACATTCGATGTATGATATCGGGCTTGAATTTAATATGCATAAAGTTTTGAGAAGATATCTCAACGATTTTTATCTACCCGGAACCGAGAATATTCGCTCACTGTCCAAAAATAATTATGCTGATCTGCATGCTTTGCAAGAGTTTCATGCTCAAGTAGATACTTTTTGGGATCGTGTAAAATTCCTGAAAGTGGAGATGAATATCTTGCCTGAAGAACAGATCAAAAGTGATTTTGAACTGAAAATAAATGCTGTAATAGATACTGCCGGTGCCGCCGAAGATCTATTTCGGATCGAAGCTTTTTATCTTAGGTCAGAGCAAGATTGGCAAGTCGTGCCCTTAAATTTCAAAGAGCGAAAAGATAATCTCGATTACTTTGAAACTTCACTGCAAGTACAGGGAACCGGTAAACAGAACATCAATTTGCGCATCAGACCCCAAGGCTGTTGCTATAATGATTTTAAGGACTATATCAAATGGTATTATTAAGCTTTGAACTGAAGTGCATATGAAAGATATCAGCAACCCCAAGTTGAGCATGAAAAAAGGGATCCCGCTCCACAAGCAAAATATAGATCTTTTTGTACTGAAGCGTTTTCAGTTGGAAGACAAATCTTTGCTTCTGAGCAATGATCAACAGAGTCAGGAGCTGGTTCATCTCTTGCAAAGTAAAGAGGAATTTGCTGGCATTTCGTTTGGTGAATTGTTTGGTCTAAACCTGATAGTGCAGGCTTATCGGCAGATTTTGGGGCAATTCTTGCAAAATATGAGCAGCCAGCAACAGCAGGAAATTCTGGATTTAGTAAATGATTTTTTGGATACTCAGGAACAGGAAAAGCTGAAAACTAAGCTAGAGCAAGATTTTCAGGTGCAGGGAAATGAACAGTTTATCGAATCTGTCATCATCTGGCTCTGTAACGAAAACCCGGCTTTCCATCCGTATAAATCTCTCTTTGCCGATGACTCTTTACGCACTGAAACGCAGTATCTGAAACTTATCAAGTTGCTGCAAGAATATTTTTCTCAACAACCAGCCCTAACCCAGGATTACTCGTTATTTGATTTGCTGCTTTTACCAGCTCAAAAGCATCCCGATTCTATTTATGAACAGCTCAGTTTTCTGCGTTCAAATTTTGGGACTTTCCTAGGAGAATCGGTTTGGACCATTCTAATGGGATTGGATGTGATGCAAGAAGAGCGGGCTTATCGCGGCGGAGCTCCCGGTCCAGCCCAAGTCTATGACTTTTCCAGTCAGCAGGAAGAGTATGAAAGCTTTACGGCAGATAGCTCTTGGATGAGCTCACTGGTGTTGATGGCGAAATCTACCTATGTCTGGTTGGCGCAGCTCAGCCGTAAATATCAGCGGGAAATTACAAGCTTGGATGATATCCCAGATGCAGAGCTGGATCAGATAGCAAGGCGGGGTATAAACGGTATTTGGTTGATTGGAATCTGGGAGCGTAGTCATGCATCCCGAAAATTTAAGCAGCTCAAGGGAAATCCTGAAGCGCTGGCCAGCGCTTATTCCCTAAAAAATTATCATGTGGCGCAGCAACTGGGAGGCGATGCAGGCATGCGTAAATTACAACGCAAAGCCTGGAGACATGGAATACGTATCGGCTGCGATATGGTGCCAAATCATCTGGGGATCGATTCTGATTGGATTATCGAGCATCCGGATTGGTTTTTGCAAACAGCTGAACCACCCTTTCCGGCTTATCAATTCCAAAGTCAAAATCTCACTGACAGAAGTGAGATTGAGGTAGTGGTCGAAGATCATTATTACGAGGAATCTGACGCTGCGGTAGTGTATAAACTGCACGATAAACGAGATGGGCGCACTCGCTATATTTACCACGGAAATGATGGTACCAGCATTCCTTGGAATGATACAGCGCAATTAAATTTTCTTTTGGCTGATATGCGAGAAGCCTTGATACAAGAGATCGTGAAGATTGCTCATGATTATCCCATTATCAGGTTTGATGCTGCAATGACTTTGGCGAAAAGGCATTTACAGCGTTTGTGGTTTCCACCTCGTGGCAGCGCTGGCGATATTCCTTCCCGAGCTCGCTTTGCGCTTAGCAAGGAAGAATTTGATCGTCTGCTGCCGAAAGAATTTTGGCGAGAAGTAGTAGATAGAGTCAGGGCGGAAGCACCAAATACTCTGTTACTGGCCGAAGCTTTCTGGATGATGGAGGGATATTTTGTACGAACCTTGGGGATGCATCGGGTTTATAACAGCGCTTTTATGAACATGCTAAAAGCGGAAGAAAACAGTAAATATCGTAAATCGATCAAAAGTGTGCTCGCCTTCAATCCACAGATATTAAAACGCTTTGTGAATTTCATGAGCAACCCAGATGAAGAGACGACAATTGCCCAATTTGGTGCGGATGATAAATATTTTGGAGTGTGCGTATTGCTGGCTACGATGCCTGGTTTACCGATGTTTGCTCATGGTCAGCTGGAAGGCTTTAGCGAACGTTATGGCATGGAATATGCCCGTCCGCGCAGGTGGGAAGCTGTAGACGAAACTCTACTGAAAAGGCATGAGAGAGAAATTTTCCAGCTCTTGCGAGCCAGAGAACTGTTTGCGGAAGTAGATGATTTTTTGCTTTATGACTTTCGAACATCTGCCGGCAAATTGGATGAAAATGTTTTTGCTTACTCCAATCAGCTAGATGATAAAAAGGTGCTGGTCGTTTTTCATAATAGCTATGCGGAGACCAGCGGTTATGTAGACCATGCTCCTCAGCCCAGTGCAACTCTGCAAGAGAGTAAATGGGCGCAGATAAGTTTGGCTGAAGCTTGGCATCTGCATCCTCAAGAAAATTTCTTCACCATTTTCACCGATGCTATCTCTGGTCTCACTTATTTGCGTCGCTCCTCCGATTTATCCCAAAATGGTCTCTATCTAAAATTAGGCGCTTTCAAATATGCTGTTTATTGGGATGTCTGGGAAATCGAGGATATCTCTGGAAATTTTGCCGGATTGTATAATCTGCTAGATGGAAAGGGCACTAAAAACTTGAACCATGAACTGAAACGACTGGAGTTGTGCGAAATGCTGGATGCTTGGCAAAAGCTGATTTCACCGATTTTTTTGAAACAGATTATCTTTAACTGGAAACATCTGATCCCTGACTTTATAACAGATTTACAACCCGAGCTGAGAGATCGTCTGAAAAAACAGATTACAAATTTATTGGATGTGACGGGAAAAAAATCGGAAAAAGATTACGCAGCTTTGATCAGCCAAAACCTGCAAAATGTTTTCAAAATCGAGAGTGAGTTGGTTGAGGAAAATGAAGCTATCGCGCTGATGATCGCAATGATTTTGCAGCCACTCAGCGAGATCTGGGCGGATGATTATACCATAGATTGGTTCCGGGCGGCTCTGATATCCGACGAAATAGAATTGAGCCTGCAGGAAACAGATGCGCAGTTACCTGCTCAGGAGATCGTGCTGCTGGCAGGTGCCTTGATAGAGTTGATGAATTCATGGGAAAAGGTCGAACTTTCTGGAGAATGGCTAAAAGATCTGTTCTGCCAACCGGAAATAAGGAAGTTCTTAAATATCCATAAATATGATGAGATTAGCTGGTTCAGTCAAGATTCCTATCAAACATTGTGGCGCTTGGCAGAGCTGATAGTGCCCTGGCAAAGCAAGCAGCGAATTGCTGTCAGAACTAAGTTTATCAAAAAAATGCAGGAACTTGGGAGCGCATCCGAATTCCAAACCGAAAAACTCTTTACGTTAGTCAAAAAGGAAATGGAAGCATGAAAGTAGAAAAAAACAAGAGGATGGCACTGATCAATGAAGAGATTAAACAGCATTTGAGCCCTACAGAGCGGAAACCTGGGAAACCTAGGATTTTGCTTTGCACTCCAGAAATCACTGAGCTACCAGAGGGTATGGGGAATGCTGCCAACCTGATCGCTGCCAAAGGTGGTGGATTGGGAGATATCTCTGCTGGGTTGGTGCGGCATATAAATGAGAGCCAGGAATTTGAATTGCATATTGTTATTCCCAAATATGATCTTACTATTCAAGATATTGCAAAAATTACAAGCAAACAGATGGACAGACTGGCGGTGTTCTTAAGCGGGCGTGGAATTCACTTGGTGAACGACAGCGCTTTTTCCTATCTGAAAAATCCCTATTCCGAAAGTGTGATGCATCCTCCTGTGCGGCGCTCACTAGTATTTCAACAACATATCATCAATTATTTACTGGATGCTATTCAGCCCGATGTAGTGCATTGTAACGATTGGATGACAGGCTTATTGCCGGCTGCAGCGAGAGCGAAAGGGATCAAATCTTTGTTTACATTACACAATATCTTCACCGAAAAGCAAACAATGATGGAGATAGAATCAAGTGGAATTCGACCAATGGATTTTATGGATTGGCTCTATTTTGAAACATATCCCCAAAATATTCGTGAAAACTTGAGTGAACATTTTGAAAAGACGAAGGTGGATTTTATTACTACGGGAATTTTTGCGGCAGATTATTTTAATACTGTAAGTGAAACCTTTTTACAAGAGCTAAAGAACAATATGTATCCTGATATAGTATCTAGGCCTATTTATGAAATGATAAAATTGAAATGTGATCAGCAGCGGGCAGTGGGAATCCAGAATGCGCCTATTGATACCATGAATTCCCTTCAGCAGCGTGACATTATCAATTTCGATAGAGATTCGGTCATGGAAAAGAAAGCGGAAAATAAATTGCTTTTTCAGCAGCGAGTGGGTTTACCAGAATATGCGGATAAACCGCTTTTTTTCTGGCCTAATCGTCTCTATTATCAAAAAGGTCCTGATTTGTTGATCGATCACATGGATTATTTTCTAAAAAAATATGATATGCAGATTGCAGTGGTGGCCAATGGAGATAGCGCTTTAGTAGCCCAGCTGGAAAAGTTTAGCAAAAAATATCCTCAAGTGGCTTATAGAACTTTTGATGAAGCCTTGAGCAACTTAGGAAAAGCGGCTGCAGATTTTATCTTAATGCCATCCCGTTATGAACCGTGCGGGCTGCCGCAGATGGAAGCTTTACACTTTGGTACTTTGCCAGTAGTTCGCGCCACCGGAGGCCTGAAAGATACAATTCAGCAAATGGATGTGGCGCACTCTAAGGGAAATGGGTTTACCTTTTTATTTGCCGATCGGGAAGGTCTGGATTATGGCTTTCAAGAAGCGATCTCCTTCTACAATCTGCCTTATGCTGTGAAAAAGCAACATTTGCAGCGAGTGATGGATATAGCTAAAAATAAATTTAATCTAAGCCGAACTGCGGGGAAATATATGGAAATTTATCGGCAATTGATCCGTGAAAAAAAGGATGGAGTTTAATGAAGAGTTTTTCCAGAGCTGGGGGAATTCTCTTGCATATTTCTGCTTTGCCAGGCAGGCAGGGAATAGGAACCTTGGGAAAAGCAGCATATGATTTTATAGATTTCCTAGCCCAGGCCCAGATCAAACTCTGGCAGATCTGCCCTTTGGGACCCACTGGATTTGGCGATTCACCTTATCAGTCTTTTTCTGCCTTTGCGGGCAATCCGCTTTTTATTGATCTGGAAAAACTTAGGGAAAAGGGTTTATTGAACCAAGCGGAGTCCCAGTCCCTAAATGATCTGCCCACACAAAAAGTTGATTATGGCGCACTTATTCCGCGGAAAAAAGAAATTCTGAATCTAGCTTTTCAGCGCTTTGTCGCGTCTAGCGAGTTCGATAAGTTTTGTACTGAGAATAAAGTTTGGCTAGATGATTTTGCTTTTTTTATGGCTTTGAAAGAGCATTTTGACGGCATCTGCTGGACGGATTGGCCTAGGGAGATAAAACTCAGAGAAGAAGAGGCCAGGCAGAGATATGCAATTGAGCTGGCTGAGCGCATCCAATATTTCAAATTTGTCCAATTTACTTTTTTTGAACAGTGGCAAGCTGTGCGAGCTTATGCCAATGAGCGTAATATAAAAATTCTGGGTGATATGCCCATCTTTATTGCCTTTGATAGCGCTGATGCCTGGGCGAATAAGGAAATTTTCTATTTTGATGAAAACTGTAATCCCACCTTAGTAGCCGGCGTACCTCCCGATTATTTTAGCTCCACCGGGCAATTATGGGGGAATCCTCTCTATAATTGGGAAAAGCTGCAAGAAGATAATTTTAGTTGGTGGAAGCTGCGCTTTTTCTTTGCCCAACAGATGTATGATTCGATTCGAATCGATCATTTTCGCGGTTTTGTAGCCTACTGGGCAGTGCCGGCTGCAGCCTCCACAGCGGAGCAAGGTAGCTGGAAAGCTGCTTCAGGAGATGAACTTTTTCAGGAATTAGCCAGAGAGTTGGGCGAATTGCTTATTGTGGCAGAAGACTTGGGAGTGATTACGGCGGAAGTGACTGCTCTGCGTAAGAAATATGGATTCCCAGGTATGAAGGTATTGCAGTTTGCTTTCCAAGGAGGAGATCAGAATCCTTATCTGCCTCATAACTATAAAAAAAGTTTTGTAGCTTATACCGGAACCCATGATAATGATACAACCCGCGGTTGGTTTGAAAAAATTTCTATTGAATTGAAACGCCGGGTTTGCAGTTATTTGAACTGCAAACCAACCGAGATTTGCCCAGCAATGCTGCACGCTATCTGGCAAAGTAAAGCAGATTGGGCCATTGCTCCTTTACAAGACTTTCTTGAATTGGGGAGCGAAGCACGTTTCAATACCCCCGGAGTGGCTGGTGGTAACTGGCAATGGCGACTTGATTCTGCGCAAATTACTCCCGAGCTAACACAAAGAATTCGTAAACTGACGATCGAGAGTAAGCGGTAATTACTCGGATAACCTCGGAGGTTGTTTTATCCAAAAAAAAATCCCACTCTGTTTCCAGAGTGGGAAAATGGTACGCCTGAGAGGATTCGAACCCCTAACCCCCTGATCCGTAGTCAGGTGCCCTATCCAATTAGGCCACAGGCGCATATGTATTGCTAATCAAAAAATCTCAGTTTTTGTGTCAAGCCTAATGTGATAAAAAAAATATTTTTATCATAAAATTGGGCTGGTTAGGTAAATATGCAATGGTAAGAATCTGTAAATGGACAGCAGAAAAGTGCGATAGAAAATGGGTAAACTCTTTTGCTATCTTCTGCTTGACAAATCGATCTCTTTGAAAAGTATCACTCAACCTTGAAGTAGGCTGAAACTGAATTAATAATTTTTTGGAAATTAACATTTCAGCGGCAGATTTCAATATTCAAAAAAAAATAAAAATCTCTAGGAGTGATTATGAAGATAGAACTACTAAAATCCAGAATAGATAAGCTGGCAGGGCAGATGCAGTCAGGCGATTTGGCTGTGATTTTTGCCAATGAACTTCCCGCGATGCCAGTACCTTTTTTACAAGACAAAAATTTTGTTTATTTCACCGGTTTGGAGATTCCCAAAGCAATCTTTGTTTTGCAAAAGGTCAAAGAGAAAGCTGTTCCCACTCTCTTTATCGAGCGTGGCATTCCCGAGCGAGAAGTGTGGGAAGGCAAGAAGATGACTCTTGCAGCAGCCCAAGAGCTCACCGGAATCGAGAGTGTACAATACCTTGATCTCTTTCGTTCTCATATCTCGGCAAAACTAGCCAGCGTTTCTCGTTTGATCGTCAATACCAACTATACGCACATGGATGATGCCTTGGATCGGCGGGGAAATTTTGTACGCAAAGCCCGAGAACGCTTTATCCAATTAGATTGTCTTTCACTAAATAAATTGATGCCGCAACTGAGAATGGAAAAAGATGCTTGGGAGATCGAGCAATTATCTCACGCTATCGAACTTACCGCTAAGGGAATAAAGCGGATCTATCGCGAAGCCAAAGCCGGTATGAACGAAGCAGAATTAGAAGCGATATTGCGCTTCGAAGCTGTGGCTAATCAAGCCAAACATTTGGGTTTTTCGCCTATCATTGCCAGCGGTGAAAATGCTACCACTTTGCATTATGAAAATAATAATTGTGAGATCGGTGAAAATGATCTGGTATTGCTGGATGTGGGAGCAGCTTGGAATAATTACAGTGCTGATATTTCTCGCACTTTTCCGGTAGCAGGAAAATTCTCAGCTCGCCAAAAAGAAGTTTATGCAGCAGTACTAGCAGTTCAAAAAGAGATCATTGCTCTGATCAAACCGGGTGTGACTATGCAGGAACTGAATAGTAAGACTATTGAATTGATCAGCCAAGCTCTGAAAGATCTGGGTTTGATCCAAGATGATAGTGAGATAAAAAAATATTATATGCACAGCATTGGTCATCATCTGGGTTTGGATACTCATGATTTAGCAGATAGAGCAAAGCCACTATCTCCTGGCTGTGTGATCACCATTGAACCGGGAATTTATATCAAGGCAGAAAAAATCGGCGTTCGCATCGAAGATGATATTTTGGTAACTGAAACAGGATATCGTAACCTTTCCGAGTCGATTCCCAAAGAGATTGCCGACCTGGAAGAGCTTTGCAAATAAGCAAGGAGATCTGATGAAAACAGCAATTTATCCCGGAACTTTCGATCCCATCACCAATGGGCATATCGATATCTTACAAAAGGCTT
This sequence comes from Cloacimonadales bacterium (SeqCode), assembly GCA_046482725.1. Taxonomy (GTDB): domain Bacteria; phylum Cloacimonadota; class Cloacimonadia; order Cloacimonadales; family TCS61; genus DAOWES01. Next base: position 16,851 of record JAWOEN010000183.1, read on the forward strand.
CCAAGCTTTTCGATCGAGTGATTTTGGCAGTGGCAGAAGTAACCGGCAAACAGACAATGTTTAGTTTGGCAGAGCGAACTGAGATTTGCCAAGAAGCATGTGCCGGTCTGCCTCAGGTAGAGGTGAAGAGTTTTAGTGGGCTTTCGGTGGATTTTGCTCTCAGCGAAAAGGCAGATGCTATGATCCGAGGTTTACGAGCTGTCTCTGACTTCGAGTATGAGCTTTCACTGGCCCTGATGAACAAGAAATTGGAAGATAAAATCGAGACAGTTTTCTTTGTCCCGGCCAACCAATATCTCTATCTCAGTTCGACCATGATCAGACAAATTGTCAGCTTGAGAGGTAATGTGGAAGACCTGATTCCAGAATGTGTGGAAAAGGCGATAAAAATAAAAATTGGAGAAAAATAATGCAGAAACAACAAAAAAAACAGATAAATGTGAAACTTGATGAACAGGTAGGAGAAGGCGTATATTCAAATTTTTTCATGATAACCAACTCTACTTCCGAATTCGTTTTGGATTTTGGCAGAATCTTGCCCGGAGTTCCCAGCGCTAAAATTTATAGCCGAGTATTGACCACTCCCCAGCATGCCAAACAGCTTTTGCAAATCTTGCAAAACAACATCAAAAAGTTTGAAGATCAGCACGGAGAGATCAAGCTTCCCGGCAAAATCGAGAACAAAGATATCGGATTTAAAAGCGGCGGACAAAAATCTTGACTGATGAGATAATAAATAAGTTTTTGAGTTTTACGAAAAGTACGGAAGCATTTTTTCAGGATTTTGTCGAAATTTTGCTGAGATGCTGCTTTTCCGTAGAGTTATTTAGCAGAAAATTAAATAACAAAATATTTTAAAATAAAGGGAGTTATCGCTAATGAAAAACAGAAAAATTCGTGGATTAGTTATCTTGGTAGTTTTGCTGACTACAGCATATTACTTAGCTCCACTTCTTGTGCCCAATTTACCAGGTTTTTGGACTTCCAAAGAGCTGAAACTGGGTTTGGATCTGCAGGGTGGAATGCAGGTTCTGTTGGAAGTAGACTATACTGATTTGGAAATTTCAAACGAAAAGAAAGAAGAGGCAGTCAAGACTGCTCTCGAGATTATTAGAAATCGGATTGACCAATTTGGCGTTTCGGAACCAGATATTCGGCGGATTGGAAAAAATAGAATTCAAATTCAACTTCCCGGCGTCAAGGATTTTGGCCGAGCCAAAGATCTGATCGGGAAAACTGCACTTTTAGAGTTTAAACTGATTGCCGATAATGATGAGATACAAGCCGCTGTAGATGCAGCCAACGAATATCTCAGCACAAATTATGAAAAATATGATTATCTGGATAAATTTGTTGATAACCAGCAAGTGGATATTCTCAGTGAAGAGGGCGAAGATACTAATGCCAACGATGATCTCTTCACTCAATTGACCACTGCCAGCAGCATGCCTTTTGCCGTGAACAGAGAAAATCTAGATATTTACAGACGTTTATTAGATGATAAAGATTTTCAAGCAGCTATTCCTTCGGGCTTGGCTTTTGCCATTGGCAAAGAAGACCGTAATGATCCTTACGCCGATCGAGCAGTTTATGTACACTATACCAAAGCAGAGCTGACAGGCGAATACCTGAAAGATGCTTCTACCAAGATTGGCCAGGGCTATACTGCCAAAGACAAAGGACCTTATATCTCGCTTACTTTCGACAAGCAAGGCGCCAAAATATTCTCCAATGTTACCGGCCAGAATATTGGGCGTAGATTGGCGATCGTTTTAGATGGAGTAGTTTATATGGCTCCTAATATCGAAAGCAAGATTCCTACCGGCGAAGCTAGAATTACCGGCCAATTTACTCTGCAAGAAACACACGATTTGGTAATCGTCTTGAATGCAGGAAACTTGCCGGCACCCGTTAATGTCATCGAAGAAAGAACTGTAGGACCATCTTTGGGTGCAGACAGCATCAAGGCTGGAGTTATGGCAGCTATCATCGGTATGGCAATTGTGATTATTTTCATGTTGATCTATTATGGTCTATCTGGCTTGGTAGCCGATATTGCCGTAATCGTAAACGTGGGCTTTATCTTAGCTGTGATGACAATGTTGGGTGGAACTCTGACTGTTCCCGGAATTGCCGGTATGATCTTAACGATCGGTATGGCAGTAGATGCAAACGTTATTATCTTTGAAAGAATCAGAGAAAATCTGGCAGCTGGCAAAACTGTTCGAACAGCTGTCGATACAGGCTTTAGTCGTGCTTTGGTTACCATTGTGGATGCCAATATCACTACTCTTATCACAGCTTTGGTTCTCTATCAATTCGGTACAGGCCCGATCAAAGGTTTTGCCGTCACACTTTCAATCGGTATTGTCGGTTCTATGTTCAGTGCTATCTTCTTGGCGAAAGCCATTTTTGATGGCGCTATTACCAACGTAAAACGCGACAAATTGAGTATATAGGGAGGATCCATGAGATTTTTTGGAGAAACAAACATAGATTTTACAGGCAAGAGAAAAATTGCCTTTATCATCTCAGCACTGATTATTTTGGCAGGGATCGTATCCTTGATCATTAATAAAGGTCCTGCTTACAGTATAGATTTCACCGGAGGAATATCTTTGGAATTGGATATTACACCTCAAGCCGGTGGAAGCGAACTGGACGTTCAGGAGATTAGAGACGCTTTAGCTGAAGAAGGATTTGCCGATGTGCAAATTCAGAGTGTGAAGGGAGCGGGAGAACGCGATTTAGTTTTGATCAAAGCAGCATCTGCCGGAGACGAAGGCGATCTGATTATCGAGGCAATGCGCCAAAAATTTCCCAATAATGCAGATCATGATAATTTCATTCGTCTGCAAGAAAAGGTTGGTCCCAGAGTGGGCGATGAACTGAGAGGAAAAGCTATCCTAGCTGCTTTCTGGGCACTCTTTGGTATCATTCTCTATATCTGGTGGCGTTTCGAATTTACCTTCGGTCTGGCGGCCGTGATCGCTCTCTTTCATGATGTATTGATCACGATCGGTATTTTTTCGATCCTGGGCAGAGAGATTAGCTTGCCCGTAGTAGCTGCGCTGCTGACGATTATTGGTTATTCGCTGAACGATACTATCGTAGTATTCGATAGAATTCGCGAAGATTTGAAACTGTATCGTAAAAAGCCCTTTGCTGAAGTAATCAATATGAGTATAAACCAGACTTTGAGCCGGACAATTATCACCTCTCTTACCACTTTTGTAGTAGTATTATCACTCTACATCTTTGGCGGATCTGTGATTCATGATTTGGCTTTGGCCTTGCTAATTGGTGTTTGTGTTGGTACATATTCATCTATCTTCATTGCCAGCCCGATTTTGGTGGAACATTTCCAAAACAGACAAAAGAAAATGCTAAAGAAATAATTTCTTACTGCATTTTTGCAATAGATAAAAAAGCCACTCTGAAGGGAGTGGCTTTTTTTTAGGTTAAGGCTAAGGCTTGTGCGCCGAATGCGAGTTAGCGAGCTGCAGGCGTATTAAGGCTAAGGATTAGGTTAAGGTTTATGAAAAATGAAAAAGTGTACCAGATTAAACTTCCAAACTTTTACCCAGCTATAACTTCCATTGCCGGGGAACTTCTCCGGCTGAACTTATCTGGGAACAATAAGAATCGAGAGCTAAAACCTGCTGAGCTGAAGCATAAAAATGATTTGTCCAATATCGTAGTGCAACCAAAAAAAAATGACTCCCTAAGCTTAGAGAGTCAGATCAGAAATAAAGTAAATTTTTAGCGGTTTAGACCGCGCTCAGAATTTTTGATAAAATCTAAAAAGATCTTCTGCTCGGGAGATAGTTGCATCTTTTCAGCTACAGCCATAGCTTGGCTGACATTTTTGCCCGAGCCATAGAAGAGTCGGTAGATATTTTTTATCTCGGTAATTTGTTCGCGACTAAAACCTTTGCGTTGCAAGCCTACAGAATTTAGACCCATCACTTTGTAGGGAAATCCTTCGCCTCTGGTGTAGGGTGGCACGTCTTTTTTCACACCACTTTTGCCACCGACAAAAGCATATTTTCCCAGCTTCACGAATTGGTGCACAGCGGTCATACCACCGATTGTCACAAAATCATGGATGTGAATATGCCCGGCCAATTGCACGCTGTTGGCAATAATCAGATTGTTGCCCAAAATGCAATTGTGAGCCACGTGCGAATAAGCCATCAACAGGCAATTATCACCGATCTGAGTTGGTTCATCCATGGTGGCAGATTTATTGATTGTGGCAAATTCACGAATTGTATTATGCGAGCCGATCAGCAATTTTGTGGGTTCCCCCTGAAATTTCAGATCTTGCGGATTGCTGCCAATAATCGCACCGTGATAGAATTTATTAGAATCTCCGATCGTAGTATCACCTTCGATGATAACATTTGATAGGAGAACGTTATTATTGCCCAATTTTACATTTTCGCCGATCAGGCAAAAAGCTCCGATCGTGTTATTATCTCCCAACTCAGCTGATTTCGCTATTTTTGCTGTGGGGTCAATTTTATTCATAACTAAAAAACTCCTCAATACTAACCTATTTTTTCACAACTTTTGCCATGAAATCTGCTTCTGTTACCTTGGTAGAGCCCACGTAAGCATCACCATGCATCTTGGCTAAGCCCCGTTTGATCGAGATAACCGAAAGCTCGAAACGCAAAGTATCGCCGGGAGTAACCGGTTTGCGGAATTTCACATTGTTGATAGAGGCAAAATATGCTACAAATTTCTCGGGATTTTCATACGAATTCAGTAGCATGATGCCACCGGTTTGTGCCATTGCTTCCACGATCAAAACACCCGGCATCACAGGATGACCTGGGAAATGTCCTTGGAAAAACTGCTCGTTTATCGTTACGTTTTTCAAGCCGACGATTCTTTCTCCCGCCTCAAATTCTATGATTTTATCAACCAATAAGAAAGGGAAACGGTGCGGTAAGATGCGCTCGATCGCATTGATATCAAAGACAACCTCGGAGGTCTTCTTTTTTTGATATATCTTTTGCAATTGCTGCTTTTTGTAAATTTTTCGTAATTTCTTTACCAATTCCACATTGGTCTTGTGTCCCGATCTGGCCGCTAAGATATGCCCTTTGATCGGCACGCCCAACAGGGCAATATCTCCGATCAGATCAACTACTTTGTGGCGCACAAATTCATTATAATAGCGCAGCGGTTTATGATTTAGCAAACCATCTGAACCGATAAATACATCTTCTTCGATCTTAAAAATTTCGCGCAATTTATTGATCTCTTCGACCGGAGTCTGAGGATTGGCTACCACCACCGCATTATCCAAAGAGCCACCTTTGATCAGGCCTGCTTCCTTCAGCATGATGATTTCATGTAGAAAACAGAAAGTTCGGGAAGAGGCAAAATCTGCTTCGAAATCTTCCAAAGATTGCATGGTAGTGTACTGAGTTCCCAAAGCTTTTTGCTGATAATCAACCATAAAGGTAACTTTCAGATCATCAGAAGGTACTATCACAATATCCACATTATCGGCTGGAGCTGAGAAGGAGATAGGCTTTTCGATCTCCATATATTCTCTTTCGGCTTCTTGTTGTTCCAAGCCCACTTTCTTTAGAAGTTCCAAAAATACAATTGCGCTTCCATCTGCCACGGGAACTTCCGGACCGCTGACTTCTATCCTGATATTATCAATATTCAAGCCTTTGATCGCTGCCAAAACATGCTCGATAGTAGCTACAGAAGCTCCACTGATCCCAATTGTCGTGCCACGAGAGATATCGATGACATGATCAATATCAGCGGGAATCTCAGGATTACCGGGCAGATCTGTTCTGACAAATACGATCCCGGTTTCTTCATCGGCAGGCTTGAAAGTGAGAGTAGAGGTCTCGCCTGAATGCAGACCAACACCTCGATAACTTATCTCGCCTTTTATCGTTTTTTTAAATTCTTTCATACTTTTTTCCTTTTCTCTCGTTTATATGCTCGGGCAATTTCAGGAAGTGATTTTTCTGAGATCATGATGCGCTTGCGTAATGAGGCGTCAATTGCCGGTGTGCCAAAAACTTTCTGGCCTTGTTTAAGACTATTAGTTACTCCCGATTGAGCTCCTATTTGTACATAATCTTCTATCGTGATATGGCCTGCTAAGCCGGCCTGACCACCTATGTAGACTACATTTCCCACTTTGGTACTGCCGGCTATGCCGGTTTGGGCACAAATAATGCTATTTTTTCCGATTTTGCAATTGTGTCCGATCTGAACCAGATTATCCAATTTGCTGCCGGCTGAGATGAGGGTGGAAGCCAAAGCTCCCCGATCGATGCAGCTATTAGCTCCGATCTCAACATCATCTTCCAAGATCACGTTTCCCACCTGAGGCACTTTATGATGCTGGCCTTCATGGAAAATATAACCAAAACCATCAGCTCCGATCACGACTCCGGCGTGCAAAATATTGCGCTTGCCAATCTGGCAATCATGATAAACTGTAACGTTGGGATAGAGCTGGCTTTGCTCGCCAATTATCACATTCTCTTTGATCACACAATTAGCATCGATCAAACAATTATCACCGATCTGAGCGCCCTTTGAGATTATCACATTTTCGCCAATGGAAACATTTTGTCCCAAACTAGCTTCCGGATCGATAACTGCGGAGCGGGCAACGTTGGGTTTGGGCTTGTTATCAGAAGCCAACCAGTGTCTTATCAGCAGCATAAAATCGAGATAGGGTTGAGCTGATTTTATCAATATGCAGTCAGGTTTGGATAATTCCAGATTTTCCGGAACAAAGATCAAGCCTGCTTGACTCTCAATAAAATCTTTCTGATATTGGGGATTTTCAAAGAAGCAGACAGAAGAACTATCTGCTTCTTGCAATTGAGCTACATTGTCCAAGATCTTATCTTCTGCAAATTCAGCGGATAAGCCTAAGATCTGCTTTATCTTCTTTGCACTTAATTTGCTCGAGAATTTCTTCATCGTTTATTCTTCGAAATCTTTTAGCTCTTCGATGATCAGATCTGTAATATCCATACTGGGCTTTGCATACAAAACACTACCGGCAGCCACATCAAGCACCATCGAATAATTATTCTCAACGGCTACCTTATCGATTACATTTTGCATTTTTCTGAGAATGGGAGTGAGTAATTCGTTTTGTTTCGAAACGAATAAGCCCGATTCTCCAAAATATTCTTGAACCTTTTGCTGACGCTCTTGGCTCAAATCTCTGATCTTTGTCTCGGCTTCTTTTTTTCCTGATTCTGTTAGAATCATCTGCTTGCTCTCATAATCTGTGTAGAGTTTTTCCAGCTCTTCATCCATACTGGCTATCTCATTTTCCCATTTCTCTTTCTCTTCCATCAAGATTCTCTGAGCTTCCATCGTGTCGGCACTCTCACGCATTACTTTATCAGAATCTATATAGGCAATATTGCCAGAATCTGCCATCAATGCTGTAAACATTCCAACTAAAAGAAGACCTACAATTAATATTTTTTTCATTTTATCCTCCAAACAAATTTTTATACCTTTTCTGGGAAGCAATCGTTTGAGTCAATAAAAATAATCTCTCTCAACTCGGCAGCAGCTCAGATGTGGAATATTATCTGGGCGGAAATCCTCTCTGATTTGGCAAGATTATCTTCCCTGATTAGGAATAGAATCTAGGATGTCGCTAAATTTATTTTGCTGAAATAAAGCTGATCTTCCAATAAATCGGGATTGAGCCTCTCTCTTCACCGGCGGCATTTTGGTTGACACCTAAAAAGATAGCAGATTATTTGACGGCGTTTGCCAGAAAATTGGAGGAGAGATGAAAAAATACCTGACACTAATCTTATTTCTATGGAGTATATTTGCTTTTGCTGCTTTAGAAATTGTCGAAAAATCGGAAAATAGTTATCTTTATCAATACCAGGTCGATGAGTATCAACTGCAGGAAAATCAGTCATTCACAATTTTGCAGTTGGGCGACCAGCTGCTCTCAGGGGAAGCTGGAGCTCCGCAATTACCTCAGCATAGCCTAAATTTTATCGTGCCGGAAAATGGGCAAATCTCAGTGCGGATCATCGATTATCAAACCAAAAATATTAGTTTGAACAAGCCAATCATACCCAACCCCACCATGCTGCCACAGCAAGATACTTTTAGAGAAAGCTATATTATCGATGCGGAGGCATATAATCGAAGCTATGAAATTTTGCAGCAGGCAGAGCTGGCATCCTATCGGCAATACGATTTTTATCCGGTCCAATTTTCACCCTTTATCTACGATCACGCCAACCTCAATTTGCAAGTCGTCACCGAAATAAAATTCCAAATCGAAGTGCAAGCCGCCAGATACAGTGGAGATACTTTTGAGGATAATTTCCAAGGCGTTTATGAGGAGATGTTCCAAAATTATTCTACTGCTCGTCATTATGGCATCAGAAGAGAAACTGCCAGCCAAGCTCTAGATTTTTCTGCTTCCGATTTTTGGTACAAAATTACTGTGGATGGCACAGGAGTATTTTATCTGGAAGAAGAGCTTGATGATTTGCCCCGATTCGCTTCCTACCAGCAGTTGGCTCTGGTAAAATCTAGAGAACAGCAGGGAAAATTTTCCTGGCAGCAATTGCCGATAGATTTTTCTGAGGCCGAAACTGCTGCACCCGCCAGACTTTATTTTCAGAATAGCGGCTCGGGTAATACAGTTTGGCTCTATATCTCCGCCGCGGATGCAGTAGCGCCCAGAGCAGATCTGGAGCAAGATTTTGCCCAGACAGCTACTACTTTTCGCCGCAAGCAATTTAGCAATCCCAGCCGCCAAAATTATCATTCGATCATCATCTATCCCCAAGATAACACTTTTGCCTCGGAAGCTGAAACCTTGGCAGATTTCTATCAGAGAAATTTTGGCTTGGAATCGTTGTTGATTTCCCAAGAAGATATTTTTGATCGCTATACTGGTGGCAATGAAACTCAAACTAGCGGACAACAGGCTGTCAAAGACACTTTAGAAGCTTGCTACGAAAGCTATACAAATTTGCAATATGTCACACTTTTGGGTTCGGGCAGCAGCAACTGGAGCTCGGATCATGCTAAGAATAAGATTATCACCTACAGTTTTGGCAACTATGTCTCGGATGATGGATTTGTCAATTTCCACTATGATACCGGCTCTTACGTGCCAGAACTGGCAGTGGGCAGATTTCCGGCACAAAATGAGAATCAATTGAATGAGATGTTGCAGCGCTTAGAACAATTTGTGGAAGCCGGAGAACCCGGTCTGTGGCGCGATCGTGTAATGTTGGTAGCTGATGATGAAAACAAAAGTGGTGGCTATGAAGGCTTGACTACGACAAATTTTGGGATGAATCATTCTCGGGTCATCGAATATTTGGATGGCTTTATCGATCAGCGGGTGATAGTAGACAAAGTTTTTGCTTTCAATTATGATTTCAACGAATTTCAAAATAAACCGGGAGTGCGTGATAAGCAGGTGGAGATTCTGAATGATGGTTGCGCTGTTTGGCTCTATGTGGGGCATGGCAATCCCATCAAAATTGGCGATGAAAACTATTTTGAAGTCTCTGATTTGCAATATTTGGACAATGTTCCGCGCCTGCCAATTTTTATCGCTGCTTCCTGTTCTGTGGGCAAATATGACGATCTTAATGTCGATAGTCTTAGTGAGCAGATGCTTTATTCCTATTTTGGTGGAGCTATTGCTACCATCGCTGCCACTAATGCTACAGGACCGGATTTCAATGCAGATCTGATGCAGATATTGTTACCCAATCTCATCAACAGCACCCTTCCGGCCGGCATGGCTTTAGTTCAGGCCAAAGCCACATATGCTAATGGTTCCAGATTCGGTAGAAGTTCTAGTTTACGTTACTACAATATATTGGGCTCACCAGTTATCTCTGCTCCCATCCCACCTGCAGGTGGAGAATTTGCCAATATCGATCAAGTCTTGCAGGCTCGTGAGACATTTGCGATCTCAGGAGAGGTAGGCAGTGACCTGAGTAGTGGTACAGGCATATTGATGGTGCATGATACCGAGCAGGACTTAAATTATTCCAACCTAAATTTCCATAACGCTGAAGATCCGGAGGATGAAGACTACCTCTACTACTCGGTGGATTACACCAAACCGGGCAATATCTTTTATCAGGGTACCACATCGATAAACAACGGACAATTTTCCACCGAAGCGATCGTACCCGATGATATCAGAGATGGCGATAAAGGCAAGATGTTGCTCTATTATCATGATGAATTTAGTGGTGAGGATTATGTGAATGTTCTCACTGATATCTCTTACTCTTCCGCAGCTTTGGATATAGAAGATAATAACCCACCCCAAGTAACACTGATGTTGGATTCCGATAGTTTCCAACGCGGTGATTATGTCAGTACAGCACCTTTGTTGCTGGCCGATATCGAAGATGAGCATGGGATAAATACTCTGGGTCGACCAGGACATAGTATGTTGGTATTGGTAGATGGCGGGGCGCCGATTGATGTCAGTAGCGGCTTTATTTATGAGCAAGATTCTTCGCGGCGTGGACGCCTCAGCTGGCAATTGCAAGAATTGGAAGAGGGAACTCATCATCTGCAATTGATCGTTTTTGATAACTTCAACAACTATACGTTGGCAGAAACAGAATTTAGAAGCAAGGCAGCTGGCAAAATTTTCATCAGTGATCTACTTTTCTATCCCAATCCGCATGATTATACAGAAGAGGCCAAATTTACTTTTGTGGTCACAGAAGCGGCTGAAGCTAGTCTGACTATCTATACGATTACCGGGCGTAAAATAGCAGCATTACCTACGCAGTATTGCAGTTCTGGTTACAATGAAATAGCTTGGACCGGTCGTGACAACGATGGTGATAAATTGGCTAATGGCACCTATTTTTATAAATTGCGCGTTAAGAGTGAGACCGATGGAAAGCTCAGCGAAAAGATCGGAAAATTGATAATTCTGAAGTAGAATGTTGACAAGAAATTGTCGTTTATTTTGTTGTCGAGCTGATTATTATATAATGTATAAAGAATAAATTTGGAGGAAATAATGAAGAATATTCGTAATATCGCATTAGTCGGAGCCAGTGGTGCTGGAAAGACCAGTTTAGCTGAGCAAATGTTAAATAATGCCAAAGCTACCACCCGCATTGGAAAAGTAGAAGATGGCAATACTGTAATGGATTTCAGCGCTGAAGAGATTGAAAAAGGCATGTCAATGTCACTCTCGATGGCTCATTTGAATTGGAAGAAGAATAAAATTAACCTGATTGATACTCCCGGCTATGCTGATTTTTGCGGAGAGCAAATAGCTGCTGCAGCAGTGGTAGAAAATTTGTTATTTGTCATTAATGCTACTTCCGGGTATGAAGTAGGCTTGGAACAAGCTCTGGAACTGCACGCAGAGAGAAAAAATGCCAAAGCAATCGTTGTCAATCGAATGGATAATGAGCATGCAGACTTCAATAAAACCTTAGAACTGATCAGAGAAAATAGTGAAATAAATCCTGTTCCCGTAATCATCCCCATCGGTGCTGAGCACAAATTTAGAGGTGTGGTCGATATTATCAAAGGCAAAGCTTTTATAGATGGCAAGCCGGCTGATATTCCCGCTGAAATGAGCGAGGCAGTAGAAGAAGCCAAGATGAATCTGATGGAAGCTGTAGCTGAAACTGACGATGCGCTTTTGGAACAATTTTTTGAAGCAGGCGAGCTGACAGATGCTCAATTGACTTCCGGCCTAAGAAAATCTATCGCTGAGGGAGCTGTGATCCCGGTATTTACAGCTTCTGCTACCGAAAACATTGCCGTAGACCAGTTGTTGGACGCGATTGTAGAATATTTGCCTTCACCAGCAGATAAAAATGTACTGGATGTATTGCAAGATGAAGAGGTCA
>JAWOEN010000212.1:0-15783 GCA_046482725.1 Cloacimonadales bacterium (SeqCode)
GCCCTGTGAAATCTCTTTTATTTAACAGGGTGAAATCCCCTTATTTAACAGGGTGAAATCCCCTTTATTTATCAGGGTAGAATCTCTTCCATTCCACTGGGGTTCGTTGAAAAATTCTTCTTTTTTCTACAAATCAGCTACAACTCAATAACTCACTTCCATTCTCCAACATTCCGATGAACCGACAGTAGTCGGCACAATCGGAAGTTTAAAAAAATCACCGTTTTATTCACACACCAACTAAAAACCTTACTATCCAGCTCAAAATTACTGCCATTACTTTCTTGCTCGGTGTTCCTCGGTGGCTAATCTTTTTCTCTGTTCAGCAATAACTTAAAACCTCACTACTCAGCTCAAAATTACTTCGGTTTTACAACTTTTTTTTGTTAGTTTAGTCCGTTCTTGCTTGTCCGCCGTAGGTTGACCCGTAGGCGGGTTCGTTGAAAAAAACACCGCTTAACTTAGCTACAACTCAAAACCTCACTACTCAGCTCAAGATCACTACTGCCTTCCATTTTTTTCTTTCTTGTCGGGCCGAAGACCCGAGTATCGGGCGTAGGCTGATTTCTTTCTTGTCCGCCGTAGCAATAATCTCCTTGCTACTCTTTGCGTAGGCGGATTTCTTTTTTCTTTGGTTTTCCTGGGTTCGTTGAAAATTCTTCTCTTTTCCACATTTAGAAGATCAGCCCAATGCGCCAGTGGGCGCACAAGCCTCACTCCCCAGCTCCAGATCACTTCGGTTTCACATTTTTTTTTTGTTCGGTTAGTTAGTGTTTGTTCGTTGAAAAAAATTACCGCTTTATCCAGCCACCAACTCAAAACCTCACTCCCCAGCTCAAGAATAATTACTTCCACTTACTACCTTCTTCTTACTGTTCACCCTTATCCAAACAAAATGGGGAAAAGTTGGCGGATATGCTTGATCTTGGTAACTTTGATCTGAGCTGGTAATTCTTGGGTACGGGCTGAGATGATGATATTATCATAGCCCAATTTTTTAGCTTCCTTGATCCGTTTTTCAGCTTGATTCACCGGCCGCACTTCACCGTTGAGCCCCACTTCCCCGATCAGGATAGTGCCTTGCGGCAGGCTCATCTCTTTCAGGCTGGATAAGATCGCGGCGATCGTAGCCAAATCCACAGCCGGTTCAGCCACTTTGATGCCTCCGATCAGATTGACAAAGACATCGTTGTTTTTCAGATCCAAGCCCAGATTTTTATCGATCAATGCCAGCAGCAAAGAAAGTTTGCGGTGATCCAAGCCCAGGGCAACTCGCTGGCTATTGCCATAACTAGCGCCGGTAACCAAAGCCTGCACTTCCAATAAAAAAGCGCGCGAGCCTTCGATCACGCAGCTGATAGCGGTGCCATTGCTGTTATCTTGGCGATTGAAAAAAAGTTCAGAAGGATCCGCTACCTCTTGCAAGCCATCACTCTGCATCTGGAAAATGCCGATCTCGTTGGTAGAGCCAAAACGATTTTTGGTAGCGCGCAAGATCTTGAATTGCTTCTGCTGTTCACCTTCAAAGTACAAAACAGTATCGACCATATGCTCGATGATTTTGGGTCCTGCCACAGCGCCGTCTTTGGTAACGTGCCCGATCAGGAAAATGGGGATGTTTTGCTGTTTGGCCATTCTGGTGAAGAGTGCAGTGCATTCGCGCAATTGGGTCAGGCTACCGGGAGCGTTATCCAAGGTTTCGGTATAAACACTTTGGATAGAATCGATCACGACCAAATCGGGTTGCAATTCTTCGATATTTTGCAGAATTTCCTTCACTTCGGTGCAGCAGAGCAAAAAGAGCTCTTCCGCTGCGCAGTGCAATCTTTTGCCGCGCAAGCCGATCTGTTCGCGACTCTCTTCGCCCGAGACATAGAGAACTTTTTTTTGCAAGTCAGCTACTTGATTTGCCACTTGCAGCAGCAGGGTAGATTTTCCGATTCCCGGTTCACCACCGATTAAGACAGCCATTCCGGGCACAATCCCACCGCCCAGAGTTCCATCAAATTCGCCGATGCCGGTTTGCAGGCGCGGAGTAGCTTTGATCTCTACTTGGTTCAGTTTTCCGGCTTGGGCGCGCGGTGCCAAATTGGTGTGAAGCTTACGTTTTTTCTGCTTGCCCACTACTGAGGAAGCTTCTTTCAAACTATTCCAGGCGCCGCAATGCGGGCATTTTCCACTCCATTTGATTGTTTCACCACCACATTCTTTGCAAAAAAACATTGGATCTTCTCCTTGGCTTCTATCTCTTCTCAAATTTTGCCAAAAAATCTCTGGCTTGCTGCACATCGAGTGCGATCTGTTGGATCAAAGCAGCTTTATCCACATATTTGATCTCATCACGCAGACGTTTCAAAAAAATCAATTCGATATCTTGCTGATAAATCTCTTGCTCAAAATTCAGCAGATGCGTCTCCACCTCTTTGATGCCGGTAGTTTTGATCGTGGGGCTGTAACCGATATTGGTGACGCTACCATAAGTTTTCCCAGCGATAATCACTTGCGAGACATAGACACCCAGCGCCGGGATCAGCTTATTGCCGTCGTGCGGCTGCAGATTCAGGGTGGGAAAACCCAATTTACGCCCGATTTTATGTCCGCTAATCACCTGACCCACGATCGAATATTTTCGACCCAGATATTTTTCTACTTGCAGCATATCACCTTCGCGCACCAGATCTCGGATCATGCTACTACTGACGATCACATCATCCACTGCACAGGGCGCAACCAGAAAACTTTTGAACTGATAACGCTCTTCTCGCTTTTGCAAAAAACTAAAATCGCCACTGCGTTTTTTGCCAAAATGTGTATCGTAGCCCACCACGATCTCACGCGGCTGCAGCTCATCAATGATCACAGCTTTCAGAAATTCTTCCGGTTCCATCGCTGCCATTTTCTCATCAAAATTCAGATAGAGTACATGATCCACGCCAAATTCTTTGAGCAATTGCTCTTTTTTGTAGCGCTCTGTCAGCAGGTAGGGAAAAGTTTTGCGGTGGATAGTCTCCAGCGGATGGTGATAATAAGTGACGACAATCGCTTCGCCGTTGATCTCATCAGCCCGGCGGCGCAATTCGCGCAATAATTTTTGATGCCCACGATGAATTCCGTCGAAAGTGCCCATCGTAATCACAGGATTATGAAATGTACATTTTTGATGATTGAAATATCTCATAATTAATTCAGCACTATTTTGGGTTGGACTTTGCGAGCTTGCACGCTGGCAAAACCAAAAACTCGGTTCTGCTCATTCAGAATCAGAGCATTTTCTGTATCGGCAAAATCAACAAAAAAGCGGCGACCGTGGCAAAAATCTGCCAGCTGGGTCTCGGGTAAAATCAATTGCGGATAATCCCGAAAGATGGGATACAATTCGGCCCAATGCTGGCGCCAATTTTCCGAGTTTAAATCAGCCAAAGGCACAGCCTCAGCGATCTGCAAATTGCCGGCCGCGATGCGCCGCAGACTGGTAGTAGTTCCCACACTGCCCAATTTCTGGGCAATGGTTTCTGATAAAGTGCGAATATAAGTGCCTTTGCTCACCCGAGCGCGATAGACTATTTTGGGCAGTTCCAGCTGCAAGATCTCAAAATCGATGATTTTGACAGGTCGAGCCGGAATCTGAAAATCTTGCTCAGCACGAGCCAGTTTATAAGCTCTTCTGCCATCTACTTTGATCGCAGAGTAGCGCGGAGGAATTTGCTGAGTAATGGCCAGAACTTCTTTCTGCAAGCGCTGCAGATCACTTGCGGAGATTTCCGGGATTTCTGCTTCTGCTATTTTATTGCCGGTAAGATCAGCACTATCGGTCTGATAACCCAATTCCATTTCGGCAATATACTCTTTATCAGCGCTCAGGATATAGTTGGCTAGGCGGGTAGCACTGCCGATACAGATCGGTAACAAGCCACTGGCAAAAGGATCCAAAGTGCCGGTATGCCCGATTTTTTTGATGCCTGTGATTTTGCGTAATTGGTGAATCACCCCAAAGGAGCTGATTTCTGTGGGTTTATCTACTAAGATTATTCCGTAATTTTTCATGCCAGATCTACTGAAAAAATTCTGTAATTGCAGGTCGAATATCAGCCAAAATTAGTTTTTTCAGCTCATCCAAACTGCCCTTGATCTCACAACCGCTAGCTTTCTGATGCCCTCCTCCTCCATATTTCACGCAAATCTTATTCACATTGATATAGTTCGAGCGCATACTCAGCCGATAACGATTTTCATTTATCTCCTGAAAACTAACCGCCACCATCATATTCTCGGTTCCCTTGACCCAACGGATAAGTTTGGAAGTAGCTTCATTGCCCACTCCGCGAGCTGCCATCATTTCTCGCGTGAAGTGGATGAAGAGTATTTTGTCTTGATCATAAGTGTCGATCGTGGCCAACACATCTCCCACAAAAGCCATGGTAGCGGCCGGTTTGCTCAAGAGAAATTGTTCGGTAATCTCACCCGGCACTATCTGATACTGCATTAGCTCTTGGCAAACTTGGAAAGTTTCCGCATCCACATTCCGATTCAAAAAATTGTCTGTATCATTGACAATCGTGGTGTAGAAAGCAGTTGCGATATAATTAGTTGCCGCGCTGGGAAATTGCTCGATCTCGCGCGCAAAAAGTCGGTACAAAATTGCGCCGGCGGAAACAGCTGCCGTATCGATATAAGTTTTAGCATTTTCGATCAATTTGCCTTGCTGATGATGATCGATAGCTACGATCTTATCAGCGGTGGGAATTAGCGGGGCACAATTTCGCACGCGCTCTTCCTCAT
This sequence comes from Cloacimonadales bacterium (SeqCode), assembly GCA_046482725.1. GTDB lineage: Bacteria > Cloacimonadota > Cloacimonadia > Cloacimonadales > TCS61 > DAOWES01. Next base: position 4,780 of record JAWOEN010000212.1, read on the forward strand.
GACAATCCACGATTATCAGATTTTTGTAATAATGATGTTCGGAAAAAACTCTGGTGCGACTGGCAGCCTCTAAAAAATCGTATTGATCCGGAGCCGGATATTCTAGGATGATCTCAGCTTGGCGTCCCAGTTGCTGCAAGATCTCTTGCAGAGCCAAAGCTGCCGGCAAGCCATCTCCGTCTGGATTTTTGTGGGTAAGAATGCCGATCGAGCTGCTAGAATTGATGATCTCTTGCAGCTGGTTTTTCAATTGTGAAAAATCTATCCTACTCATCTGACTGCTCCTTTTCTGCCTTGAGCTGAGTAAAAATATCCTCCAGCTTGTGCGCCTTTTCGGCGATCTCATCATAATAGAAAATAATCTCGGGGATGCGGCGCATCATTTTGGCTTCGGCGATCTGCTTCTTGATAAAGCCGCTGCTGCGATTGATCGCGGCCAAAACCTTTTTATCAGATTCCGGTCCCAGATGGGTAAAATACACTTTCAGTAAAGAGAGATCGTTGGTGAGCTTGACGGAAGTGATTGTGACGGATTGTAAATTTTTGTCTCTGATCTTGAAGAGCAGAGTATTGGAGATGATTTTGGTAAGTTCTTTTTCCAATCTTTGGATTCTTATTCGTGCCATATTTTTCCTACTTTTCCCAAAAAAAGCTGGCAGCAACCGAAGCTGCTGCCAATATTCTGTTTATATAGTTCTTTCCACTTGTTCGATTACGTAGTTTTCGATGACATCACCCTCTTTCAGGTCGTTATAGTTTTCTATACCAATACCACCTTCAGAGCCGGCTTTCACCTCTTTCACTTCATCGGAATAATGTCTCAGAGAAGAAAGATTTCCTTCGTGAATCATGATGTCGTTGCGATAGATTCTTACTTTACCGCTGTTGGTGATCTTGCCTTTGACAACGCGCACACCAGCGATCTGTCCCAAACCTTTGATCTTGAAGACCTGCTTCACTTCTGCAGTTCCCAGATACACTTCTTTATCTTCAGGCTCTAGTAAACCCGACATAGCTTTCTTGATTACATCGATCGCTTCGTAGATGATTTGGAAGATCTTGATCTCCACATTCTCATCTTCAGCCAGTTTCTTGGCCGGGTTGTTGGTTCTGACATGGAAACCCACGATCAGAGCGTCCGAAGCTGAAGCCAGATTGACATCTGCTTCATTGATTCCACCCACACCACTACGGATGATATTTACCATCACTTCATCGGTAGAGAGTTTTTGGAAGCTATCACAAAGCGCTCCCACCGAGCCATCGGTGTCACCCTTTACGATCAATTTCACTTCGCTCATATTCTCTTCTTTGATGCGTTGGAAAAGATTATCCAGATTTGTTTTGGATTGGAATTTTTCGCGTTCTTTCCGGATATTTTGGCGCTCGCTACTAATCTGGCGCGCAGTTTTTTCATCTTCCACTTCATTGAGGATATCGCCCGATTTGGGAACTCCGGAGAGTCCGTAAATCACAGCCACATCAGATGCTTCCAATTGCTCGATCTCTATCTCACGCTCATTTTCCATCTTTCTCACACGGCCGCTGTTGGCACCGCAGACAATATTATCGCCTTTGTGCAAAGTTCCTTCTTGCAGCAGCACAGTAGCCATCACACCCTTGCGCGAATCTTTTTGAGATTCGATCACGATGCCGCGTCCTGGAACATCGTGCGGAGCTTCCAATTCCATAAATTCCGAGCTCAACAGGATAGTTTCCAAAAGCTCATCAATTCCTTCTCCTGTTTGCGCTGAAGTCTTGCACCACAGAACATCTCCACCATAATTTTCCAGATACAAGCCATGAGTCATCAAGTCGTTGATGGTACGTTCTACATTGGCTTCCGGTAGGTCGATTTTATTGATTGCGATGATCAATTGCACTCCGGCAGCTTTGGCATGGTCGATAGCTTCCACAGTTTGCTTCTTCACACTTTCATTGGCTGCCACCACGATAATCGCCAAGTCTGTGACGTTGGCTCCACGCGCTCGCATCGCTGCAAAAGCTTCATGGCCGGGTGTATCCAAAAAGGTGATTTTATTTTCTTTGTAGATGATCTGATAAGCACCAATATGCTGAGTAATGCCACCTGATTCACCCGCCACCACATTGGTTTGACGAATGCGATCCAAGATCGCAGTTTTACCATGATCCACATGCCCCATCACCGTAACGATAGGAGGGCGTGGCACAGCTTCAGCATCTTCACGCTTGATTTCGGTTTCCTGCAGCATCTCTTTGCCAAATTCTTCTTGGAATTCCACATCGAAATCCATCTCGGCACAAATCATCTCCAAACTATCTTTATCCAGGCGTTGGTTGATGGTCACCATCTGCCCCATCATAAAGAATTTTTTGATGATCTCACTGGGATTGATACCCATCATCTTGGCCAATTCCGCCACACTGGTAAACTCGCTAACTGTGATTTTGCTATCACTATCCATTTGGTGCGCATCTTTTTTGTAGCGCTTTTTCTTAGCCTTTTTTTGCAGAGTCTGCTGAATATTTTTCTTGATCTCAGCTGCTTGCAATTCCGAAGGATTAAAAGTCTTCTTCTTTTTGCTGATCTTTTTCTGTTTAGCTTTGATATGCTTATTTTTAGTCTCAAATTCTTTGCTATCAAATTTCTTCTTATCGCGCTTGCTGAATTTCTTGTCTGCGGTAGGAGGCAGCGGAGCAACTTTGGTCGCTTTAGCCTTCTTTTTGATCTGCTCAGAAACATCTGGTTTGACGGGTGCGCGTCTGATAATATTGGGTTTGGCTGTAGAGCTTTGTTTCGGTTTAGCCCGTTTGATCTCTTTTTCCACAAAAACCGGCGCAGCCTTTTTGGGCTTGGCGGTCGGCTTGGATTCAGCTTTTTTCTCTACCTTTTTCTCAGCTATTTTCTCAGCAATTTTCTCGGCGCTTTTCTTCTTCTCGACCTGAGCGTGTAAATTTCTGATATCTTGCTGACGCTTCTTGACCTGATTTCCAACCTGATCGAACTTCTCTCTTATCTTAGCGACTACATCGTCGTCCACCGGGCTCATATGGCTTTTCACCACGATTCCCATATCAGATAGATGCTGCTTCAAAGCAGCAGTGGAAATCTTAAATTCTTTCGCTAATTCATGTACTCTTTTTTTTGCCACAATACCTCCAATCTCACTTCACTCGACGCATAATCCCGTGGGCAAAATTACCGTCCTCAACTATCAATATACCAAGTTCTTTCCTGCCAAATTGGGCTCCCAATTCCTCTTTGCTGCTGCAAATCAGAAGCGGAGTCTCGCCCGACAGTTTCATTATATTTGTTTTTGTTCTCGCGCTCGCATCTTCGGCCAGAATGCAAACTTTGGCTTTATGGCGCTGCAAAGATTGCTCGGAAGCTGCTGTTCCCATAATCAATTTTCCTGCTTTTCTGGCAAAATGCAGTAAATCTACAATCTCTTTTAGTTCTATCTTTTTCGCTTTTGTCGCTTCAACCATTTAGCCATCCCGTTTATACATTTATTATTATCACAAAGATAATAGCCACGTCCCGATAGACGCCGCTGAAAATCTATCACCAGCTTACCAGCACGGATCTTGCAAGGCAAAAGCTCACTCTGAGCCTTTTTACTACGGCAGATCACACAAGTTCGCTCTGCTATATGTCCTGCCTGGGAAGCTTTATTGGGCATCTTGCTTTAGAAATAAAGAGCAGATTCTTTTAGCTTTTCTGCTGTCTTTTTACCCAAGCCTTCCATATTGGTTAGCTCTTCGACAGTAGCATGAAAGATATCTTGCACCGATGTATAACCATGCTCTTTCAAGACTTCCAGAATATGAGCAGAAACTCCATCCAGATCACTAACATGACTGGTGATCCTGCGCTCTTCTGCGATCTTCTCTTCAAATTCGTCCGCAGTGAAAATATCCAATTTATAATCTGTCAGCTTGGCAGCCAATTTTACATTTTTGCCTTGCTTTCCAATCGCCAAATTCTTGTTTTCGGTTGTGACGATGATGCGAGCAAATTTGCCGCGTTCTGCCAAATACACCTTCTCGACCAAATCAGGACCGATCGCGTTGGCAATCAACTGCTCGGGAGATTCATCCCACTCCACGATATCGATCAATTCACCATTGACTTCGGCTCGCACCTGCTCGATGCGCATACCTTTGGGTCCCAGACAGCAAGCTGTAGCATCCACACCTTCCGCCTGAGAAATCACAGCCACTTTGCTGCGAATGCCAGGCTCGCGCACGATCTTTTTCACCAGCACCTCACCGGAATTTATCTCGGGAATCTCTAGCTCCAAAATCTTTTTTACAAAAGCCGGATGACTACGAGATAAGATCACGACCACATCATTTTTGCGCTTTTTGATATCGACCACAAAAGCTCGCACAATATCGCCAACCTTAAAAAATTCTGATTCGATCTGTTCATCTTTGGGCAGTAGTGCATCGGTGTAGCCAATATTGATAATATAGCCGTTGTAGTCTTCTTTACTTATTTTTCCTGAAATAATCTGATGTTTCTGAGCTTCATAATCATCGATGATGCGGCTCTCTTCCATCGCCTTAATCCGCTCTAAAATCGCTTTGCGAGCGTTCCTGATTACTTTGGGCTCAAAATCTAATATTGACATCGTGATGGGAACTTTGTCGCCCAATTCCAGATCTTCGTCGATCTCTTTGGCATCTTGCAAAGAGATCTCGCCCAGATTATAATCGCGTTCAGCCACGATTCTGTCAAATCTGGCCTCGATTCGGTTTGTATCATAATCAGCTATTATTTCCAGATTATTCTCGCTGGTCAATTTCTTGGAAATTGCCTGCTTCAGACCTTCCTTAATTATCATAGAAAGCTCATCTTTATTAAGTTGCTTTAAATTTGCCAATTCAACTAATGATCGCATCAGGTTAGCACTCATAATATCTCCTGTTTATTATATTGTATTATCTTTTTTATAATCAAAAAATGTTTTGGCTTTCTTGATATCTTTGAACAAAATCGGTAACTCTTCTTCCAAAAATTCTACCGTAATATGATCTGGCATCACCTCTTTCAGGCTGCCTACTTTGGTTACCGCTTTCTCCATTTCATCGACAAATGTTATCTTTATCTTTTCGCCGATCGCACTGACATAGTGCTTCTTCAGCTTCAATTGACGCTCCAGCCCCGGTGAGGAAACTTCCAAAAAAAACCTCTCATCAATCAGATCTTCTTCTTCCAAAACTACCGAAATCGAGCGGCTGACTGAGCGGCAATCGCCGACAGAAACTCCACCCATTTTGGTAATATAAACCACCACCACCAAGCCTTTGGCTGCGTGTTTTAGCTCCAGATCATACAAGGCTACTCCGTGCTGGGCACAAGCGTCTTTGGTTATCTCTTCCAATCTTTCTAAATATTTCATGCTGTTCACTCCAAAATTTATACAAATAAACCACTGATTTCAGTGGTTTCTATCTAAAAAAAATACTGACTCGCTGCGGCGTCAGTAGATTTTTCACTATGCGTCTATTTTCATTGTCTCTACAAAATATTTGCCTGCTAGGCTGTCAAGCAGTTAATTAATTGAAAAACCATCTAATTATGCCAAAAATTTGCGGCAATTATCATCTAAAATAACTAGTGAAATTTTTGGAATTAAATCTAGCTACAATTGGGTGTGACATTTTTTACAAAACATCTTCTAGCCCTGTTTTAGCTAGAAAATAAATTGACAAACAGCAAACTACTTAAGATTTATCGTCAAATGTTTGGTGAATTATTTTATTTGGACTTTTCCGCTAATTTGTTTGGAATCATCCAAAAAAATAATCCAAAACTGATCAGCGATAGACAAACTGCTTCCAGCAGAAATTACGATGAAAATCCTGCTACTAAATATGAGGGAAAAAAGCTAGGAAATTTTTTATTCATCAGAAATCAGATTATTGCTGAAAAACTAAAAATTATGGAGATTTTTAAAATGAAATGCACGAAGTTAATATTCGTTATCTTGATTGTAGTCTCATTTGCTATCTTTTCTTGCAGTAAAGATTCTACAGGTCCCGCTAACACAGAACCAAACCCACCATCCAATCCCAATCCGGCTGACAATGCCACAATGGTCTCTACAAATAGTAGCTTAAGCTGGGATTGTTCTGACCCTGAAAATGACCCCCTAACCTACGATATCTACTTGGGGACATCTCCCAATCCTGCTTTGGTAAAGAGCGGACAAAACGATTTAGTTTACCAACCAGATACGCTGCAAGTTGATACAACTTACTACTGGAAAGTGGTGGTCCACGACGACAATGATAACTCTACTAGCGGAGACATTTGGCAATTTAAAACTTTTGAGGGGGGAGGCAACCAAGAATTTGAGTGGTCTACAATCCCAGCTGGTACTTTCACCTATGGGCAAGAGAATGATATCCTAACTCTAGACTATGATTATCAGATAATGAAATACCATGTTACCAACGCCCAATACTTGGCATATCTTGAAGCAGCTTTGGATGCCGGCACTATTGAAATTGACGGAAGCTACGTTACAGGTTATTATCCGGGAGATGATAATTATGCTGCCGGAACTTACAATTTATATTATCTTGGAGTTCCCAATCCTGACTATAACTATGGTCGGATCTCTTTCATCGACGGCGAATTCCAGATAAATGTCCCAAGCGGCTACAGTAGCGGAGACTTTGATAATCATCCCGTAGTAGAGGTAACTTGGTTTGGAGCAAAGGCATTTGCCCAGCACTATGGTCTGAGCTTACCCACCGAGCAGGAGTGGGAAAAAGCAGCAAGAGGTATGAGCGGATACGATTATCCCTTTGGAAACGATATGAGCGAAGGAAAAGCTAATTATTGGAACAGCGAAGACCCTTGGGATAATGGCACCACACCGGTAGGATATTATAATGGCATTAACGCCAACACTACCGACAGCCCTTCCCCCTACGGAGTTTATGATATGAGTGGTAATGTCTTTGACTGGACAGATAGCTGGAATCATAGCACTTCAACCTACCGCGTTTATCGGGGCGGTAGTTGGGAGTGGCATGGCGGTCACTACTACAGCTATCTAAGTTCTTGGGACCGCAATGGCGTCAACCCTACCAACGATTACAACAAAGTCGGGTTTCGTTGCGTTTTTCCGTAAAAACTTTACCAAGCTTAAATTTCCTGTATATGAAATGGCTAATTATGCCAAAAATTTGCGGCAATTATTGCGCTAAAAATATAAAAGAAAATTTGGTGCTAAACGTCTTCATCAGACTCGGAAATAATCCTGCTTGTCAGTAGACTTGACAAAATATTCATAAAAGAAATCTTCATTTATTAGATAAGATAAACTGAAATAATGATCTTATGAAAAAGCAATAATAAAAATTCAGGAGGAAAATTCTTTTATGAAATATATCGTTGGCGTGGCGCAATTTGAGCCGCAGCTTTTACAAGTGCAGAAAAACTTAGAACAGATGGGAAAGATGCTGCAAAATATTGAAGCAGATCTGGTAGTATTTCCCGAGCTGGCCAGCAGCGGTTATGTCTTTGGCAGCAAAGCCGAAGTGGAGCAAGTGGCAGAAGATGCCCAGAGCGGGCCGACTGCCAGCTATTTTCGCCAACTGGCTCAGCAGCACAATTGCTCTTTGGTAGTGGGCTTCCCCGAGAAATCCGGAAATAAAATCTACAACAGCTCTCTGCTGGTAAATCCCAATGGTGAGATCTTTGTCTATCGCAAGCTTCATCTCTTTTATGAAGAGAAACAATTTTTCTCGCCCGGCGACAAAGGCTTTCTGGTCTTCCCCGCCAAAGCTGGCGTCAAAATTGGGATGATGGTCTGCTTTGATTGGATCTTCCCCGAATCAGCGCGCACTTTGGCCTTGCTAGGCGCGCAAATTATCGCTCATCCTGCCAATCTGGTTTTACCTTGGTGCCAACAGGCCATGATCACCCGCTCTTTGGAAAACAGAGTTTTTTCGATCACTGCCAACCGAACCGGAACCGAGAGCAACGGCCAGCGCCAACAAATTTTTACCGGCCTCAGCCAGATCCTCAGTCCCAAAGGCGAAATATATTGCCGCCTCAACGAAACTGAAAACAAAATCACCACTGCCGAAATCGATCCCAACCAGGCCAACGATAAAGCAGTGACCGAATTCAACGATGCTTTTGGCGATCGCCGCCCAGAGTTTTATCTCTAATACTTTCCTATAAAAATAAGCAGAGCATCTCTTACGATTCTCTGCTTTTTCATTACTATCAAAAAGATCAGCTAGTTTGGTCTGCCAAAAATTTCTGCAGATCTTTTAGCGCTCGCTGGGAATATTTCTCTTTTTTTAATTTCTTATCACGCACTCGTTCCGGCAGGGCAGGTACGATGCCAAAATTGGCATTCATCGGTTGGAAATTTTTCTGCTCTGTAATCAAATGCCGCCACAATTGACCCGAAATAGTGGTCTGCGGTAAAGTGGTAAGATTTTCCGCAATAATTTTATAGCTCAGCAATCCACCTAAAATCGATTCAGTATAACCTTCCAAACCCGATAACTGCCCGGCAATAAAAATATTGTCTTTTTGCCGCAAGCTAAGCTTAGCGCTTAGGATATGCGGTCCGTTCAGATATTTGTTTTGATGAATGGAACCATAACGCAGAATTTCCACCTTTTGCAAGCCGGGAATCATTCGCAAGATCTGCTTCTGCTCTCCATATTTCAGCATTGTCTGGCAGCCCACCAAATTGTAGGAACTGCTCTCTGCATTTTCAGCCCGCAATTGAATTACCGCATAAGGACGCCTTTCTGTTTTGGGATCTTCCAACCCCACCGGTCGCATCACACCATAACGCAAAGTATCTACTCCTCGCCGTGCCAACTCCTCGATCGGAGTACAATTTTCATAAAACTGAAATTTGATATCTGCAAAAAAATCATTTTCGAATTCATGAGCTTGATGTTTATCTGCTGCTTGCAAAGCTTCCACAAAAGCATAATACTCTTCCTTAGAAAAAGGACAATTCAGGTAATCTGCGGCGCCTTTGTCATAACGAGTTTTACGATAAACTATCTCATAATCCAAACTATCGGCAGCCACGATCGGTGCGATCGCATCAAAGAAATAGAGATGCTCGGCCCCCACTAATTTGATCAGGGCAGAAGTTAAGCCGTCGGAAGTTAGCGGTCCACTAGCGACGATTGTCAGCTCATCGTCCAAGCTGGTAACCTCTTGTCGCTGCAAGTTGATATTGGGATGGTTTTCGATAAGTTCAGTGACGGTTTGAGCAAATTTATCGCGATCTACAGCCAAAGCATTGCCAGCAGCCACCGAGCATTGCTCGGCGATCGGTAAAAGCTGGCAACCCAAAAGCTGTAGCTCTTGCTTCAATAAACCGGAAGCGGTGGTAGGCAATTTGGATTTGAGCGAATTACTACAAACCAATTCGGCTAAATAGCCGCTTTGATGCGCTTCGGTTTGCTTTTCTGGTCGCATTTCGTACAGATCCACCTGCCAGTCTTTAGCGGCAAATTGCAAAGCTGCTTCGCAACCGGCCAAACCAGCTCCAATAATTTTTATCTTCTTCATAATATTTCCTTTTCCTTCGCTAACTTAAGAGGTCAAAAACTTTCTGGCAGTTGATTTGTCAAATCTTTGGAAGCTAACTTTTGAAGAAGCCAAGATCTGCCGGGGGTCCAGAGAATGATAACAATTTCGCCAGAAGAACAGAATTTGCTAGGGCCAACTACTTCCAGCCTTGATCCCTAGAGATCAAAGAGATAAGCCAATTCTATGTTTAGTATATTTACTTGAAATCCCAGATCAATAGATGTCCGGATGAATGAATTATCCTTTAATCTGAAACTATAACCATAACCCAGAGAAAAAGTTGGTAAGGCAAAGTTATATGAGTCTTCTGTGCCCAACCAATCACCCACCTCAAGCGCAAAAACACCTCCCTTCAACAAAAAAAATGATCGGGAGCGCTGAGGATTAAAAAATCGATTCCATTTCAGATAAGCATTGTGGATAACATATTCTCCCTTTAATTGAGGATCAAAGGTTATCTCAAGATCAGCTTTGTAATTTAAGGTAAGCTCAGTTGATTTATGCTCCCAGATAGTTGCTCTACCCAGGCTGGCTTTGAGGCCGGAAAAAATTCCCGAAGTAAGACCTATATCAGCTATAGCAGTAGACTTTATCTCCGCTGCTCCCAGCAGGGAAAAGCTCAATAGGGAGAATAAGATAAGCAGTTTCTTCATTTGTTTGGGGCTCCTAAATTTTGATTTTTTTTAAATAAAAAGTTTTAGATTATTATTTCTAGGCTGAACGGACGATGCCCCGCAGCTTTAATAAAGACTTTAGGATAATACTAACCATATTATTTCAGGTGTTTATTTAATTCTACGACAAATTAGCCATTTTCCAAAATAGCTAAAATAAAGCGGCCTCAAATAGTCTTGAAGCCGCTGGATATAATTATTCGGGAGCTGGGCTTATTTGTTTACTTGGAAGGTATTATCGCCTTTTTCGAAAAGAGCGATGATCTGCTCGATAGCAGCAACACCAGCGTTGATATTGGCTTCCAGAGTTTGAGCACCCATCTTTTTGGGAGTGAAGAAGCATCTGTCGGCAAATTTTTCCATCATCTCAGCCGCTTTGACCGGTGCGATATCGGAGGCAAATTTGAAATCATCTCTTTCGCTCATCAATTTGATAATGCCATCATCGCAAACCACTTCTTTGCGAGCAGTGTTAATCAGGACAGCGCCTGGCTTCAGCAGCTTCAGCAGGTTATAATTGACGAAATTTTTAGTAGCGGGAATCGATGGTAGATGCAGCGAGATATAGTCTGCAGTTTTATACAATTCTTCCACAGTTGCAACAGCTTGCACGCCGTGCTCAGCCATCACTTCAGCATCCACATAAGGGTCAAAAGCAATTACTTGCATGCCAAAACCTTGGGCGATTCTGGCCACATTGTGTCCCACATTACCAAAAGCGTGGATCCCGATAGTTTTATCTTTCAATTCAGT
>JAWOEN010000024.1:0-4271 GCA_046482725.1 Cloacimonadales bacterium (SeqCode)
CTTTAGTCTGGTACTTGCTGAGCCTAGAGAGATCTTACCGTAACCGTTTTAACGGTTTCCGAATAGATAGTTAGCAATGGAAAAGGATTCTAAAAATAAAAAAAGTCATAAACAATTTCCAGATTTAAACCTCACCAACCTCTCCTGCTAAGAGAGGCTGAAACGGAGGAAATTGTTTATGAGAAATCCTGATTCTTTATCTCTGCAATTTCCGAAGGAAATCTTGCAAACAAGTTAATTCTGCTTTGGCAGAATTCACGGTTTGCGTTTATTATCAAACTATTTGACTACAATAAAATCATATAAATTGCAGAAGGGGGGATTGACTCATCAGAGGCAATTGTATTGCCTCAGCCTCGCGAGACTGCACCGCTAAAGACAAATATTAGCAAATTTGTTTCAGTTACCGGCTTGTGTTCGAAATCAGCAAGTATGCGATTCGGTTATACCGAATCGGCGTTGCTGAAGTTAGGCTTTGCTTCGCAAAAATAACGTGCAACACTTAAAATTGAAATCCAAGTATGACAAAAAAAACAAGCTAACTTGGCTCAAGTTAGCTTGCTAATATCTGGTGCAGAAGGGGGGATTCGAACCCCCACACTCTTAGCGAGCACAAGATCCTTAGTCTTGCGTGTCTGCCAATTCCACCACTTCTGCTAAGAAATTTTTATTCTGATTCTGCTGGGATCGGAGCTTCTGGTAAAGCTTCAGTTTCTGCCGGAGTAGTTTCTGCCGGGGCAGTTTGCTGAGCTTCTTTTTTCAGCATATCAACTGCTTTGGAAGAGCCAGGTCTGGCATCACGCAAGTAAAGGGCAAAGACAACGCATGAGATTGTGAAAATCACAGCTAAAACTATAGTTGCCTGCTTCATGAATCTGCTAGCACCTTGACCACCCAAGGCGTTAGTAGCGGCACCACCAACCAATCCGTCTAAGGCTCCACCTTTGCTTGATTGCACTAAAATGCTCAAGACTAATAAACCCGAGATAATTATATGTATTATCATTAAAAAAACGATCATTATTTACACTCCTAATTTTTACAATGTAGAAACACTTTTATTTAGTCTGGTTTTCTGTGTCAAATTATTTATCGGTTCAGCCCAAAATTATTTCAAACCCAGTGCCAAACGCATTTTATCCAATTTTTTCTGCACAATTTGGCTAGCCCGAGCAGCACCGTCTGCTAATACTTTATCCAGATAATCTTTATCATCCAATAAGGCAAAATATTTTTCTCGCATTGGCTCCAGATGAGCATTCATCACTTCGAAAAGCTCTTGTTTGGCATGACCCCAGCCCAAGCCGCCGGCCCAATATCTGGCGCGCAAATCTGCCTGCTCTTCCGCTGTGGCAAATAGTTTATAGAGAGCAAAAACATTGCACTTCTCAGGATCTTTGGGCTCTTCAATGGTCTGAGAATTCGTGACAATTTTCATGATGGTTTTGCGCAATTTTTTCTTTGGTAAGAAGAGGGGGATAGTGTTATTGTAGCTTTTGCTCATTTTCCTCCCATCCAAACCAATGACCAAACCGGTCTCTTTTTTTGTTACTGCTTGTGGAATATTCAGAAGTTCCGTGGCGTAATTGTGATTGATACTTTGGGCTATATCGATGGTCATTTCCAAGTGTTGAACCTGATCTTTGCCCACCGGTACTACATCGCTATCAAATTGCAAAATATCAGCCGCCATCAGGATGGGATAGGTAAAAAGTCCCACGTTTACTCCATCATCAGGATCGCGTCCATTTTCCAGATTTGCTTGCACTAAAGCTTTGTAGGCATGAGCTCGGTTCATCAGACCTTTGGAAGCAAAAGCCATCAAAATTGTGTGCAGCTCAAAAGTGTGGGGAACAGCACTCTGTTTGTACAAGATGGATTTATCGGGATCCAAACCACAAGCCAACCAAGTAGCAGCTACTTCATAAGATAATTGGCGCATTTTTTCTGCATCTTTGATTGTGTTGAGCGCATGATAATCTGCGATAAAATATCTGGTGTCATATTCTTCGGCCAGCTCCAAAGCTGGTTTGTACATGCCAAAATAGTTGCCCAAATGAGGTGAACCGGTGGGCTTGATTCCTGTGCAGGAAATCTTTTTGTTCATTTTTCCTCCTGATTATGTTCATTATTTATTCTTCCGATCAGGTCATATTCCCAAGCATCGACAATTTCTACCTGATATACTTTTCCGATTTCTGCCTGTCCCGATTCGATAAAGACAATGCCATCAATTTCTGGCGCATCAAAATAGCTTCTGCCTTCATAGATAAATTCGCCTTGCTCGCCAAGTTTATCAATAATCACCGGGATGGTTTGGCCAATATAGCCAGCCAAAAAATCTTCCGAGATCTTTTGCTGCATCATCATCAGCTCGTCTTTGCGGGCTTCGGCAACTTCTTCCGGCACATTTTGCGTTAGGCGATAAGCCGAAGTATCTTCTTCTCGTGAATAGGTAAAAATTCCTACCCGACCAAAACGCTGAGCTGCCATGAAATTTTTCAGTTCAATGAAATCAGCTTCGCTTTCGGTGGGATAACCCACGATAAAAGTAGTGCGAATCACAGCTTGGGGAATCTTAGCTTTGATCTCCTGAAAAATTTCCAAGATCCGCTGCTGCTTGACGTGGCGATTCATGCTGGTCAAGATCTGGTCACTGATATGCTGCAGCGGAATCTCAAAATATTTACATATTTTTGGCAGCTCAGCAAATGTATCGATGATCTCACTTGTCACATGAGCCGGATGCAGATACAGCACGCGAATCCATTGCAGGTCGGGAATTTCGTGCAGTTTTCGCAAAAGCTGTGGCAATCGCGGTTCGCCGTAAATATCCACTCCGTATTGTGCTGTATCCTGAGCTGATACGATCAATTCGCGCACACCTTGCTGCACCATTTTTTCGGCTTCCGCTAGCAATTCTGCTTCGGGAACGCTCTGCAGCGCACCACGAATGCCGGGAATCGCGCAGTAGCTGCAATGATTGTTGCAGCCATCACTGATGCGCAGATAGCCGTAATGCTGAGGCGTTAGCAGATGGCGCTCAGCGCTGGAGCCGATCTGGAAAATCTCGGCAAACTTGCCAAAATCTTTCAGATCTATCAGATGATCAATTTCCGGTAATTCATGCTCAAGATCAGCATGATAGCGCTGAACCAAACAGCCGGTAACCACCAATTTTTGCAATTTAGCAGACTCTTTCAATTCGGCTGTATCCAAGATCGTCTGAATCGATTCCTCTTTGGCATCCATAATAAATCCGCAAGTATTGATGATAATGATCTCAGCTGTTTCCAGCTCCGTGGTGTATTGATATTCTGTTTGATCCAAAATACCGGCAAATTGTTCGCTATCAACTAAGTTTTTGGGGCAGCCTAAACTGATCAGTGCATATTTTTTCATAACTTTCCTATATTTTTTCTGGAAAAAAACACACCGAAGTCGCAAGTGAGAAACTTCGGTGCGCTTGGTATTTATTTGAAACTAATTTTATCTGGTTTAATCAAGCAGATGAGTGATCACACCGGAGCGTAATTTGGGTTCGAACCAAGTAGATTTTGGTGGCATCACTTCGCCGGCATCAGCAATATTCATCAGTTGCTCGATTGAGGTGGGGAACATGCTAAAAGCTACAGCTTCTCCAGCCTCGACTCGATTTGAAAGCTCTTTCAGACCTCTGATTCCACCTACGAAATCGATGCGCTCATCAGTACGAGGATTGCCGATCGCCAAAATAGGTGTCAGTAGGTTTTCCTGTAAAATAGAAACATCCAGAGATTTCACCGGATCAGTCGCCGGGAAACTACCATCTTTGGCTGTTAGCTGGTACCAATTACCATCGACATACATACCAAAGCTGTGCAGTTTAGTAGGTTGGACCGGCTCTGCTCCGATTTTTTCAAGATCGAATTTCTCTTCTACCATTTGCAAAAATTCCTCCACACTATGACCGTTCATATCTTTTACAACTCGGTTATAATCCATAATATAAAGCTGATCGTGGGGGAAGATCACCGAGAGAAAATAGTTATACTCTTCTTCGCCAGTGTGGTTGGGATTGGCAGCGCGGCGGCGTTGACCCACTTTGGTGCCGGAAGCACTGCGATGATGTCCGTCTGCCACATAAAGATACTCTATCTCAGAGAAGATAGCTGTCAATTTCTCGATCTTTTCTGCATCGGAAATTACCCAGAAAATATGTTTGATGCCATCTTCAGCCTCAAAGTCGTAAACAGGGGTATTTTTCATCTCTTCAGCCACAATTTTATTGA
>JAWOEN010000025.1:0-4542 GCA_046482725.1 Cloacimonadales bacterium (SeqCode)
CGGTGAATTTATTGAAAACATCAATGCGGAAATTTACCTGTATGACTTTTCCAATCATCTGGAAGCCAATCAAGAATACACAGCAGGTGTTTCCGCTGTCTATCCAAACGGTGAATCAATAATTGTCGAAATCGAATTTGTTTATGATCCGGTTTTTGGTGGTAATAATGAAGTTCCAATTGTGGAAAATAAGATAATCAATTATCCGAATCCATTCGGTTTTAATTCTTCAAACAGAAGTTCAGGGACAATAATAAAATTCATCTTAGCAGATGAAGGTAATGTTGAGTTGGCAATTTACAATATTAAGGGACAAAAAGTAAAAAACCTGATGAAAGCATTTTCTGACAAAGGTATATTCGAAATGCAATGGAACGGTAAAGATAACGATGACAGAACTGTTTCCAGCGGAACCTATCTGATAAAAGCTGAATTGGATGGTGAAATAATAACGACCAATAAAATGACTGTGATAAAATAGTATTCTTAATAATAAAACTGAGAATGTATTTGAAGAATGTTGCGTCTAACTAAATTAGCGTTGACTCGACCTTACAGGCGTTGCCAGGCTGTCAACTAAACCCGCTGATTCTTGCGAATCAGCTTTTTGCTAAGTTATTTCTAAGTAGCGGCAATTATCAGATTTTTCGATCTTAAAAAGTAAATCAGCCGGAAAAAGCTGCGAGCCACGCCCAAGCTTGGGCTGAAAAATTGCGCTAATCGTCTAATCTGAAAGCTGCGATGGGCGCTTTAGTTGCTGAAAAAACTCAGCCAGTTTGCCAGGATCCAATTTGCCTTCGCTACGAACGCTGCTGCAGAGATCCAAACCAAATGGTCTTACCGCAGAGAGCGCTTGCTGAAGATTGGTTGCCTTGATGCCGCCTGCCAAAAAAACCGGAACTGGCGCCGCCTCGACAATCCGGCGGCTCAATCGCCAATCATGCTGCCGGCCTGTACCGCCCAAAACCTTTACCTGCAAATTGGGATTGCCGCTATCTAAGAGCAGCATATCTACTTCTGCTGCGATCTCTAGCGCTTTTTGCACTGAAGTTTCATCCAAAACATGAATCACCTGTACCAAACGAATACCTGGTAATGCTGCTCTGATCTGAGCATAGCTGCCCTCTGTCAGCTCATCCACGATCTGAATCGTGTTGCTCTTTACCTTTTGCTGATGCTGAATGATTTTGGTCGCCGAGGTTTCGCTGGTGAGTAAAAATGTCCAAATTTCTTTCGGTACACTCGCTGCGATTTCAGCGATCAAACTATCGGAGATTATGCCCGGACCACTCGGCATATTGCCCACCAAACCGAGCGCTTCAGCTCCGGCAGCAATTGCCAGCTGGGCTTCTGCCACGCTACTGATACAGCAGATTTTCACCTTGGGTTTTACTAACATAGCTTCATGCCTTTTCATAAATTTTCTCCTGCTTACTTCTGTAATGTTTTGCTTCATCCAATACTTGCCTAACTAGAGCAAATTTTTGGTATAGAGACTAAAATAATATTCTTTCTGCTGCATCAAGGCATCATGCGTGCCCTGCTCCACAATCTCACCTTGCTTCAGCACATAGAGATAATCAGCATTTTTTACTGTGGAAAGCCGATGCGCAATCACGATGGTGGTGCGATCTTGCCGCAATTCTTCCATCGCCTGCTGAATATACGCTTCCGATTCCGTATCGAGTGAAGAGGTAGCTTCATCAAAAATTAAAATGGGTGGATTTTTCAGGAAAACGCGCGCGATCGAGATTCGCTGCTTTTGTCCGCCACTCAATTTCACTCCGCGTTCACCGACCAAAGTCTCAAATTTCTGCGGCAGAGAATTGATAAAATCCAGAATATTGGCTTTACGCGCTGCTTCTATCAGCTCTGCTTCTGTTGCTTCCGCTTTGCCATACATGATATTTTCTCTGATCGTGGTATCAAAGAGGAAAACATTTTGCTGCACAATCCCGATATTATCACGCAGCGATTTTTGGCTGAGTTGCATAATATTTTGCTGATCGATGCTGATCTTACCTTGCTGGGTTTCATAAAAGCGCGGGATCAGAGAAACCATGGTAGATTTTCCTGCGCCGGATTCACCTACCAAAGCTACTGTCTTACCG
This sequence comes from Cloacimonadales bacterium (SeqCode), assembly GCA_046482725.1. Taxonomy (GTDB): domain Bacteria; phylum Cloacimonadota; class Cloacimonadia; order Cloacimonadales; family TCS61; genus DAOWES01. Next base: position 2,112 of record JAWOEN010000025.1, read on the forward strand.
GCCGGAACCTGCAAGGAGATGTTTTTCAAAACCAAATCTTCTGTGCCATTGTAGCGAAAAGAGAGATCTTCTATCTCGATATTTCCCACTACCTTTTGCAGCTCTTTGGCCTTGGGATCATCTTCGATATCAGGTTGGATATCCATCACTTCCAGAAATCTTTCGAAAGCTGCTGCTCCCTGCTGATATTGCTCTACAAAATTCACCAATCTCTGAATCGGTCGCAAAATAAAATTGATATAAAGCGTAAAGGCCAAAAGATCGGCCACATCCAATTTGCCCAGCGAAATCAGATAGACGCCCACCCCGATTACGCTGACATAATAGAAATCTGTCAAAAATGTCATGCCGCTGTGAAAGACAGCCATGATGCTGTACATATTCTCTTTGGCCAAACGGAAATGAGCATTTACATCGGCAAATTTCTCGATCTCTTTATCCTCATTAGCATAAGATTTTACCTCGCGAATACCTTGCATCGAATTTTCCACACTGCTGTTGATATCAGCTATTTTGCGCCTGACTCGCCGAAATCCACCTTTCATTTTGCGCCCATAAGTCAGACCCCAGATCACAAAAAGTGGTAAGGGAATCAGGGCAACAAAGGCTAAGCTGGTATTGAAGCTAAACATAAAGTAGAAGGAGCCCAAAATAGTGAAAACACTGATCAGCAGATCTTCCGGTGCATGATGCGCCACTTCGGCGATCGTATTGAGGTCGTTGGAAATGCGGCTCATAATATGTCCGGTCTTGACATTATCAAAATAGGTGAAGCTGAGTTTTTGCAGATGCTGAAATATGTCGCGTCGCATATCTGCTTCCATTCTCACACCCAAAATATGTCCCCATTTCATACGGATAAATTGGAATATCGTCTTGAAAAACATGATGCCGACCATCACTGCCAAGATCATCACCGCGATGCGCAATTGCTGATTGGGAATATGAGTCTTCAGTAAATTGCGCGTCAGCATCGGATACAAAACAGATAAGATCGAGCTGATAAAAGCTACACTCATATCCAAAATAAACAGTTTTCGATGCGGCTGGTAAAATGCTATAAACCTTTTGAGCATAAGTAAATTCTCCTAAAAATATTTTCTTTGAAGCAAGAGAATTTGTCTCTGGCTTAGACGTCAAACTGAATGTTGAGAAAGATACAATTGGAATACGATAGACATACAGATGGGAATACATAAATGTAGAATGAAGAATGTAGAATGCAGAATGCATAATGAAGAATGAAGAATGTAGAATGAAGAAAGCAAAATATAGAATGGAAAATGTAATCCGCCTACGCCAGGGATAAGGATTGCGATGGACAAGAATGAAGAATGTAGAATGAAGAATGCAGAACCGCCTAGGTTTTTACTTGGAGGCGGCAGGCTCAGCTCTGTATCCTGTCTACCTTCTACCGCCTACCGTATTCCGTATTCCGTCTACCAACTCCCGTTTCCCGTTTAAAGCAAACCAACTGAAATACCTCCACCCAGATGTGCAACTACCATGTTAAGTTCATTGATATTTTTTCCAAAAGCCTTAGCTACTTTATGGGAAACTGCTCGCATATTTAATGTATGTAAAAGGCTTAATCTTTGTATCTGCGGCATACCAGAAAGTCTTGCTTCATCAATGAATTCGTCAGTGGAGATTGGATCAGTGATAAATACAGGTAATCTTTTTTGAGACAACTCCATTCCTATGGGTGCGGCATAATTTGATGGATGGTCAACAGGTGACTGATAAAGCAAATAATCGACCATATCCTCATTAACAATATAGGTACCCCCGGGTAAAGGAGGCAGAATACCTCCTCTGCAAGCTATTGCCGAAAAATCCTCCCGTTTATAACCTTTTGATTCCATGAACCCCTTAATGTCATTTGTTCGCATGCTGATGGTTTCTTTGATATCCTCATTATCATAATCACTTGTGTGCTCCATTGTATGCTCATAAACAAACTTTTCATTTTCTAATATTCCAAGCTTTGTAGTCGTTGAACCTGGATTTATTACCAAAATAGTGTACATTTGATCACTCCTCAAAGGAGATCTTTGCTTTTTCCGTATTTAACAACAGCTTCCTTCAATCTCTTTACACCTTCAATAATATCCTTTTCAGGAGGTAGACAGAAGGATAATCTCATGGAATTGGAACAGCTTCCATCAAGGGAAAAAGAGCTACCAGGTATAAACAATACCCCAATTTCTTTTGCGATATCCATCATTTCAAGAGTATCAAAACCTTCAGGTAATGTAAGCCATATAAATAGACCACCTTCAGGTTTTGTCCAGGTAATTCCGGGTATATCTTTGAATGCCTTTTCAAGCTCATCCAGCATTAGATCTTTCTTTTCTTTATAAAGTTGTATTGTTGGTTTTAGTTCTTTATTAAGATCATATTTTTGCAGGAATCTTGCCGTTATCCTTTG
>JAWOEN010000058.1:0-30933 GCA_046482725.1 Cloacimonadales bacterium (SeqCode)
CCTTCAGCGAGCACGTAAACCCGGTTCATGTTTTTTAGTGAAGGCATAGCGCATGCGGATTTTATGTGTTCGTGATTATTTTATCTGCTTAACCATGAGTATATTTTTCTGACAAATTTAAAATGCCTAGGAAAATATCGAGCAAGTTCTAAAAAACAAATATGGCATCAACCATATCACAATTCAATTTCAAAGTGATAAAGCAGAGTCTTGTTGGGAGATGTTTTAGGCTCGAGGCTAGATTTTTGGTAAACTGCTGAGCAGTTTAAATTTCTACTTAACAATGGATAACAGCTGACAATATGCTGCCTTGTAGCGATCTTGAAGCGATTTCCTTCCAGCTGAGTCCTAAACCCTAATCTTTGAGCCCCAGCCAGCTGCTATCGCAAAGTCCATGCATCTCTTAAATACAGCCGCTGTTAATTCAGGGCATTCGATCCCCAAAGGTTGCAATATTTTTCTGGTGCGATAATCGCTAAAACTTCTTTTGTCACAAAAATAGGGATAGTACACATCCATATAACTATCAATAAGAGTCTGCAAAGGGCTATTCTGCACCGCTTCGTCCGATACCTTCAAACCTGAAATGGAATAATGCCTCTCGATATTCTCTGCAAGCTGCCCAATCGTCTCCGATTTCGGGTTAACAATATGAAAGATCCCGGTTTCTCCGCTGTTCATTATCATAAGAACAGCCTTCACCAAAAAGTCTATGGGCACAAGGTTCAGTTGACCATCTCCGGGAAAGGTAAGCGGCAGGTGCATATTCCCGGCTTCATTCATCGAAACACCAAGAGCGGCAGCTCGTTTACCGGATCTTTCTAAGATATCTTTTTTTAGCGAATCTCTGATAAAAAGCAGAGTTCGTACCGGAAAATACAATGCACTAAAACGAAGGCTTTTTCCGGTAGTTGCATCTCCATAGGTAATGGCGGGACGAAAAATGATAAGCTCTGTGCTCTTCTCTCGGCAGAGGTCTGTTATCAGTTTTTCCGCTTTATTTTTTGACTGTTCGTAAGGGTTATGGAAATCTGCTGGCGACTGTATCTCTTCCCTGATAACTCCTTCCTGCATTCCGGCAGAATAAGCTGAGCTCATGTGGAAAAATCTTTTACAATTTGGGACAACAGCGAAGACATTTCGCAATCCTTCTAAATTAGTTACTTCAACCTGCTCTTTTTTTCTCTTTGCAAAGGAGGTATCTGCCGCGCAATGAAGTACCTCGGGCACATCTCGAAGAATCCGCTGCTGCTCTTCCGAAAGGCCCAATCCGGGCTTATCAATCTCAGCAGAAATAACTAACGGTTCATGCTTCGGTTCTATATTAAGAAATCTCAAAAGATTTACTACCCGTTGTTGGGCAGTATCATTTCCCTTTGGACGAACAGCAAGAATCGTTCTTCGTCCTCTTTTCATCAGTTCTCCAGCCAAAAAACCACCCAAAAATCCGGTGGCTCCTGTAATCAGAATTGGTGAACTACTCATTGAAACTTGCTCCATTATATAAATAGGCTTCCTTCCTGGAAAAACCTTTGTTAAGAACATCTCCAATCCAGAGCACCCGCGGATCCTGCTGCGCAAATCCTTTCACCATGATTCCCAATTTCTCCATGGCTTTCTGCATCTTCTCCACCTCTTCAGGGTCTGCATGATCAAGATACATATCCCATTCAAAAATTCCCATCGCTCCCTGATCTACAGGGGTAAGAAAACCAAATTCACCTCGCACGCCACAATTATGTGTCAACTCTTGGAAACCTTTGTGTATCTCTTCCACCTGAGGGATATTATCAAGCGGCAGGTATAATATTGAAACTATCAGATGCCCGTCTCTTCCCATTCTGGAGCTTACTATTCTAAAGGTATTCAGCCAAAGCATATCGCTAAGCTCGGGTCGACTGTACAACTTCTCGTAAAATGATTTCAAATCAGAATCAACCGCCTCGGAGAGCAATTTGGGAGAAGGATCAAGAGCTGCTTCAATAATTGGAAGCATTTCGGGCTTTGCTAAGATTTCATAAGGTTTTGCCTCACCTTCCATTCCTCGCAAAATCTGAATAAGTCCATCCTCGCCCAAGGCTGAAACACCCAGTATCAGAGCCTTCATTAACTCCTGCTCAAAAACTAGAGGAGCCATTTCTCTGGCTGCATCCAAATGATGTTTGTTGCCAAGAACCAACACAAGATATTCTATACCCAGCTCTTTATGAAAAACCTGCCGAAGAGTTTCAGCAATTTCTGAAGTCGGTGATATAAAAGTGCTAAGGTATTCTCCCCCAAGTACACCGATGCCAAGCCCAATATGTCGCCTATTCAGTTCTTTGGCATAAGCGATAGCAGATTGCATCTCTGAAAACGGCACCGCTAAGGCTGATTCATCTTCTACAATAGGATGCAACTTAACCACAGCCTGAGTACATATTCCTTGAATAGGAGGCTCACTTTTACTGAAACCATAAAGATTCGGCGCATCTCTTTGTGAAAGAGCAAAAACATCTCCCGCTTTGGAAACAAATTCCGCATCGATCAGGCTGTCTGTCCCGGTTCCATAGGAACTGGAGAATAAAGAAAATAATCCGGAGCACATGATGTTGGCACAATACAATGCCGAAGGTTCAGCAGCATTTACCCGATACCCACGTGCTACAGCTTCCTTCTGAAGCTCAAATGCACTTATTCCCGCACCAATAGTAACTGCCCGATTGCCGATATCAAACTCCAGCTTCTTCATTCTAATTGTATCAATTATAAGTCCTCTCCCCAATACAAAACCCATGGCAGAGGATCCGTTTCCCCTGATAGTGTAATCGATTGCTTCTCGTCGGCAAAGCTTCACAATTTCACTTACTTGCTGCGTACCGTCTGGAACGACAACATATCTAGGCATTGTTTCGAAGGAATTTGGAAATGGATCGTTTGAATAGGCCATTAAATGAGCAGGATCGTTGGTAGCATATTTCTCACCGGTGATTGCCCTAATTTTATTTAGAAATTCGTCGGAAGGAATCTCGACAGGATCATTCGACTGCAGATAATCATCAACGTAACTCTTCAATGCTTGAAATACGCCGAACGGTCTAAGTTCTGTCACAAAATAGCATTGGCTATCACAGATGCCGCAGAGGGTACATCCATTTGCCACATCCACCAGACCGGTCGTAACAGGAATCCGGTTTTCCAATACAGCCGCAGTTATATCCATCATTCCCTGAGGGTAGAAGGAAACAAAATGGTTCTTTCTGCCCGAGGGACATACACCGGTTCCCAGAAAATCTACTTTACACATAGCATAGTGCCTACAACGGCGGGCTGAATGCAGAATCTTACTTTTATTATTTGTTGATTGTTTATACTTATCTGAATTATGCATAATTGCTCCTACTAATAACTTTTCATTCTACTTGTATCTCTTGCTGATAGAACAACCTAAATCAGAATCAGCAGATCATCTTACAGCCTTTAGTTCTTTCTCAAATCTTTGAACATGATATAAGTATCTACCAGACCCAGTTCTTGATGCCGAAAAGCTTGGGGTGTAATTCCGATAATTTCGAATCCAAATTTCTGCCACAATTTGATAGCAGCAATATTAGTACTAACCACAATATTGAATTGAATAGCTGAATATCCAGCTTCCCGGGCAAAATTGAGAGAATGCTGGCAAAGCAATTTGCCTATGCCACGTCTTTGGTGACTGGGAGCAACCATATAGCTGCAATTGGCAATATGATTGCCCAAATCTATTTGGTTGGGTTTAATAATATAGGTCCCCAAAATCTCATCATTTTCGATTGCAACAAAGGTCTGCATATAATCTGCAAACCAATACTGCTGTAAACAGGCTTTGGCTGTGTCTGGAGCAAAAACATAAGTGTCGCCGGTTGAGATAATCTGCTGAAAGATATCCCAAATTTTGTCGTAATCAGTTTTTGCGCTAGCTGCTCTTATCTTCATAATATATCAATCTACCTTATCCTCAATGCGCCAGCAGGCGCACAAGCCAGCCACAGGCTTATCCGCCTATGGCGGGCTGGTAAACCTTAACCTTAACCTTAACCTTAGCCTTAGCCTTATCCTTAACCTTAGCCTTAGCCTTAGCCTTAGCGCTCTCGGCTGATGCCATAACGCTGAATTTTCTTGATCAAACCTTGCCGGCTTAGGCCCAGCTCTTTGGCTGCTTTGGTCTGGTTCCAATCCACCTGACGCAGCATCTTTCTGATCATGGAGACCTCCAGCTTTTCCACTGCAGATTTGAGCGATTCTTTTTCCAGAAGATTGATAGTTTCAGTATTATCCTCAAATTTCAGAATCTCTTCCGAAAGATCTTTGGAAGTGATAAACTGATCTTCATCAGAGAGCGTGACAGCACGTTCGATCTCATTTTCCAATTGCCGGATATTACCAGGCCAATTGTAAACTTTCAGGTATCCCATCGCTTCGTCCGTGATGCCATTTACCTTTTTCTTGGTCTTCTTACAAAACTTATCTAAGAAATGCACTGCCAGCAGCGGAATATCAGATTTTCTCTCTTTCAGCGAAGGAATATCCATCTTGATCACATTAAGACGATAGTAGAGATCTAAACGAAAATCTCCCTTATCCACTTTATCTTTCAGCGAAACATTGGTCGCGCAGATTACTCGAACATCTACTTTTTGGGTAGAGATCGCACCGACTCGTTTGATCTCACCTTCTTGCAGAAAGCGCAACAATTTGGCCTGAGTCGAGAGGCTGATATCGGCAATTTCATCCAAAAAGAAAGTTCCGCCGTTGGCAACTTCAAACAAGCCCTTCTTATCGTGAGTAGCTCCGGTGAACGATCCTTTGACGTGACCAAAAAGTTCACTTTCCAGCAAAGTCTCGGGCAGGGCGCCGCAATATTGGGCGATGAAAGGTTTATTTTTGCGATTGCTATTGAAATGGATGGCGCGGGCAATCAGCTCTTTACCGGTACCGCTGGCTCCTTCCAATAGCACAGAGGTATCAGTATTTTTGATCTTCTCGATCATACTGAAGACATCTTGCAATTTTTTGCTTTTCCCGATGATATTGGAGAAAGAGGACGAGCTGGCTAATTCTTCTCGAATAGTTTCATGCTTTTTCTGCAGATTTGTATAGGAAATATTCTCTACGATCACCACAATCTGATTGCAAAGTGCGGAAAGCAAATTGTACATATTTTCGGAAAAATAGTGCGAGCCATATTTGGTAAAGAGGGAAATCACGCCTTTTTTCTCGTTGCGTACACTAAGCGGGAAGGCGATGATATTATTAAATTCCGGCGCAAAATGCGGTTGCTTCTCGTTGTAGATCGTCCCTTTTTTATAAGCATCTTCCACCACATTGAGCACAACCTTGAAGTCATCATCTTTGATATCGACCCTCTCTGTGCTAATATACTCCCAAGAATCTTTGACATTTTGGTTTTTGTACATGCAAAACATGCCACCATCTGCCTTGGAAAAAGTTACCAATTTCTTGATAGCAGTCTCTAGCAACAGATCAAAATCACTGATTTGATTCAGATCGTTGGTCAGTTCGTAAAATTGTCCCAGTAGCTGCTCTTGGCTTTTATTTTCGCGGAGCTCTTTGGAATATTTTTTCTTGATAGATTTGGCCAGCAAATCGTTTTTTTCCAAAAGGTTGAGAACTTCGAATTCAATAATCAATTTGCGATTTTTTGCCAAAATCTGCAAAGCTTGTTCCCACTCTTCCTGACTGAGAAGCAGGTCGGCATATTCCAGATTTGCCAGCACCAGATCAAAATCGTTTTTGGATTTCACAAAATATTCGATAGCAGCTTCCAGATGTTGCTGACGCAATTTGGGATCGTTTTTTTCCAACATAGATCTCATGAAATATGTCTTGCCGATCAATTTATCACTTTGGATCTCTTCCGACAATTTCTGAGCCTCTTCCAGATGATAAGCAGCGCTTTCATAATTTCTGGTTTTTATAAAGTAAAAAGCCTGTTTGTGCGAGCTTTCGATAATCTTATCTAACGCCCCCAAAGACTTGAAGAAGTCGAAACTTTCCACCAAATATTTATACGCATGCTTAAAACGATGCAGGTTGGTCAGCACACTGCCGATATTGCCCGAAAGCTCAGCTTTCATAAATTGGTCATTGATATTGCTGATCAGATCTTCACCTTTCTGATAAAAATCTAAAGCGATCTCAAAATCGCCGCGGCTCTCATACAATTCACCGATATTATTGTAAGATTGGCAGAGGCCTTCCACAAAATTATCTGCTTTGGAATGCTTTACAGCTCTCTCATAATAATCGATCGCAGTTTTGAAATTTCCCCAGCGGAAATAGAGCGCACCCAGATTATTGAGAGTAGCGATCAGATTTTTGTGCTGATGCACATCAAAAGAGATTTGCAAAGACTCAAGAAAAGCTTCTTCAGCTTTGCGAAATTCTCCATTATCCATATAAGTAACGCCAATATTATTGTAGATATTGGTGATTTTGTATTTATTACCCAGCAATTTTTGCAATCTTAGAGCCTTTTGCAGATAGGTGAGGCTCTGTTTATAATTACTTTTATCGTCGTAAAGGCTACCCAGATTGCTATATGTGACAGAAAGACCATCCAGATTGAAATTTCTTTTTTCATACTCCACACTTTTCATATAGCTCAGCTCAGCAGTTTTCCAATCTCCCTTCACCATGGCCAGCGAACCGATATTATTGGAGATGGCAGCCATACCATCAAAATCTTCCACCCGTTCATAGAGCTCTAGAGCTCGATTGAATTCATCTTCCGCCTTGCTCCATTCGTTCACATAATAATAGATCTTTCCGCGCAATTTACGATATTTGGCCAAAATCCTATTGCGCTGAGTGTTATCAGCTATCTCTTCTACCTGATCATAAGCTATATTCAAGGCTTCCAAAGCATCGTTGAAATTTTCCATTTCGGTCAAAATCTCAGATTTTAGCAGCAGCAGTTCACAGCTGGCAATTGGTTCAATTGAGTCGGGAGAATATTTTTTGATCAGTTCCAAAGCAAAAGCTGAAGAATTGATATTATAAAGGCTTTGAGCGAATTTGTGCAAAACAGTTTCAGCCGGTAGATTATTATCGACCGAGAGTTTTAGTGCTTCCCGAAAATTTTCCACCGCTTGGTTAGTTTGATGCAGATAATTATTAGCATCGCCTATTTTGATCAGATTGGCGATTTTATCGGCTGGAGTACGCAGCTCTTTTTGCAAGCGCAAAAGCAATGATTTCAGTGCTTCATAGTCGTTTAATAATTCCAGCTTTTTCTCGATTGTCTCGATGGTAGATCTATCATAAAGATTTACTTTTACCTTAAAATCCTGATTTTTCTCCGGAGGCAGCTTATCGATGATCAACTGAAAAAGTTCTAGTTGCTTTTCTTGCGGCTGGTTATAGAGCTCTTTGTGCACTGCTGAGACTTTCTTTACATAATAGTTATCATTAATCTCGAAGATAAAATCATTCTTTGATAACTCAGCGAGTGCTTTATCTGTTTTGGCTTTGCCGTTGAGCTTATGCAAAGTTGTAAGGTCGGCACCTTCGCCAACCAAAAATATTAGCATCAGCAAATCTAGCTGCTTGCTATTTAGCACTGAGAGCCGCTCGGCATGAATTGTCTCCACACTGATCGCTTTATCCAGATAAGAGCTGAAATCTATCTTCTGCTGATTTTCTTCAAATTTTTCCAGCAGATACTCGATCAAGAAGAGATTGCCACCTGAGATTTCATTAATCAATTCACTCTCTTTCACAAAATCTTTTTCATTATCACTCAATTTACGAATGATCCTTCTCAAATCTTCTGAAGTGGGCTTGGGAATTTTATAAACCTGAGAAAAAGGATATCTCTTTTCGCGGTTAAATACGATGAAGTTGATCGCTACTTCAGTGGAATATTCGGTGATATAATGAATGAAGTCGTTGGTGTAACTATCCATGAAATAACCTTCATAGATCATTACAGTAGTACTTTTCAGTAAATTGGCGTTGCAGATATGTTCAGAGATGTAATAAAAAAGATCATATTTGGCTACTATATTCTTCGCTTGCGCAGATTTCAATAACTCGGCAAATTTTGTCTTGGTGATATCCGAAATCAAACGCAAAACCCCGTACATCTGGTTATACTTAAAGATGTTGGGAACAAAAACTTTCAGCTGCAAATTCTCTTCGCTCAAATCTGCATAAAGCTTTCTGAATATGTATGTCTTACCACTACCGGACTCACCAACAATTTCGATGATTCCACTTTCGTCACTTTGCAATTGGGAAACAATATTCCCAGTCATCTTATAGTTATCTGTAGCAAAAGCAGATAACTCGTCTCGAATTAGCATGTTCATTTTTTCCTCTCCCTAGTTTAAAATAAACTTTAGCTTAAGTTTTCCAAGCAGAATTATTTGTCAACTACGTTTTTGGAGAGTGTCAAACATCATTACATGTGTGAAGTGGTTAACTATCTGGTTTCAGACGGTTTACAAGGCTGTAATCTTTTTTTTCACCTCGGCATAAATAGCTTTATTAGTAAGCAATTGCATACAATTTAGATGTCCCAAAGGGCATGAGTCGGAGCCGTGCAAGGAACAAGGTTTACACTCCATCTCCCGACTGACCACAATCGCTTGCGGATTGAGCGGAGCAAAACCCAAAACGGGATCTGTTGCTCCAAAAATAGCCAATTGCGCTTTCTGCAAAGCTGCTGCAATATGCATCGGACCGCTATCATTGGAAATGATGAAGTTCATCGACTCAATTTGGTAGCAAAGCTCATCCAAGCTCAATTCTCCACAAAGATTGATCATAGAGCGAGCGACCATTGCTTGGATCTCGGCAGCCAAAACCTTTTCTGCTGGCGAGCCCAGAAGATATATCTGCCAATCTTCCGGAAAGAGTTGAATCAATTCTGCCAATTTGGCAGGCGGATATTGCTTGGTTTTGTGCAGAGCACCCGGAAAGATGCCGATATGGATGCCGGCTGGCTGGCGCTCGATTTTATCCTTGTCCAGATAGAGCTGGGGATTTTGCTGCTGATAAGCAATAGCCAATTTATCCAAGGCGGAGTAGTAGAGCTGCAGGGTAGAAGAGATGGTGGCAGATGTTTTATGCGCCACTATTTTTTTGCGCAGAAGATGTTTTTTATCGTAAACAGCAGTTCGTTTGGCTCGGGCCAAAGATCTGATCAAGAAAGTATTCAGCTTGGCATGCAGATCAATACAAATATCATATTTTCGGCGCTGGATTTTTTTCAGAATTGCCAACGATTCGTCCCAAGCCAAGATATTATCGATAGAGCCAAATTTTTTTACCAGTGTCCGATAAGCCGGTTTGGTGATGAAATCTATCTCGGCCTGCGGATACTGTTGGCGCAAAGCTGCTGCTACGGGCTGAGTCAGCACGATATCTCCGATCGAACTGAGGCGAATGATTAATATTTTCATAGCTAAAACCGAAGTTACTGTGAGCTCCTAATAATTTCGTATAATCTCAGGCACAGCTTCTACAGCGGCAGCAATTTTGGAGATATCTTTGCCGCCAGCCATTGCCATATCCGGTCGGCCGCCACCGCGTCCACCAACTATTTCTGCTACCTGATTCACGATTTTCCCGGCTTGGTATTTTTTGGTAAGATCCTGGCTGACAATTGCCACCACAGATACTTTGCCGGAAGCTTCGGCAACCAGCACGCCAAGGCCGGAACCCATCTTATCACGCAGCTGGTCGGCCATCGCCCGCAACGCTTTACCATCAGAAATCTTGAGTGCTGCAGCAATAACCTGCACTCCCGCTATCTCCCGAGCATTTTTGATAATAGCATCAACCTGCGCTCCGGCAGACTTGGACTGCAATTTCTCGATCTCTTGCTGCAATTGCTTATTTTCGGCCAATAATTTTTGCACTCTTTCCAAAACCGCGCTGCGCGGAGTATGCAAAATCTCCACAAATTGTTCGATCTCATCATCCAAAGTATCTACATAATTTTCTGCTTTGGCAGCTGTAACTGCTTCGATGCGGCGAATTCCAGCAGCAATCGAGGCTTCAGAGACTATTTTGAAGAAGCCAATCTCGCCGCTGCATTTGATATGGGTACCGCCGCAGAGTTCCATGGAAAAATCTCCCAAACTCACCACGCGCACATCAGCCTCATACTTTTCACCAAAAAGAGCTTTTGCTCCGGCTTGGCGCGCCTTTTCCAAAGACTTGATCTCAGTCTGCACCGGATGGCAAGCTCGAATTTCCTTATTGACTATTTTTTCGACCAAGCGCAATTCCACAGCACTTACCTGCTGGAAATGAGTGAAATCAAAACGCAGATAATCGGGATGCACCAAAGAGCCTTTCTGCTCTACATGCTCTCCCAAAACCTCTCCCAAAGCTTTATGCAGCAGATGAGTGACAGTATGATTGCGGCCGATATTGCGGCGACGCTCAGCATCTACTTTGGCTGTAAAGGGCTGCTGATTTACTTCGCCAGAGAGCAATTTTCCTATATGTATAAAGCGATCTGCTTGCTTCTGCACATCGTCGATGCGAATCTGAGCTTCGGAGTTTTCCAATATCCCGCTATCACCAACCTGACCGCCCGATTCCGCATAGAAGGGAGTTTTATCCAAAACTAGGCGCAGATTGTTATCATCATCCACATTATATTTTTGGATCTTTACTTCGGCCTGCAATTGCTCATATCCTACAAATTTTGTAGCTGTTTCTTCTCGGTAGCTGATCCAATCTATCTCAGTGTCGGACATTTGAAATTTTCCTGCTTGGCGAGCCCGATTCTTCTGCTGCTGCATCTCACGCTCAAAACCAGCGATGTCTACTTTTAGACCCTGTTCTTCTGCCATCACCGAGGTAAGATCCAAGGGAAATCCGAAAGTATCGTAGAGCATAAAGGCTGCTTTGCCCTCAATTTCAGATCCCGAGACTTGTTGCACAATCTCATTAAAGCGCTCCAGGCCACGATCTAATGTAGTATTAAATCTTTCCTCTTCCGCCTGGATAATCAATTTGATATGTGCCTTTTTTTCGCGCAGCTCCAGAAAGTGATCTCCCATGATTTCCGCTACCACCTCCACCAATTGCTGCAGAAAAGGTTTTTTCATATTCAACAATCTACCGTGCCGAGCTGCCCGGCGTAGAATGCGGCGCAATACATAGCCCCGTCCCTCGTTGGAAGGCATGCCGCCGTCGGCCAAAGCAAAAGCCAAAGCTCTGATATGATCGGCAATCACTCGATGCGAAACTCCACGTTCGTCTGCAAAATATTGCACCCCGGAGATTTCAGCAATTTTGGCAATGATCGGAGTAAAGAGATCAGTTTCATAATTGGAAGTTTTATTTTGCAAAACCTGGCAAATTCGCTCAAAACCGGCACCTGTATCAACATAGCGATTTTTCAGCGGCTGCAAGCTACCATCTTCTTCCCGATAAAACTGCATAAAAACCAAATTCCAAATTTCGATATAGCGATGACAATCTCCATTTACTGCGCATTGATGCTGAGGATCGTCTGCTTTATGACAAGTTTCCGCTCCGCAATCATAATGAATTTCGCTGCAAGGGCCACAAGGTCCGGTATTGCCCATCTCCCAAAAATTGTCTTTATCTCCATGATACTCGATATGGGTAGGATCGATATCTGTGACCTCTTGCCACAACTGAAATGCTTCTTCATCGCTGTCGTGCACAGTAGCATAAAGCTTGGCTTTGGGTAAGCCCCAAACTTCTGTCAGCAGCTCCCAAGCCCAAGCAATAGCTTCACGTTTATAATAATCTGCAAAACTCCAATTTCCCAACATCTCAAAAAAAGTATGATGATAGCCATCGCGGCCCACTTCTTCCAAATCGTTGTGCTTGCCACCGGCTCTGATACATTTCTGGCTATCTACTACTCGAGCAAATTCCGGCTGCTTTCGACCCAAAAATATATCCTTAAACTGATTCATCCCGGCATTGGTGAAAAGCAAAGTGGGATCATCAATTGGTACCACTGGCGAAGATTTCACTTGCTTATGACCTTTACTTTCAAAAAAATCTATAAATTCTCGACGTATTATTCTGCTCTTTTTCATCTTTATATTTACCTCACATTTATTGCCTAAGCACTTTGTTCTATTTTAGTTGGGATAAAAATCATTCCATCTCCTATTCTGTAAAGCAGAAAGATTTCACCACCACTTCTTTAGAATGACGCTGTTTTTCAATTATTTTCTTAAATTCTGCCACTCAATCCGCGTTTATCGCGCAGATAGCGCAGATCCCATTTGAAGATTGCCAGATTCTTGAATTTGGGACCAATAATCGTGGGATGCTTTCTCAGAAAGATGATAAACCAAACTACCAAAATAGTTCCCTTGAACATACTGGAAGCGCTGATACTCCACCAGACTCCGGGTAGACCCAACAAGGCGGAACTGGATAAAATTATCGCTGCCGGCACTCGGGCTCCGGTGAAAATAATGCTGACAATCGAGGGCGGAATTGGCTTGCCCAAACCGTTGAATGCCCCGGCCGTAGTGATTTCCAAACACATAAAGAGCTGCGAATATCCCAATATTTTCAGATAGACCACACCCACCTCGATAGCTTCCGGCTCAGGAATAAAGAGCTGGAAAATCGGCTTGGCAAAAAACACCAACAACAGCGAAGCCATGATACCGACCACCGATACTGCCGACAATGCTGCTGCATAGCCCTTCCAGATGCGATGCCATTTTTCTGCTCCATAATTTTGCCCGACAAAGCTGCTCAGAGCAGTGGCAAATCCGCTGGCAGTCATCCAAGAGATCGCCTCGATCTGTGAGCCAACTTTCTGAACTGCGATAGGTATGGGTCCCCACTGCGCGATAATCCTGCCGATTACCATGGCAAAAATGGAAAACAAGCCCGACTGCAAAGCGACGGGAGTTCCGAACTGAAAAATCTTTTGCATAATGCTTTTGATCGGGCGCAGAAAAAGGTGAAACTCTGAAAATGGCGCCCGTTTGCCCCACATCAAGCAGAGGAAAATCGTGGTAACAATAAATTGGGAAAATATAGTCGCAATCGCCGCTCCCAATACACCCATCGCCGGGAAAATACCCCAACCAAAGATCAGGATGGGATCCAAAATCAGATTGAATACCAAGCCGGCACTATTGACATAAAATGGCGTTTTGCTATCTCCCAGACCATTGAAAATGCCCGAAAAGACCGGATTGAGAAACATGAAGATAATACCAACTGCTACGACAGCCAAATATGATTCCGCCATCAAAGTTACCTGCGGATCTCCGATCTGAAAAAAAGCAATCAGTTTACCACGGAAAAGATAGAGAAATGTGCCATAAATTGCAGCCAGCACCAAGTTCAATTGAATAGCATTCCTAGCGTAATCTCGGGCCGATAGCTCATCTTTCCTGCCGGTAGATTGGGCTACTCCCACCTCGGCTCCCACTTTGGAGATCAAGATGAAAGCAAAGCCAAACCAGACAAAAAAACCGGCTGTACCGGCAGCTGCTACCTGATTGCTGCCAGCTCTTCCCAACCAGAGCATATCTACAATATTGTATGTCATCTGCACAAAAGAGGTTGCCATGATGGGCAGCGCTAGTTTCAGCAAACTGGAAAATATTTTTTCTTCGGTCAAATCTTTTTTCTTACTCATTTTTTTGCTTCTTTTCTTCCTATTATTTTTCTTCTATTAATGCCAAAAATTATATAGCAAATAAAGTGTCAACAGTAGTCTGACCTCTGGCTATCAAAGATTTTTACCGCAAAATTTTCTACTAAAAGTGGACTACTGATTTTAGCTGAAAACAAGCTGTAATATCTATAAGTTTTACTGCCGGCGAATCTTATTGACATTATGCCAAGTTTTTTAAATTTGGGCAAAAATAGCACAAAAAAATAAAAATGTTTGGAGGCAATTTATGAAAACTGGCGGAAACAGATATGGAACTCACCGCGTAATCGAACCGCAGGGAGTATTACCACAACCGGCTCGTGTCGTAAATAACGATATGACGGAAATCTGGGACAATGAAATGTTGATCGACGTGATACGTCTTAATATCGACTCAGCTTCATTTCATCAGATCAAAACAAAACTGGAAAAACAAAATCCGGCGGATCTGGAACAAGCTTTTGCTGATCATATCATCGACCTGACCGAAAGAACTGGTAAACACAAAAACGAAGATACCGGTTCCGGTGGAATGCTGATCGGTACTGTAAAAGAATTAGGACCAAATTTCGAGATGAAGGATGAGGTAAAAGTTGGCGACAAAATAGCTACTTTAGTTTCTCTTTCGCTCACCCCTCTGAAAGTGAAGAAAGTAAAAAAAGTTCACTTGGATAAAGATCAGGCCGAGATCGAAGCTGAAGCAATCTTGTTTAGCTCTGGTATCTATGCCAAGCTGCCGGAGGATATGGATATCAACTTGGCGCTCAGTGTTTTGGATGTAGCGGGCGCACCGGCTCAAGTAGAGCGTTTGGTCAAGCCGGGCGACAATGTTGCCATCTTGGGAGCCAACGGAAAATCGGGAATCTTGTGCAACGCTATTGCCAAAGAGCGAGCTGGAGTTTCGGGAAAAGTTATCGGCTTGGTACGCAAAGAAGAATATGCTGCAACCTGTTTGGAAACCGGCTGTGATGAAGTGGTGATCGCCGATGCTACTGACGCGATTGCAGTGGAAGAGATGATCAAAGAAGCTACCAACGGCGCAATGGCAGATGTAGTGATCAATGTGGTGAACGTAGACAATACTGAGATGTCTTCGATCATGGCTTGCAAAGATCGCGGAATCGTCTATTTCTTCAGCATGGCTACTTCCTTTACCAAAGCTGCTTTGGGCGCAGAAGGAATCGGGGCTGATGTCGATATGATCCTAGGAAATGGTTATGCTCACAATCATGCTATCATCTCGATCGATCTGCTGCAACGCAATGAAAACTTGATGAGACTTTTCAAGGAAAGATACACTGACTAGATTTTTTTTCACGGTAGGATAATGAAAATTTATCCTACCATTTATTGAGGAGAGTATTATGACTTTAAAAGAATTTAAAAAATCTGTGCCGGCCAAAGATTGGAATGATTGGCATTGGCAACTACGCAATAGAATAACCAAGCTAGAAGATCTGGAGCAATATTTCGAGCTGACCGAAGATGAAAGAAAGGTGATGTATTCTTTGCAATTTCCTTTCAGAACTGCTATCACACCGCACTATCTTTCGATCATAGATCCTTCTGATCCTAATGATCCCGTCAGATTGCAAGCTATTCCTCGCATTATGGAACAGCGTGTGAATGTGACCGATATGGCTGACCCTCTGCATGAAGATACGGATTCTCCCGTGCCCGGTCTTACTCATCGCTATCCCGACCGCGTCTTACTTTTAGTTACCGATCAGTGCGCGATGTATTGCCGACACTGCACTCGCCGTCGTCTGGCTGGCGAAACTGATGCTGCCATGCCTCCGGAACGCATCGACAAAGCTATCGAATATATCAAAGCGCATCCGGAAGTGCGTGATGTGGTAATCTCAGGTGGTGACCCGCTGACACTTTCTGATAATAGATTGGATGAAGTTCTAAAGAAAATTACCGAGATCAAACATATCGAGATGGTAAGAATCGGCTCGCGTACACCCGTGGTGATGCCGCAGAGAATCACAGACGATCTGATCAAAGTTCTAAAAAAATATCCACCCATCTGGCTCAATACACATTTCAATCATGCCAATGAGATGACCGAAGATTCCAAAAAAGCTTTGGCTAAACTGGTGGAAAATGGTATCGTAGTCAGCAACCAATCTGTACTGCTGAGAGGCGTAAACGATAATATCGATGTCATGAAAAAATTGATGCATGTTTTATTGGCCAATCGGGTACGACCTTATTATATCTATCAGTGTGATCTCTCGATGGGAATCGGACATTTCCGCACCAGTATCTCCAAAGGTATCGAAATTATCGAATCTTTGCGCGGACACACCAGCGGCTTGGCAGTTCCCACTTATGTAGTAGATGCGCCTGAAGGTGGTGGCAAGATCCCGGTTCAGCCACAATATGTGATTTCCCAAGCTCCGGGCAAAGTAGTTTTGCGCAATTATGAAGGCGTGATTTCTACTTACACAGAGCCGGTTTACAAAGAGCAAGATTTGGAAGAATATTCCGGCTATGTGCAGGAAGAATTCAAGTCCAAAGAAGGCATAATCGGTTTACTGCGCGGAGATCGTACTTCTATCGGTCCTGAAACCAATCGTCTTAAAAGAAAAAAATAGTCCAATATCTCCGGCTTGAATTTGCCATTTTGAGGATAAGATATGAAACAAAAATTTTTGCAAGCAATGCAAAATTCTCAGCGTATTATCGCTGTGGTAGGATTATCCAAAAATGTTGGTAAAACAACACTGCTCAATTGGTTGATAAAGAATTTAGCCGAGAAAGAGCATTCTGCCACTTTCGGCATCATCACAACCGGACGTGACGGAGAAACTCTTGATCTGGTCGGTGGACACGCAAAACCCCAAGTTTTCGTGCCTGCCGGCACTTTTTTTTCTACCTTGCCCCAAGTTATCGAAAAAGATGCTGCCAGCTTGGAAGTTATCAAAAAATTGCCTTTTCAGGCCGGGGGAGAAAGATTGTGGCTGGTGCAAGCTCGGCGCAATCTGCACTCTGAAATCGTGGGACCGGCTACCGCTTCCCAACAGATATTTTTGGCAAAAGAGATTTTGCGGCTGGGTGCGGGTCAGGTATTTATCGATGGCTCTTTGGATCGAAAATCTATCGCTCTCTCGAGCGAGATAGACGCTTTGATCGTAGTTGCAGGAGCCGAAGCCGGAACTTTGTCGGAACTAAAAACCGAGCTGGCAAAACTGCAAATGCTGGCAAAATTGCCACGCTGCAAAAATGCTCTTCCCCATCTGCAAAACATCTCCTACTGTGTGGATGATGAAGTTCAGACCACTGCCCTGAAATCGATCCTGCATCAGGAAACTGCTCTTTTGGCTCTACCCCGCATCACAGAAGCAGCCTGGATCTACTTCCCCACAGCCTTTACCGAACGCAATTATGAAAAAATTGCCTCAGTACTCGGCAATAGCCGCTTTATCTTCGCACATCCCTTGCACATTCAGCTTTCTGCAGCTCAGCTGGAAAAAATCTTTGCTCAAACAGCAGTTCTAAACAAAATAAAAATTGACGCCATAGCCCTAAATAGCTATTCAGCAAAAGGTAATCATTTGGATAGCGAATTACTCCGAACTGAAATTAGGCAGCATTTTCCGCAGCTTCCTATCATCGATGTGACTGAGATAATGGAACAGACTTTTAGAGGATAGAAATTATGTTTTTAGATAAGCTTTCTTACCAAGCCCTGAATCTGGCAGAGTTGGACAAACTGATCGAGCCCATCTCGGCATTAGGGCGAATGCACAATAAAAAATCTCAGCCTTTCCTTCCGGGAGCTGAGGCGAAGCTAATTCAACAATATCAGATCATTGCTCTCATCATGCAAAAGCTGCAGAGCAGCTACGATTTTTGGGAAACTGCTCAGAACTATTTGCTGCATCTGGAGCCGATCAATACCATTATCGAAAAAGCTGCTGCCCTCAAAACCTTGGAACTTTATGAGATCTTTGAGATCAAAAATTTCATCTATTTCTCCGATCTAACCAAAACCCTGCTGCAAAAAAATCAACTGGCGGAGATTCAGCAAATCCCCGATTTCACAAAGCTTTTCGACTTTTTGGATAAAGATGGGCAGAAAACTCCCTCTTTTCATCTTAGCACTCTCTATTCCAAAAATTATGCTAACTTGAACCAGAGCTTGGCAAGCTGGCAAAAGCGCTATAATTATGCTCTGAATGAACTGATACAGCAAGCCTGCCAAGAGCTGGAAACAGATAAGATCGAAGAGCGCATCGTGGTTTCGCGCTACAATCAAAAGCTCAATGCCAAATTGCAAAGCAGTGATTTTTTTCGCTTGGAAGCAGAAAACTTTGCCAATTGCAGCTACAAATTGCGTCGCAGTAAGCAGCTCCTGGAAATTTCCCAAGAGCTGGATTCACTGGAAAATCAGCTGAAGCTAGAAGAAAAAAAAATACGACTGGAGATCACCAAAGTTATTTCAGTCTACGCTGACGACCTTTTCCAGGCTCAAACAGAGTTAGCAAATTTCGATATTGCTTTGGCCAAGGCTGTTTTTGGCAAAACCTACGATTGTATCATTCCCAGAATCAAGACCGAGCAACAGCTACAGATAAAAGGTTCGCGCAATTTACCGATCGAGCTGGAGCTAAAAAAACAAGCTCTGCCATATCAGCCGATCGATCTCTGCATCAAAAACAAAATCAATGTGCTGACAGGCGCCAATATGGGCGGCAAAACCAGCATTCTGAAAACCTGGGGACAATTTGTATATTTGGCGTCTCATGCGATTCCCTTGCCTTGCCAAAAAGCCGAGATTGCGCTATTTGATTTTATCTTCTTCAGTGGAATCCAATCCGACCGCATGGATCTGAGCAGCTTTGGTTCGGAAGTAGTCGCGGTGAATGAAGCTCTGAAGCAAGCCGGAAGCGGCTTTTTTCTGCTGGATGAATTTGCGCGTGGTACCAATCCTCAGGAAGGTGAAGCTTTTTCTAGCGCTATCCTAAAAGCATTTGAGCAAAAAGAGGCAGTCTGTTTTGCCGCTACTCATTTTACGCAGCCGGCAGCTTTGCAACAAGCAGCCCACTTTCGCATCAAGGGTATTGCAGCCTCAGAAGTAAAATCTTTGCGTAGCAAAGCTGATCTAAAATCGCGATTGCAAGAACTGCATCGCTATATGAATTACTCGCTGGAAGAGGTAGAAGCAGGAGCAGAGCCACCAAAATCTGCTTTGCTGGTGGCCTCTTTACTGGGAGTGGACGAACAAATCATTTCTGACGCGCAAAAGATGTTGGAAAAAAGAAAGGAAATAAAATGAAACATTTATTATTGATCCTACTCTGTTCTCAGCTGGTTTTTCTATCAGCTTTTAGTCTCAAACCCAGAGCTAAGCAAATTTATGAAAAATCCACTCAGCTCAATCACGTTTTTGAATCTTTGGAAAATGAGACCAAATTGGCCAGTTACTTTATGAATAGCAATCAGCATAGCAATTGCCTGCTTTTAAGTGGAGAAGAGCGCAGCAAATATATCGAGCGTTTTTGGCAATCTCTGGATCCCAACCCGATCACTGCCGAGAATGAGTTTTTGATCGAAATCAGGCAGAGAGTCAATTTCACCGAGACAGAATTGCGCAATGCCCAATCAGGTTGGAAATCAGATCAGGGCAGGATCTATATAAAATATGGAAAACCTTTTGAGATTTTGGAAGGTGAAATTCAGAGCAGTGAATATCACGGACGCAGTTATCAGATCTGGAAATATCGCTTGGATATTGATCAGCAAGAAACATTTATTTTTTTCGAGCTGCATACTTATGGTGATCTGCGCTTGATTTACAGTGAAAGTAATAGCGAAGTTAGTTTTGCCGATTGGCAAAGATTTTTTGGCGATATGGATATAAACTTAATAATCGGAGGATATTATGAATAAAAAGTTAATGATTGGTTGTGGAGTAGCTTTGGGCATAGTGGTTATCATTGTCATTTCTATGATCTCTTATGGAGTGAGTTCTTACAACTCGATGGTTTCCTTGGAAGAGAATGTAAAGACAAAATGGAGTCAGGTGGAAAATGTTTATCAGCGCCGTTTTGATCTGATCCCAAATTTGGTAAACACGGTAAAAGGTTATGCACAGCATGAAAGAGAGACATTTCAGGCAGTAACAGAAGCGCGCGCCAAAGCTGGCGGCACCTTCAATATTTCGGAAGAAGTGCTGAACGACCCGGCGATGTTTGAAAAATTTCAGCAAGCACAAAGCTCATTGGGTGGGGCCTTGCAACGTTTGATGGTGGTGATGGAACGCTATCCGGAATTGAAAGCAAACCAAAACTTTTTGTCTCTGCAAGATCAATTGGAAGGAACAGAAAACCGGATTGCAGTCGAGCGCAAAAGGTTCAATGAAGCAGCTCAGGCTTACAATTCCTTTATCAAGCAATTCCCGCGTCTGATGCTGGCCAATACGTTTGGATTTAACGAAAAACAATATTTCAAATCTACTGCTGGTGCTGAGCAAGCGCCTACAGTGGAATTTTAGAAGCTGAAGGAGATTTATGAAACTATCTACTGAAGATCAAGCAAGAATCAAGGCAGCGATCGGCAAAGCTGAAAGCAAAACCAGCGGCGAAATCGCTACAGCCTTTGTCGGCGAAAGCTACGATTATGCCATCTATGAATTGCTCTTTGCCGTTGTCATCGGCTTTATCTATTTTGCTGTGATGCTGCTCTTTTCCAATCAAGTCGACAGTTGGCTAGCACAAAAATTTTGGAATTATAACAGCAGCTATCTGCTCGGTTTTTATGGTTTCAGCACATTTCTGGTTATCACTGTTGTCTATCTTTTGGCAAATCTGCCGCTGATCGATCGCCTTATCGTTAGCAAAAAGATAAGGCAGCGTAAAGTACACGAACGTGCCTTGAGACATTTTGTAGAAAGTGGAGTATATAATACTGTGCACCGCACCGGCATCCTGATTTTTATCTCAGCATTGGAACACCGCGTAGAGTTGTTAGCCGATACCGGCATCAATCAACTGATCCCGCAAGAAGATTGGAATAAAATCGTAGAACAGATTGTGCAGGGCATCAAGCTTAAGCAGCCAGCTGATTATCTGATCAAGGCGATCGAGGATTGTGGCAAGCTCTTGGCGGAAAACTTCCCGATTCAAGCTGAACCGATAAATGAGTTGGCTGATGAAATTACTATTTTGGAGCGCTAATTATGAAACATAAAATCTTACTAACCACTCTTATCGTTTTTAGTTGCCATATTTTATTTGCTTTGGCAGTGCCAGCTTTATCGGGAAGAATCAACGATCAAGCCGGTATTTTATCGGCTGCTGAAGAGAGTAATCTGGAAAATTTATTGCGTCAGAATGAAGCGGAAACTTCGGCTCAGATCGCAGTTTTGACTGTAAAATCTTTGCAAGGAGAAAATCTGGAAGATTATTCAATGCGCGTGGTAGAAGCTTGGGGTTTGGGACAAAAAGATCGCGATAATGGAGTTTTGCTGCTGATAGCCCTGCAAGAGAAAAAGATCCGTTTGGAAGTTGGCTACGGCTTGGAATCATCCCTGACTGATCTGAAATCGGGCTATATCATTCGCAATATTATCTCGGCAGAATTTAAACGTGGCAACCTTTATGGCGGTATTGCTCAGGGTCTGACGGCTGTCTCGCAGATCATCAGTGGAGAATCTGATATTTCTCCAGCCGAATTGCAACGCTATGAGCAAAACAAAAACAAACAAGGTGGAGCTCAGATTCCCATTGGTTTTATCGTTTTCATTTTTATGATCTTAGCTGGTGGCTTTCGTGGAAGACGCGGCGGCTTATTCACCGCCCTTTTATTGGGCAATATGCTAGGCGGCAGCAGCCGAGGCAGTAGCGGCATGGGCGGCGGCGGTTTTGGCGGTTTTTCCGGTGGTGGTGGTAGCTTTGGAGGCGGAGGCGCATCCGGAGGCTGGTAAGTATTTTTGGCAGGTCGGAACGAGCTTTTTCGTTCCGACCAGGCGCAGATGGGATTTTTCTTTTGACAGAATTTGTTCTAAACTCTTTTTCATAGATTAAGAAAATATTGGGGATGTAGAATGAAAAAAATAATTGTAATCGAAGATAATAAATCTCTGAACTTTATTATCACAGCTATTTTCAAGCGTAGTAATTTCTTGGTAGATTCTGTCTATCAAGGCAAGAGCGCACTTGCTCTCTTGGAAAAGAACAGTTATGATGCCTTGATCACAGATATGAATCTGCCCGATATCTCGGGTCTCGAGATTTTAGAGCGCATCAAAGAGCTGCCAATCATCAAGGTTTTGGTAGCAGCCTACTGTGATGAAGATAATTTGCGTGAGCTGAAAATGTATGGTGCTACCTTTATCGAAAAGCCATTTCGCAATAGCTTTTTGCTGGAAACAGTACTAAAAAAACTGGACCTATTATGAAATCTAAAATCATCCTGATCTTCTTATTACTTGGATTAATCCCGCTTTTTGCTGCAAAGCAAATAATCGTGGAAGAGGCATATATTGATTCTTTGTTGCAACAGATCGACAAAGCTGACCCTGTTAATAATTTCCATCTTTATGAGCAGATCTTGCAGTATAAAATGCAAAATGGAGCTGAAGATTATCCGCTGGTGGGAGAATTGATGGCCCAAGTTGTCCAAAAAATGCCCTCAAAAATACAAAATAACTACCTGATTGATCTCAGTAAGATTTTTCGTAATCACGATAAATTTGTACTGGCGCAGCAATATCTTAAGCAGACACTCAAAGGATCAAAACGCAAAGATGACAAATTAAATATGGGACGAGCTTATCTCAATTTGGGTGATCTTAATCGTTATCAGGCAGATTTTTTTCCGGCAACTGAAAACTATCTGAAAGCTTTGGAAATATTTGAAGAGCTCAAGAGCTATAGCAATATGATCATAATTTACAGCAAGATCAGCTTAGCTTACAAAGAGATGGAAGATTTCGAATCATCTATGCAGAACCTGCAAAAAGCCAAAGAGCTTCTGCAAGTGCATCAAGATGATGAAAAACTTATCTCGATTCTGACGCAAATTTCCAATCTCTATAAACGCCAGCGAAATTTGGATTTGGCAGAAGAGTATATTCTGCGCGCTTATAATTTATCACAGAAGATAGGTTTCAAACGAGGCATTCTCAGCTCAAAAGGTAATTTGGCCATTTTACTGCTCTTTAACGAAAAATATGAGGCAGCAATCGAGCAATTTCATGAACTGCTAGATTCAGATAAATCCAGCATTCCAATCAATTCACTATTTGAGATAAAAATCTATAACCTGCTTTGTGAAGCATACCTGAAAACCGAGCAATATGCTCTCTCGGAAAAATATGGCAAGCTAGCGATAAAACTATCCACAGATAAAGGATACCAAAACTCACAGAAAGTAGCTCATCAAAACATTTCCGAATTGTATCAGGCAACCGGCGACTTTCAAAAAGCGCTTTCTCACTATCAAACCAGCCAAGAGATCGATAATAAAATTGCCGAACAAAGCATCTTAAACGCAACCAAAGAGTTGGAAACAAAATATCAGACTGTGCAAAAAGAGAAAGAGATCTTGCGCCTGAAAGAACAGGAAAGAATCAGGCGTCTCCGCTTTCTGATGGTTATCGTCGCCCTGCTGCTAGTGGTAATTATTCTGTTTTTCATCTTCTTTCTTTATAGACTAAAGTCTAGAGCTCACAAAGAATTGACTGTGGAAATTGCCGAGCGGAAAAGAACTGAGAAATTATTGGAAGAGAATAGTAAATTATTGCACTTGATCATAGACTCTATTCCGGTTCATCTCTTTTTGAAAAATAGGCAGATGAAATTCCAAATTGTCAATCAGACTATGAAAGACTATTATCACTTGAAAGATGAGGATTTTATCGGTCACGATTTATCTGAGCTTTCCGCTGCACTTCCCCTCTATTCCGATTTATTCGAAAAATGCGATAAGATGGACAAGCGTACTTTGGAGCTAAACTCAGTTCAGCAGCTGCTGAGCAAATCTCTTCATCCTCAAACTCAAGAAGAGCAATGGTTTTACATCAAAACTATTCCCATAAAAATTGGCGATGAACAGCTGCTACTAGGAGTTGCCCAAGATTTCACAGAGCTAA
The DNA here is from genome assembly GCA_046482725.1 of Cloacimonadales bacterium (SeqCode). GTDB lineage: Bacteria > Cloacimonadota > Cloacimonadia > Cloacimonadales > TCS61 > DAOWES01. Next base: position 23,775 of record JAWOEN010000058.1, read on the forward strand.
AAAAAGCGCAGCACGAATTGGAAAAAATAAATGAGAACCTGGAATATGCTGTAGAAAAAAGAACGCTGGAGCTAAACAATATCAATAAGAAATTGAAAGCTGAAATCTATGAACGCATCAAAATAGCCGAGCGCTTGGCAGATAGTGAAAAGCAATATAAGACACTACTTCACAATATCCCGCAAAAAGTTTTTTACAAAAATAGTTCGCTGGAATATATGCTGTGCAATTTTAGTTTTGCCAAAGAGTTTAATCTTCCGCAAGCAGATATTATTGGTAAAACTGATGTTGACCTTTTACCTCAGGAAGCAGCTGAGCTCTTGCAAGCCAATGATAGAAAGGTTTTCAGCAACAAGCATACAATGAGTTTCGAAGAAACCATTTTTCTAAATGGCTCTGAGCATATTTACTACAGCGTCAAAACTCCAATCTACCACAAAGATGATCAAGTAGTTGGTATTTTGGGGATTTTCTGGGATATCACCGAACAGCGGCGAGCAGAAAAACAGCTGCTTTATTCCGAGCGCATCGCCGGAATAGGAGAATTGGCCGGCGGTGTAGCCCATGAGATAAAGAATCCACTCAGCAACATTAGCTCAGCTATTCAACTACTGGAAGAAGATATCGAGGCTAATGCTGAGATCAAAAGTTTGATCAATATCATTCATGATTCTGTGCAGGATGCCAGCTCCACCATTCACAAATTGATCGAATTTGGCTCACCGCGCGATTTTCAAATGATCAAGGCAAATATTGAGCCAATTCTGGAAAATACCTGCAGCCTTCTCCGCGGCAAATTCACCGCCTCCAATATTCGCTTGAAGATTATCAAAGATCCTGAAATTCCACCGACAATGCTAGACGAAGTTCACTTGAAAAGCGCCTTTATGAATATCATTTTAAATGCGATTCAAGCTATGACTCAAGGTGGAGAACTAACCATCAGGATAGAAGCTGAAGAGAAAAAAAACATTAAAGTGATCTTTGCCGATACGGGCTGCGGCATCGAAAAAAGACATTTGCAAAAAATCTATGACCCGTTTTATACAACCAAAAAAGAAGGAAGTGGCTTGGGAATGGGCTTGATTCATTCTGTGATAAAATTTCACGGCGGCTCTATCAATATCGAAAGCGAAATCGATCTTGGCACCGTAATTACGATAATTCTGCCCATAGTCTAAAAAAATATGATAAAAGAAATCAACCCAGAAGAGTTTCTAAAACTTCGGGCTCAATATAGCCTGATCGATGTCAGAGCGCCAGCCGAATTTGCCAAAGGTCATATCCCGGGCGCTGTGAATATCCCTATTTTCTCCGATGCAGAAAGAGCTGACGTGGGAACGCGCTATAAGCAGAAGAGCCGCGATGCTGCTCTAGCTGCCGGCTTGGAATATGCGGCCGAGCATGCCCAAGCTTATCTGGAGCAAGCAGTAAAAATTTCCCAAGGCAAAGCAGTATTGGTTTATTGCTGGCGCGGCGGCATGCGCAGTGCAGCTTTCTGCCAATTGATAGAGGCTGCCGGCATCTCCAGCTGGCGCCTAGAAGCTGGCTACAAAGCTTATAAAAACTTTCTGCGACAAGAATTCAAGCGAGAAATCAAATTGATAATTTTAGGCGGTATGACCGGCAGCGGCAAGACAGAAAAATTATTGCAGATGCGACAAATGGACCAACAAGTGATCGATCTGGAAGGCTTGGCTCATCACAAAGGCTCGGCTTTTGGCTATTCACCAATTCTGCCCCAACCCTCGAATGAACAGTTTGAAAACCTGCTCTTTGAAGAGTGGAGAAAATTGGATTTTCAACGAGCTTTATGGTTGGAAGATGAAAGCCGCATGATCGGTCGAGTGCAGATAAATGACTATCTTTTCAAGCGAATGCGGCAGGCTACCGTGATCAAGATCGAGGTCTCGACAGCCGATCGGGTGCGCCGCTTGGTCAAAGATTATACAGACGTGCAGAAAGATTATCTGATCGACGCTTTTCAGCGCATCTCCAAACGCTTGGGTGGTTTAAATTATCAGAAAGCTGTGGCAGCCTTGCAAGAAAATGATTTTGCCACCGCAGCTGAAATTGCCTTACGCTATTATGATAAAGCATATCTTTATGGCTTGGCCAAGCGTCAGGATAATAAAATTATCACTCTCAAGCTTAGCAATGATCAAGCTGCAGCAGCAGCCAAAGAGATTATCTATTTTGCTCGATTGCAAGATCTGATTTGATAGAATTTGCTAGAAATCGTGCTAAGAATTTAGCTCGTAACAAATCTCCCAAAAATTGAATTAGTTTAATCTTTCCAAATCTAGGCAGCAATTGAAATAAAGCAAAGCTCTCAGCTTCTTTTCTTCCCACCTACTTTGTCGAAATTTCCCCTTGACGAAAAGGTGCTCTTTATTGGTTAAGTTTATAAAAAATAATCAAACTTGGAGGATAAGTGATACAACTTTCTATTGATCAGAAAAAGATTTCTGAAGCCAGAGCACACGCTCAAGAGATTGTAAAATCTCTCAATTGGCTGCTGCAAGGCTACACTTCATCGACTATCGAAAGAACTGTGCTGCGCCTGATGGGCATCGATAATACTGTGGGCGAAACCCCCATTCCCAATCTGGTAGTAGATCATTTGATCGAACGCAAAGCTATCGAACGGGGAGCTGCCTACTGGGTGGCCAATGCTATGATAGCTCGCCAAAAATCTGCTCAGGAAATTGCCGAGCTGGTAGCGCGGGGCGAGCTGGATCTGACAGCTATTGCAGCCCAACCAAATCCTGAGATCAGGCAATGCCTAGACGAGCTAACTCAAAAGATGCTAGCGCATATCAAGGCTCAGAAAAATTTCCGCGCTCAGAAGCATCAGGAATTTGGCGCTCGCAAAAAACCCTCGATTTATGTCATCGTAGCTACTGGAAATATTTATGACGATGTAATCCAAGCCAAAGCTGCCGTGCGCGAAGGCGCTGATATTATCGCTGTGATCCGCTCGACAGCCCAATCACTGTTGGATTATGTACCTTATGGCGCTACCACAGTAGGCTTTGGTGGAACTTTTGCCACGCAAGAAAATTTCCGCATCATGCGTCAGGGACTGGATGAAGTGGGAGATGAGGTTGGCAAATATATCCATCTAACCAATTATGCTTCGGGCTTGGCAATGCCGGAAATCGCTGCAATGGGAGCTATCGAAAGATTGGACGTGATGTTGAATGACGCCATGTATGGCATCTTATTCCGTGATATCAATATGAAAAGAACTCTGCTGGATCAATATTTCAGCCGCATGATAAACGCTTATGCCGGCATCGAAATCCAGACCGGAGAAGATAATTATCTCACCACTTCCGATGCTATCGAAAAGGCTTACACAGTCACAGCTTCCCAATTGATCAACGAACAATTTGCCCTGCTCTCCGGGATCAAACATGATAAGATGGGCATCGGACATGCTTTCGAGATCAATCCCGCGATCGAAAATAGCTTTAGCTACGAGCTGGCTCATGCCCTGCTTGCCAAAACTCTGCTACCGGAGTGTCCGCTGAAATATATGCCTCCTACCAAGTTTGCTACCGGAAATATCTTCCGTACGCATCTTCTAAACGGTATGTTCAATCTGATTAGTCAGATGACCGGGCAAGGCGTACAGCTCTTGGGTATGATGACCGAAGCTGTCCACACTCCCCATCTGGTAGATCGTGCTGTAGCGATCGAAAATGCCGAATATATTTTCCAAGCAACCAGAAATTTTAGTGATGAGATCGAATTGAAAGCGGATGGATTTATCAACCGTCGGGCCAACCAGGTTTTGGATGAAGCGAACGAATTTTTGGCACGAGTCTCAGATAAAGGTTTATTCCAAGCTATGTCAGAGGGAGAATTTGCCGATATCAAACGCACAGAAACTAGTGGCAAAGGTCTGGAGGGAGTTTTCAAGAAAAATGATGATTATTTCAATCCTTTCATGGCAAAGATGAAACTCGAACTGGGATTATCATAAAGGAGCTAGCATGACAATAAAGATAGATCCAACCAAAATAAAACCTTACGGCGATACCCTAGATGATGGTAGAATGCAATTTTCTTTCTCTTTACCGGCTCCAGCCGATGAACAAGGCAAAGAAGCTGCCAAAATCTTGCTGACCAAAATGGGTTTAAGCGAAATCGAAATTTGTTATTACAAAGATCTGGGCGAAGGATTCACTCACTTTATCGCCTACGCCAACACAGCTATCACGGTCGACCTCACCGCGATCAAAGTAAAAACTGTCGATACACCGGTGATGGATATGGAAGAAACAGAAGAATTTATCGAAAAAAATCTGCAACGCACATTTACAATTGTGGGAGCTTGTATAGAAAGCGATGCTCATACTGTAGGTATCGATGCTATTATGAATATGAAAGGGTACGACCATCGCTATGGTTTGGAGCGCTACAAATGCTTTGATGCTCTGAATATGGGAGCGCAAGTGACCTCGGAAGAGCTGCTGGCCAAAGCTCGGGAATTGCAGGCTGACGTCATCTTGGTTTCACAGATCGTTACCCAAAAAGATATCCATATCAAAAATCTTACCCGTCTGATCGAGATGGCAGAAGCAGAAGGCTTGCGAGATAAGATGCTTTTCCTCTGTGGCGGCCCCCGAATAAACCATGAATTAGCAATCGAATTGGGCTATGATGCCGGCTTTGGAACCGGTACCTATGCTACCGATGTTGCTTCCTTCATCGCTTTTCATTATGCTGAAAAAAACAAATAGTAAGGAGAAAGAATTATGCCAAAAATTATTACTGCTGCTGAAGCAGCAAATTTGGTTCAACCCCACAGTAGAGTAATGTTCGGCTCGTTTCTGGTAGCAGGTGCTGCTGATCAATTGATCGATGCTCTCTGTCAAACGGAGACCAAAAACCTGCACATGATAGCTATCTCTACCGACTTTGCTGAGCGTGGTGTGGGTAAATTGATCACCAACAAGCAGGTAAAATCTGTGCAAGCCAGCCACATCGGAACCAACAAATCTACCCAAGCACAGATGAATGCTAATCAGCTGGAGATCGAACTGATTCCGCAAGGCACCTTGATGGAAAGAATTCGCGCTGCCGGTGCAGGCCTGGGTGGCATTCTCACTCCTACCGGAGTCGATACAATCGTAGAAAAAGGGAAACAAAAGATTCAGGTCGAAGGCAAAGATTATCTCTTGGAATTACCCATTGCCGCAGATTTCGCCTTTATCAAAGCCAAGAAAGCCGATAAACTGGGCAATCTGGTCTACTACAAAACAGCCCGTAACGGAAATCCTACCATGGCAATGGCGGCCCAAACTACCATAGTCCAAGCTGATAAAATCGTCGAGATCGGCGAGATTGACCCTGAAGATGTGGTTACTCCCGGCATCTTTGTAGATTATCTGGTGCAAAGTGAGGTGAAATAATGTTAGATAGAAAAGAAAAAAGAATCTTGATCGGAACCAGAATAGCCCAAGAACTTAGGAATGGCGATTTTGTAAACTTGGGAATCGGCATCCCGACAGAAGTGGCAAATCATATTCCGGCCGGCGTCAATGTCTATTTTCACACCGAAAACGGAATGTTGGGGGTGGGCCCCGCTCCGGCTGCTGGCGCCGAAGATCCCGAATTGATCAACGCCGGAGGCGGATTTGTTTCCGAAACCAAAGGCGCTGCTTATTTTGATTCTTGCCTCAGCTTTGCCATTATTCGCGGTGGTCACCTCGATATCACAGTTTTGGGCGCCCTGCAAGTGGATGAAGCAGGTAACCTGGCAAACTGGATGATCCCCGGAAAATTAGTGCCGGGAATGGGGGGCGCGATGGACCTGGTAACCGGTGCCAAAAGAGTAATCATCTCAATGGAACATTGCGACAAACATGGCAACAGCAAAATCCTGAAAGAGTGCAACCTACCCCTCACGGCCGCTAATTGCGTTGACCTGATCGTAACTGATATGGCTGTGATCAGAGTTACTGAAAAGGGTTTGCTTTTGGAAGAGATCGCCTTTTGGACAAGCCAAGAAGATGTAATAAAATCTACTGCAGCAGAACTGATTATTCCGCAGCAGATTAAGGTTTTTGGAAAATAGATATAAGCAGCCAAATTAATTACTGGAAGTGGCGCCTAGACAGGCCTCACTTCCTTTTTTTTATTACCACTAATTTTCAGCAAGCAGGAGATATTACTATATAATGGATTATACAGTTAAGAGCATTTTTGTGTCATTTTGATCCGCTTTTAAAATATTTCATAACAAACAAGATTTTCCCCCATTATCACCTATCTACTTTCTATACTAGTATTTAACTGCACTTATTTTCTGCTAAAATTTTTCTTCAATTGTGGAATTTATCTTGCATTAATTAAATCAAATAATAAAATAATAAGAGGTGAATATGAAAATTCTGATTATTGATGATAACAAAGTGTTAAATTGCTTATTGGCTAAATATCTTTGCCGGCAGGGGCATAAGGTGGAAAATGTATTTACTGGCAAAGAGGGCTTGGAGAAGATGCTATCTACAAAATTTGATGTATTGATCACCGATTACCGCCTACCTGACATTAACGGGTTGGAAATTTTGGAACTAATGAAGCAGCAAACTGCTATCAAGATCATGATTTCTGCCTATGCCAACCATAATATTTCAGAAAAAGCTAATCTGCTGGGTGCTCAGGTTTTGGAAAAGCCCTTTCATAATGAGAAGATTTTGGGGATGATTGGATAATATACTATTATAAAAAATAAGCAACTGCCCCACCGATCTCTGTAACAGTTTAAAAAAATTGCTTTTTTCACGAACCCCGGAAAGAGTGAAAAGTGAAAAGTGAAATGTGAAATGTGAAAAGTGAAGAGTGAAAAGTGAACCCAGTGAAATAGTCCTGCGGAATTTCACCCCGTTAAATAGAAGAGATTTCACCCTGTTAAATAAAAGAGATTTCACAGGGCAGGCAGGGCAGGCGGGTCAAGAAAGGGAGATGTGAAAACTTGTCCGCCAAGGTGGAGAGAAAAGTAGCTTATTTTTTTTCTCCACCCATGCCTGAACTCGGGGGCTATGAAATTAATTTAGTACCATTTATAAATACCTGCGTCAAGGGCATACTTGAATAATCATAAAATTTTACACTTGACAATAAGTTTTGTAATCGTTAATTCAGC
>JAWOEN010000126.1:0-7397 GCA_046482725.1 Cloacimonadales bacterium (SeqCode)
ATTATTAACATCTTTTTAATTGGTAAATCTGCTTTGTTACCAATATTTAGTTTATAGAAATAGATCCCGCTTGAAACAAGTTTATCGTTTTTATCTTTGCCGTTCCAGAAAGTTTCGGTTTGTCGCCCTTCGATACTCTGCATCGCAGAACTCAGGGTGACTGGTAGTGTTTTCACTTTCTGCCCCTTAAGATTATAAATTTCGATTTTTGGATTTTTCATTTCCTCAGGCAGATTAAAGCTTATTGTAGTGCCGGAAGACCGCTCTGCACCTGATAAAATGAAGGGGTTGGGATAATTGCTTAATTCGTAACTCACATTTTCTAATTCATAATCTTCGATTCCACTTTCTTCGGTTACGTGAATATAATCTTCTCGGATAAGATCATCTGAATCATCACTACTGTGGATTGTCAGCTTCACTGAATAATGTCCGGTATCTTGATATGTATATTCTGGTTCAATTTCAAATGAATCTGCGATACCATCATTATCAAAATCCCATACATAAGAAACTATATCACCTACTGAGTAATTACTGAATTGAACAGTGAAAGGTGCTGTACTTTGAAGTTCAGGGCATGAAAAGTTTGCAACCAGTGGTTCTTCACCTTTGGCAAATGTATGGAAAACTTCAAAGGTTCGACCATAATCGGTTGAGTGAAATATATAACTGTGATCAATCTCATGCATTAAGGCACTATAAGTTGCTAAAATATAAACTTCACCAGCTTGTCTACCACCAACTAAATCCTTATAATCTAATCCTCCACCCATTTGGTTGGTTTGTGTCCAGGTTAAGCCATAATCTGTACTGTGGAAAATCTTCCTTGGCCAGTTTGTAGAATTGTATAATTCTCCACTTTCTGTACCTCGGCTTAAGTCTTCAATTGGAAACTCATCTATATTATAAGAATGTTGTACTTCAAACGTCTCAAAATCGTCATAAGTCACAAGAAGCCATAATGAATCTGACACTCCCCAAATGCCAGCCTTTGCATACCCTATGTTAGTCTCAACATCTAGTTCAAAATTATTAATGTCATAAGTTGTTTGACAAGGATGGTTATCAAAACCTATTCCATAATTTTCACTACTCATCCAAGGACCTTTAAATATCTCCCCTTCAATTCTACCGCTATTAATTATATAAGAACCTTCACTTGTTCGATATTGCCAACTGTCTTCAAGGCCATAATTATCAGAATAGAATAATGCATCCGGCATTTGTATTTTATACAAAGCTCCAGATGTTAAATCTGCAGATATACTTTCAACAGAGCCTACACTATCCATACAGGTAACAGTTTCACCAAAATCTGTGGAGTGGTAAATTGCCTTCCCGGTTGTGGTGGGACCGATAAAGTATATTTCGCCAACATCTGGTCCTCTGGTTAATTCGTAATCAGCAAATACATAAACCGATAGCAAAGTTAGGAATGCTATCATTAATTTTTTTTTTCTCATTCTTCCCTCCAGTTTTTGTTTATTATTTATTTTACACATTATGCGACTAATGATTTGCTCCACGACCAATCATCCAGAGGTTTGCCAGCCTGCGGCTGGCAGATAAATCCTCCAGAGGCGGATAAATCGTTGTGGTCTTTGTACTTATGAATCCCAGCAACTCCTGAATATCTCGTAAATCCGTAGCATACTCCAAAAGTGGTGGCAATTCTCTTCTCATCCTGCGCCCTATCAAACCTTGTTTTCATTTCCAAAATTACTCCCAAGCTAGTTGCCAAAAATTTATTAAAACCATATTTAAAATTAACAGAAACAAAAGTTTACTTAACTTGGCATTCTGTCAAATTTTTTAATATTCATTTTTGCGCTCATAATCTCTTTTCGATCAGAACTCGGTTCTTTCTCTGGCGCTGATTTTTCTCTGGCAGCCGCAACTAGTTTGACAGTATAATATTTAGCTCAGCAGAGCGCCAATCTTGTGCTTGTAGATAAATATTTCTTTACGTATTTTCCGAGATAGGGAATTTGAGAAAGCTATAAACAAAGCATAATCAGCTAAAAAAGAATAGTGCAGAAGTGATAATGAGTAAATTTTACGGAGGTAAAAAAATGAAATTGATCGTAATCGGTTCCGGCAACTGGGGAACCACTCTGGCAAAGCTATTTGCTCAGAAAAACAGAGTATATCTGTGGACGATAGATCAGCAGGAAGCTGATGAGATAAATAAAAACCGTGAGACTAAATTTTTGAAAAACGTCAAGTTACCGGAAAATATCGTTGTGGAAAAAAAATTCAGTCGTCAGATCGAAGCTGACGATATCGTGGTAACGGTAATTCCTTCGCGTTATATGGAAGATTTGGCTGATGAGATGTTGGCGCATGGTGCGGGAAATTGCACTATTTTGAATGCTTCCAAGGGCGTGAAACATTCCACCTTGAAAACTGTGGGCGAAACAATTATGAGCAAGATGCCGCAGATCACCTTTGCCAATCTATCCGGGCCCACCATAGCTCAGGAATTGGCCGAAGGTTTGCCCGCCAAAGCTATCTTGGCCTGCGAAGATATTGCCACACTTTTCCGGCTGCAACAAGCTCTGGAAAACGATCTTCTAGCTTTTGAGTACAGCCGCGACGTCAAAGGTATCGAGCTGGCTGCTTCGCTGAAAGGTCTGATCGCGATTGCGGTGGGAATGGCTGATGGCTTGGGCTTTCGCACCAATGTCTTTGGTCTGATCATGACCTACGGCGTGCACGAATTTGTGACTGTGATGAAGTTTTTGGGAGTTTACCACAAGACAGCTTTCAGTATTGCCGGGATGGGAGATCTCATCACCACTTGCATTTCGGAAAATAGCCGTAATCGCCGTTTTGGCAAATATTTGGCAGAAGGCTGCACCCGCGATGAAGCTCTGGCCAAAGTGGGCATGGTGGTAGAAGGCGTCTCCATGGCCAAAACTGTGCAGAAATTGGGGAAATTCAATCTTTCCATTCCCCTTATCTCTTGTGTAACTCGGATTATTTTCGAGGATGTGGAAGATATCAGAGCGGAATTGTTGGATACGATCAATTCTATTTCAGGCTAAGATAGCAGAAAAGAGCAAAAGTAAATCGGTACTAGCAAAAGAGTTGCCAAAATAGCAAGCGGCAATTTTTTGGCAAAGTTGGTTATTTATTAGGATAGGAGAATTTATGGAAAAGACATTATTATTGATCAAGCCGGATGCGATGCGAGCCGGCAATGCAGGCGCGATCATTCAGATATTGGAAGAGGCAGGCTTTACTTTAGTAGCTGCCAAGATTTTTGAGATGGATAACCAGCTGGCAGATAGTTTTTATGCCGAGCATCTGGGCAAAGATTTTTATCCTCGCCTGCGTCAGTTTATGCAATCCGGGCGCATCATGGGGTTGATCTTGCAGCGAGCAGATGCTATCACTCATCTGCGCGAAATTATCGGCAATACAGATTCTTCTCAAGCTGCTGTTGGCACTATTCGCAATCTGTTTGGAGATCATGAATTTATCACCAGCAATGCGGTGCATGCTTCAGATTGTGCAGCCAGTGCTCAGCGAGAGATCTCTCTGATTTTTCCCGAAAAGAAAATTTAGAAAAAAATAAAATATGGAGTAAGAAACAAAATGAAAGTATTAGTTATCAATTGCGGAAGTTCATCCGTGAAATATCAATTTATTAATCTGGCGACAGAAGAAGTTTTGGCAGATGGTGTGGCTGAGAGAATCGGCGAAGATGTAGCTCTGTTTTCCTATAAAACAGCCGAGTACAAGAAGAAAAAATTTGAGATGCTGATCCCCGATCATGAAAAAGCGATCAATTTGATTATCGAGCATCTGACCGATGAATATCACGGAGTGGTAAAGTCTTTGGCTGAGATCGCGGCAGTAGGGCATCGTTTGGTGCACGGCGGCGAATTTTACGCCAACAGTGTCCGCATCAATTCCAATGTGATCAAGGTGATGGAAGAGTGCTCTAGCTTGGCACCCTTGCACAATCCTGCCAATCTAAAAGGGATCGAGGCGCTGACTAATATCTTGCCCCAAGTTCCGCAATGTGGAGTTTTCGATACAGCTTTTCATCAAACTATGCCAGCCAAAGCCTATCTCTATGCTTTGCCTCTGGAGCTGTATAAAGAAAATAAAATCAGACGCTACGGATTCCACGGCACCAGCCACAAATATGTTAGCCAATTGGCTGCTGATTATCTGGGCCAAGATATCAAAGATCTCAAAATCATCACCGCGCATATTGGTAACGGCGCTTCTATCACAGCCATCGATGGCGGCAAGTCTGTAGATACTTCGATGGGTTTCACGCCGCTGGAAGGTTTGATGATGGGAACTCGCTGCGGCGATATCGACCCTGCCATTCCCTTGCACATGATGAAAGAGCTGGATATGAGTGTGGATGAAGTGAATAATCTGCTCAATAAAAAATCCGGAATGTTGGGTCTTTCTGCTATCAGTAATGATATGCGCGAGATCGAGGAAGATATTTTGGAACGAAAAATTCCCGAAGCTATCCAAGCTCACGATGTCTATGCTTATCGCATCAAGAAATATATCGGAGCTTATGCTGCTGCGATGAACGGATTGGACATCCTGGTCTTCACCGGCGGCGTGGGCGAAAATATGCCGATCTTGCGTTCATTGGTTTGCCAAGATCTCGATTTCCTGGGTATCAAAATTGATGAAAATGAAAATGATCAATTTGTGGGTGGAACTTTGGATATTTCCGCTCCCGAGAGCAGAGCCAAAATCCTTAAGATTCAGACCAATGAGGAATTGATGATCGCGATGGAGACAAAGCGCATCTTGGATTCGGAGAAATAGTTAGCTAAAAAAAACAGGAAAATACCCTTGGTAATAAGGGTATTTTTTTTAGGAGAAAAAATATGGATTGGTATATATCAGCAGTCTCAGCTCATCCTATCTACATGGCGATTATTCAATTTGCCATCTTGGGAACATTTGGCGAAGTAGTCTCGAAATGGGTGGTAAATAAAAAAGCTTATTGGCCTTTTACTGTAAAAGAAACTCTTTGGAAAATGGTGGTTTGGAGTATCTTGGCCGTGGCGATCAAATTTGCGTTCACTGGATTTAAAGGTTATGTTCAGGCTTTGGTAGAGCACGATCTTTTGCCTCAAGCCGTCAAAACAAATAGCTTCTTAGGTGCATTTGTACTTTCTACATTTACCAACCTGCAATTTGGTGTGTTTATGGTTGTCTTACACAGAGTACTAGATAATATTATCGTGAAAGTAAACAATTGGCAAGGCTTGGATAAAGGCATGCTCTGCATGCTTTGGTTCTGGATTCCGGCCCATACCATTACCTTTATGTTGCCGACAGATTTTCAGATTGGCTTGGCAGCAGTTTGGAGCGTAGCGCTGGGAATTTTATTGGGATTTTTCAATAAAAAGAAGTAGCTAGAAAATAGGATTGAACCTAAGCCCTATTTCCTCGGAGATAGGGCTTTTTTGCGCCCCGATTATTGGTAACCTGCTTGCTGGCTAGCAGCGCCTGCTGGCAGATAAAAAAAACCGTTAGTAGGATTACTACAAATCTTTACTTAGCTTACCAAAGATCAGATATCAGGATGGTATGTAAGCTCTGTTAAAGAGATAAAATATTTTCCAGCTCCAAGTTTTCGATTTCAAATTCGCTTTCAGCAACTACTATTGGCAAATTGTGAGAAATGAATTTAAGCTTAGCCCAATCTTTTTCTGTGATAATGATAAAATCAAATTTTTGCTCTGCGATCTTGTGCAATTTAGCGAGATCGGAAAAATCATCATGATCGGCAAAAGCAAAATGCTGCTGAAAAGCCAGGCCACAATTGTGGATAGTTGCTGCGAAAGATTGAGGAACTCCGATGGCTGAGAGCAGTGCGATTTTGCTATTTTGTAGAGTTGGGATTGAAAGCGTTTTTCCCTTGGCATCGCGAAATCTGCTGATTTTGTAATGAGCTCGGGCGCTGGGGAGATCTTGTTCTTTTAGAAATTTCGGTAGTTCGCCTGCTCCATTATAAATAATCTGATCGGCATATTTGAGGGCAGAAAGTGGCTCGCGCAGAATGCCGGCCGGCAGCAGCCAGCCATTACCGATTTGGCCCAAGGCGTTGAAAACGATAATATCATAATCGTGCTTTACCCGCAGATGCTGAAAAGAATCATCCAAAATAATATATTGCAAGCCAGGAAATTGCTGCTGCAAAATCTTGATCGCTGCGACTCGGTTTTTTCCGGCAATTACCGGAATGCCTGCCAGTTTATCTGCCAACAGATAGGCCTCATCACCAGCTTGGGCTGCAAAATCGAATACCCTATCACGATCTGAAAGCAGAGTGGGATTTGCCTCAAACTTACCTTTGTAGCCGCGATGTGAGACTGCTACCGATTTGCCAGCTGCTTGCAACAATTTTGCCAGATATATGGTGGTGGGAGTTTTGCCGCTGCCGCCACTGACAATATTGCCCACGCTGATAATTCTAGCAGCAGAGCGATATTGAGTGCGGGGCAATCTGCGGCGCAGCTTTTGCACCAGCCAGTTTAGCCCGGCCCAAGGTAGCATCAGATAAGAGATCAACGATCTGCGATAGAGATGGCGCGCGATAAGTTTTTGCATTTTAGCTAAAATTCCACACCTTTTCGAGCTGGGATTCCCTGCTGGAAATAGTGCTTGATTTCGCGCATTTCCGTTACCAGATCTGCCTTTTCCAAAGCTGCTTCCTCAGCATAACGTCCGGTCATTACCAGCTCACATTCTGAAGCCAGATCCATCAATTCCAGTTGCTGCTGCAGCTTTAGTAAACCCCAGCTGACAGCCACATTGATCTCATCAATCACAACCAGATCATATTTACCGGAAGCCAAAACTTCTTGAGCTTTGGCATAGGCCGCTGCAGCTTCGGCTATGTCGATCTCGGCCGGATGGTTGGGCTCGATCAGGGAAGCTGTGCCAAATTGGAAAATATCCAGATTTTTCTGTTGGGAAAAAAACTGAATTTCGCCGTATTCAAAATTCTTTTTCATAAATTGGATCAGGCAGACTTGTCGGCCTCTTCCCAAACTGCGTGCGATCAAACCGAGAGCAGCTGTGGTTTTGCCTTTGCCGTTTCCTGTGTAGATATGGATCATAACTATTTCTCCTAAGCAAAAATTTATTTTTGAAGAGATAAAACTGCCTCGAAAATGTCAACTACTCTTTTATTTAAAAGGTTTCCGACCTTTTAAATAAACGAGCCTTCCCCAGCTCTTTTACTAAACGAGCCCTTCTTTCTCTATAGATTCTTTGTCACTGTCTGACATCTTGCCACAGGTGAAAAATCTAACAAAATAGCCCGAGGCTGAACCGTTAAAACGGATACAGTAAATTCTTTGATTCTTTGTCAGGCTGATCAAGCACCAAGTCTGGTC
>JAWOEN010000142.1:0-24851 GCA_046482725.1 Cloacimonadales bacterium (SeqCode)
CCACGCCCCGGCCGCCCGGGCCGCGCAGCGCTTCCCGCTGCGGGTCCCGCCGGGCTTCGTCGCCCGCATGCGCCCCGGCGACCCCGACGACCCCCTCGCCGAGCAGGGGCGCAGCGACGGCCCCGGCGTACTTCGCCAGCAGGCCGGGGCCGTCGCCGCGCCCCTGCTCGGCGAGGGGGTCGGCGGTGAAGCCCGGGGCCTCGGCCGCCTCCTCGGCGCGGGGCAGGACCTGGCGCAGCAGGGGGTCGTCGGGGTCGCCGGGGCGCATGCGGGCGACGAAGCCCGGCGGCACCCGCAGCGGGAAGCGCTGCGCGGCCCGGGCGGCCGGGGCGTGGAGCGAGGCCGGCAGGCCGAGGCGCGCGAGCAGCTCGGCGGGGTCGTCGATGGCCGCGGCGAGCTCCCGGCGCCAGGCCTCGGCGGGCAGGGCGGCGGCGCCGTCCGCCGGCTTGGGCTGCGGGGGCGTATCGGTTAGCATCCCCTCAACTTCGCACACTTGAGGGCACCATGGGCCCAGCTGGCGCGTCCAGCCAATGCCATCGCTTCCCACTATTTTGGGAGCTTGGAACAAAACGATCTTATCAACCAAAGATTCTGCTAAAAAGCTGCTATAGACGCCGCTGCCCCCTTCCAGTAAAATGCTGCAGATTTGCATTTGATAGAGTTTGTTCAGCAGGTCAGTCAGATCAGAAAATTGTAGAAGTTTGATTTGATGCTGAGAAAAATCTGTTCTACGCGCATCAGATATTTTGCTTTGAGCAGTGCAGATAATCAGTGGTTTTTGGGAGGGCGCTTGGTAAGCTTTGCTTTTGATGATCTCTTGCAGATCCAGATCCAGTTTGCTGCAGATGATAATTTTATAAGGGTCGCTGACAGGCTGCGGCAATCTAACATTTAAGCTGGGGTTATCTGTCAAAAAGGTAGCTTTTCCGCAGAGAATAGCATCGACAGAATTGCGTAATTTATGTGTTTCCAGATTGGCAGCAGAATTACTGATCCACTTGGAATTTCCGTTACTGGTAGCAATTTTACCATCTAGAGTAATTGCTGATTTTAAGATAACAAAAGGTTGTTTTTGGGTGATTGATTTGCTGAAAATTTCGTTCAATTCCTCAGCTTGTGAGCGTAAGACATTTTCCACAACTTCGATGCCCTGCTGGCGCAATTTTTGGAAACCTTTGCCGGCTACCAGAGGATTGGGATCTTGCATAGCGCAAACTACTTTGGCGATTTTGTGTTTGATAATCAGTTCGGTGCAGGGCGGAGTTTTGCCAAAATGAGCACAAGGCTCCAGATTGACATAAAGCGTAGCACCTTGGGCCGCAGAGCCGGCTGCTTGCAGAGCCAAAACTTCTGCATGAGCTTCGCCGCAGCGTCGATGAGCGCCAGTACCGATTACTTCTCCATTCTTCACCACGACAGCTCCCACCAAGGGGTTGGGCGAGGTGAAACCACGATATTCAGTTGCCAAAGCCAGGGCTTGGCGCATAAATTTTTCCATAAAAAATACCCCTTTGCTCGGGGCGTGGAAAAGATAGATCTATTTTATCTTTTCTTTATCTTCTCTCATCCAGACTGTGACTGTCGGTTTTGGATTTTCACCAAATCAATCTGATAAAAAAAATATCAGACTCGCGGACTTTTACCGCCGGTAGGGAATCTCACCCTGCCCCGAAGACAACTGCACTAAAATTTTCAGCTTGCATATTTGTCAAGAAAAGGGTGGATCTGGGAAAATTATAGAGGCACCAAAAAGCTCCGCAAAAGATTTGATTCTCTTGCGGAGCAAGCAAAATAGCTTAGCTTACTGTGAAATTTTCTGCAAACGATTCATCTCACGTTTACGTTCGGTTTCATCCAATAATTTTTTGCGCATTCTAATGCTGAGCGGTGTTACTTCCAAGAGCTCATCATCATTGATATATTCCAAGGCTTGTTCCAAACTGAACAATTTGGGTGGAACCAATTTTATCGAATCATCAGAGCCAGCTGCTCTGACGTTGGTAAGTTTTTTGCCTTTGACCACGTTTAGCACCAGGTCATTTTCACGGGCGTGTTCACCGATGATCATACCGGCATAAACTTCAGTATTGGGACCGATAAACATTGTGCCACGGGGTTGGAAATTGAAAAGTGAATAACCGGTAGAGGCGCCTTTTTCCATGGCAATCAGAGCGCCACGTTTTTTGCGTTCCAGATCACCTTTATAATATTCATATTCGTAGAAAGTGTGGTTGATAATACCAGTGCCGCGAGTCATGGTGAGAAATTCGTTGCGGAAGCCGACCAAACCACGGGCTGGAACTTTAAATTCCAATCTGGTATAGCCATCATTTCCCACAACCATATTGATCATCTCGCCTTTACGCACTCCCAGCATCTCGATTACTGTTCCCACAAATTCATCTGCTACATCAATGATAGCCAGCTCTATGGGTTCGGTGCGTTTGCCATTAAGCTCACGGTAGATCACTTTGGGGGTAGATACCTGAAATTCAAAGCCTTCGCGTCGCATATTTTCGATCAAAATAGAAAGCTGCAATTCGCCTCTGCCTTTGACAATAAATTCATCACCGTTGGGTGTGTTTTCTACAATAATGCTAACATTGGTTTGCAGCTCTTTTTGCAAGCGGTCCCAGATATGACGCGAGGTGACATATTTTCCCTCGGTTCCGGCAAAAGGTGAATCGTTGACGCGGAAGGTCATGGAAAGGGTGGGAGCATCGATTTCGATAATGGGCAAAGGTTTGGGATTTTCTTTGCAAGCTACAGTTTCGCCCACATCCACATGTTCCATACCGGCAAGTGAAACTATATCGCCGGCATAAGCTGTTTTCAGTTCCTGCTTGGTTAAGCCCACATAATGAAAAATTTTGGTGATACGATAGAGCAATCTTTCGCCATCACGTTTTAGCAAAACCACTTCTTCACCTTGACTTACTTTACCATTAGAAATTCTGCCTGTACCGATTTTTCCCAGATAATTATCATATTCGATCGCTGAAACTAGCATCTGAAGCGGTTGATCAGGATCGCCCTGAGCATCTTCTACTTTATCGATAATTGTCTCAAAAAGCGGAATCAAATCTTCATTTGTGTCTTTCAGGTCATAGCGGGCAATACCAGCTATTCCGGAAGCGTAGACCACCGGGAAATCCAGCTGGGCATCATTGGCACCCAGATCGCAAAAGAGATCAAAAACCATTTCTAGCACATCGGTGGGACGGGCATGAGGTCGATCAATTTTGTTGATGACCACGATCGGATTTAAACCCAGTTCCAAAGATTTTTTCAAAACATATTTGGTCTGTGGCATCGGGCCTTCAAAAGCGTCTACCAACAATAGTACACAATTCACCATCTTCATGATGCGCTGCACTTCTCCGCCAAAATCGGCATGGCCGGGAGTATCTACTAAATTTATTTTATAATCTTTGTAATTGAATGATGCATTTTTGGAAAAAATAGTAATTCCTCGTTCTCGCTCCAGATCGTTGCTGTCCATTACTCGTTCGGCAACTTTCTGGTTTTCTCGGAATGTGCCTGATTGCTTCAGGGCAGCATCCACAAGAGTCGTCTTACCATGATCCACATGCGCGATGATGGCAATATTCTTAATCTTCTTCATTTGTCCTCTTTAACTGGTTGGTTCATATATTTTTTTTGCAAGCTGTCAGATTTTTTAATTATTTGCTGTCAGATTGTTTTTGTACCTTAAAATTTTAGAGGCTGATACCGTCAATTGATTTGCAAATAAACAAGTTAGTAATTTGGATGAGCTCAGGATTAGAGCTGTTTTTATGTTTATAAAAATATTCTAAGATCAAACTCTTGTTTTTTAGCTCTTTTGCATTTCATAGTAATTTGATTGACGCAAGTCGGCTGGATAGAAAAAATCAAATTCAATAAAATAGTAAATAGGTAAAGCTGCAAAAAAATGAAAAGAGGTATGATGAAAAATTATATTTTCGTGATTGCTATATTATTTTATAGTTATTTATTTTCCTATGAAATGCAAAATTATAGCGATCTTTTTATCGATGAAAGCAGAGAAAATCGAGAAATTGCAGTAGAAATATTTTATCCAACAAATATAACTGAACCTGTGGAATTCCCAGTCTTCATCTTTGGACATGGTTGGCACATGAATTATTCTTCCTACAGCTTTTTGACAGAGCAATTAGTTAGCGCCGGGGCTATCGTTGTCTTTCCGCAAACAGAAACTGGATTATTCCCCAGTCATCTTGATTTTGCTTTGGATCTGGCTTTTTTGGAAAATATTATACAATTGGAAAACAGTGCAGCCAGCTCCAATTTGTTCTCGCTAGTGATGGATAAGACTATTGTGAGCGGTCATTCGATGGGAGGAGGTTGTTCGATCTTGGCAGCTAGCATAAACGATAATTTTAGCGGGATAATCAATTTTGCCGCCGCAGAAACAGATCCTTCGGCTATTTCAGCGGCAGATGATCTATTATTGCCAACTATTATTTTTTCCGCTGCTGATGATAATATAACACCTGCAGAAGCTAACCAGATACCCATCTATCAGAATATTGCGGCTGCAACCAAATACTATGTAAATCTATTCGGCGAGACACATCTTGGGATCACAGATAATACTCAGCTCATGCCGATAATTACTCCCTTTCTCGCTTATCTGGTTTCCGATGAGAATTCCTACTTGGAAACATTAAATTCTCATTTGGATTCTCTACAGAGCAATAATATTCTGGAGTATGAATCTGAAAATAATTTCAGCTCTCTTCAGAATGATCTTACGAGTTTCGGGCTGAACTTGGGCAACTATCCCAACCCATTTAATCCATCCACAACCATTACTTTTGCTCCAGTCCAGCAATATGAAACACTCTCTGTGGAGATATTTAATCTTCGTGGTGAAAAAGTAAAAACACTGCAGCCAACAAATATTTCTCGACAACAAGAAAATAGTGTAGTCTGGAATGGTCTTGATCAGGAGAATAATTCGGTAAGTTCCGGCATTTATTATTACGAACTTATCATCAATGGGAAGACTGTAGCAGCTCAAAAATGCTTGTTGCTGAAATAATAAAGGCAAATTTTCTGTTTTTTACCAGTTGATTGGCGGCGTGTATCTTTATGCCAATTACAGAGCATTTTATTTTAAAAAAAATGAGAGTAAATTTTTAAATGAGAAGAAGTAGAAATCTAGGTGCCAGAGTGCGTAAGTAAAATCACCACTTAAGAAACTTTATAAAAGTAACTTGGAGGAAATTATGAAGAAGGTATTGTTAATTATGTTTATAGTGAATATGTGTTTAAGCTGTTTTGGCGCAATAATCAATATACCAGAGGATTATACTTCTATTCAAGCTGGGATTAATGCAACAGCTCCTGGAGATACAGTTCTTGTGCAGCCAGGAATCTACTGCGAGAACCTGTTGATTGATGACCATGAAATTACTTTAGCATCTCTCTATCTGACCACGGCGGATTCTAGCTATATTGATCAAACTGTTATTGATGGAAATGGAATGGATAGTGTTGTTAGAATGAATAATATTGAAGGAGAAGCAGAAATTTGTGGATTTAATATTACTAATGGAATCAGCTATGCTGGTGGTGGGGTATATATTGAGAATTGTAATCCTAAATTAGATCACCTTAACATTAGTTATAATTCAGCATATAAAGGTGGCGGCATTTACAGTGAAAACTCATCCTTAAATATTGAGAATGTAAATATTAGATATAATGATGCCGAGTCTGATGGGGCGGGATTATATTGTGAAACAACTATAATTGATATTTCTAAACTAGTACTTAGTGATAATAATGCTAATTTTGATGGTGCTCTATTTTTAGAGGAATCTAATGGAGTAATAAATAATTTCTTATTTGAAAATAACTGTGTTGGAGAATCTGGAGGAGGTATTAATATTGTAAGCTCAAACCTAGAATTAATAGATGGCATTTGTAGAAACAATTCAGCTACAAATGGTGGTGGATTTAGCAGTCATTTCTCCGACTTAGCTATGACAAATATAAATATTTCTAGTAACTCAGCCTATAATAGTGGAGGAATATTTAGTTACCATTCTCAGATTAATTTAAATTCAACTAATATTGTTGGAAATATCGCAGAAAACTATGGCGGTGGATTGTATATTGGGGGTCAATCAGAAATAAATTTTTCAGAAGAAGATAGGTGTAATATCTACTCAAACTATATCAACTCAGTACGCGGTGTAGGATCAGATATCTACTCAAGTAACGGTTTATCGTATGATGTTATTGTAGACACATTTACTGTGTTAAATCCGTCAGACTATCATGCTTCTCCAATTATCTATTTTACATTTGATATTAATTATAGCATAGGAGAAGATACTGTTGAAGCAGACATTTTTGTGGCGGTGGATGGAGATGATTTAAACAGTGGCATAAATGAGAATGATCCTCTTAAAACTATTCAAAAAGCTCTGCAAATAATTAATTCTAATGCAGAAAATATTTATACAATTCACCTTGCTGATGGCATTTATAGTCCTTCTACAAATGGGGAGATATTTCCAATATGCTTAAACAATTTTATTATATTGCAAGGTGAGAGTATAGAAAATACAATTTTAGACGCTGAAAATAGTGCCAGAGTTATTAACGCCGAATATGTTCAAAATACCCAGATTAAAAGATTAAGTGTTACGAATGGTAATGATGATTATGGAGGCGGTATATATTGCAGTGCGTCTGATATAGTATTGGAAGATTTGGAATTTTATAATAATTCTGCTGAAGTAGGTGGTGCCATTTATATAAACAGTTCTTTAGCAGGAATTAGGAATGTGTCTATTCATGATAACCAGGCATTAAATGGTGGAGGGATGAGTATTGTAGGCAACGATGATGTCATCACTTTAGATAATGTTAGTATTTATAGAAATGTAGCTAAATTTGGAGCTGGTATCAAAAATGGATCGGGAAATATCAAATTAATAGATTGTTTGATTAGTGAGAACGAATTTGGTGATGTCGATGGCAATGGTGCTGGCATCTATTGTTATATGTTTTCTATGACTGAAATTATTGATAGTACAATTGAAAATAACTATATACAAAATGGAGAGGGAGCGGGTATATACACATTTTGGAGCAGCCTTGTTATTGATAACTCTGTGATAGAAAATAATTTTTGTGAAGAGGGAGTAGGTGCTGGAATATTTAGTATAGGTAGTACCATAAATATCGACAGAAGCAAAATAATTAGTAATACAGCTAATGGCTATAATAGCAAGGGTGGAGGGCTTTGGTTGTTGGCTGGTGAGACTGCAATTGTTAGAACATCAATTTCTGATAATTCTGCAAACTCAGGTGCTGGAATTTTCATAGATGAATCCGATATATATTTAGAAAATAATACATTTTCAAATAATATGGCTATAACTGGTGGGAGTATTTCTTTTTTTCGTAATAGTTCAGTTAGTATAAAAAACTGTATTTTACGATCATCTGGCACAAATGAACTTTATAATTACTATTATGAAACAGGCAATATTCTCAGTATCAATTACTCAAATATCCAGAATGGAGAGCAAGGTATTGTAATGGGAGATGGTAATAACTTGATTGAATTTGCAAGCAACATCGATCTTGATCCATTATTTGTCGACCCAGAAAACGGGGATTATCATCTATCAGCAGATTCCCCTTGCATAGATGCCGGAGATCCGGATTCGCCACTTGATCCGGACGGCACAACTGCTGATCTAGGTGCATTTTATTTTGATCAAAGTGTAGGTTTAGAGGACTCTGAGCTGGAACAGTTGTCCTACCAGATTTCCAATTATCCCAATCCTTTCCATCCGTCTAGCTCCGGGCGCAGTGGGAGCACAACTATAGCTTTCTCACTATCCCACAGGGCAGCAGTAGATATCTCCATCTATAATGTTAAAGGTCAAAAAGTTCAAACAATTGCGCATGATCAATTTGCTGCTGGCAAGCACTCCGCGATCTGGAATGGAGTTGATAAAAATAATAAACAGGTTAGTTCAGGGATTTATTATTATAAACTTAGCGTAGATGGTAAAGATGTAGCAGCCCAAAAATGCTTGTTGCTGAAATAGTCTCAATTGAGCAGTTCGGCAGTTAACTTGGCCAGAATTCACGGTTCATCCCTACATTGAATTGCCGTCTTGACAGCTGCACTGAGAGGACGGGCAAGGATGGGAAAGGTGAAAGGTGAGATGGGCGACAGTAGTGATTTTGAGCTGGGAAGTGATGTCTTGAATTATTGCTGATTGGGGGGTAAGAGGAAGAATCTTTCAACGAACCCCAGTGGAATGGAAGAGATTCCACGGGGCAGGCAGGGCAGGCAAAAACGAACTAAACTAACAAGAAGAAGAAGTATAAAAGTATTAGGTTTTGAGAAAAGCATGAAAAGTAGCCTGAAAATTTACAGCAGAAGACTTTTTTTGCCAACGTTTCTTTTTACAAAAAATAAATGTTGAATAAAGCTGCATTAGTAGCGAAATTTTTATAGCAGCCGGTCAGCTGCTTGCCTCTCTCGAGGAGCCAACAAATCTGCTGAAGGTATAGCAGAAGGAAAATAGGATAATTCTAAGCTTGGCAATTAGCGACTGCTTGCTACATATATTTTTGTTATGAGGTGAGATAGCTTGACATCCGACCCAGCTTTCAGAATTTTACAAAAAACTATATTACAGGACATAAGTTATGATCAAGATAGGAATTACAGGAGTTGGACAATTTGGCCAACATCACGCCAGAATTTTGCGGCAGAGTAAATGTTGCAAATTTGTAGGACTTTATGACAAGGATCTGCCGCGAGCGCAGGAGATAGCCCAGCGCATCGATGCTGAGGTATATCCTTCCTACTCTGCTTTATTGGCAGAAGTAGACGCGATGGCGATCGTGGTGACTACTATTTCTCATTATGAGTTAGCGAAGCAAGCTTTGCAAAATGGGGTCAGCGTGTTTATCGAAAAGCCGATCACAGAGCATTTATGGCAAGCGGAAGAGCTGGTAGAATTGGCTCGTCAAAACAATCTGAAAATCCAGGTGGGTCATATCGAGCGTTTCAATCCGGTAATTATGGAGCTGGAATCTAAAATCAAAGCACCGCGTTTTATCGAGTGTCATCGCATCGCACCCTTCACCCCGCGGGGCAGTGATGTGCCGGTGGTTCTGGAGCTGATGATACATGATATAGACCTGATTTTGGCCTTTGCCGCCAGTGAGATCGTGGATGTGCGTGCTAGTGGCGCTAGTGTGATGACTAAAAAAATCGATATTGCCAATGCTCGCCTAGAATTTGCCGACGGAGGTGTAGCCAATATCACTGCTAGTCGCATCTCGATGAAGCGCTCGCGCAAGCTACGCTATTTCCAAAAAGATGGCTATTTCTCGATGGATTTTCAAAATAACCGAGCTGTATATATAAAAAAATCTCCCAATTATCTCAAGGTATTACCCAAAATATTGAAGGGAGATTATAGTGGAATCGAAGAAAAAGATGTAGTTGATATTACGGAGGTGGATGCTTCCAATCGCCAAAAAGATGCTCTGACAACTGAGCTGGAGTCTTTTGTAAAAGCGGTTGAAGCAGGTTCAAATCCTATCGTGGATGGCGTAGCCGGAGCCCGCGCCCTGAAAGTAGCTCTGCAGATCGTAGAAAAGATAGAGAAGAAAAAATAAATTTTAGAGGTAAAAAAAAATGAAGACGACATATATAAAAGAGATATATCGACACGCGGAGAAATTCTCCGGAATCGAGATAACGATATCAGGCTGGATTCGCACACTACGCGGCTCCAAGAAATTTGGCTTTATTGAACTGAATGATGGAACTTTTTTCCAAGGCATTCAGGTAGTTTTTGATGATCAATTAGCCAATTTTGAAGAGATCAAAAAATATAAGATCGCCAGTGCTTTGCAAGTGCAAGGTCAGCTGGTACTGACGCCTGAGGCCAAGCAACCGTTTGAGATTCAGGCGAGTGAGATTAGATTGGAAGCAGAGAGCGCCAGCGATTTTCCATTGCAGAAAAAGCGGCACACTTTCGAATATCTGCGCACGATCGCCCATCTGCGCCCTCGCTCAAATGCTTTTTCAGCTGTATTTAGGGTGAGATCGGTAGCAGCGTATGCTTTCCATAAATTTTTTCAGGATAAGGGCTTTGTCTACACTCAGACGCCTATTATCACCGGCAGTGATTGTGAAGGTGCCGGCGAAATGTTTCGGGTTTCTACTTTGGGCTTCGAGCAAACTCCTCGGACTGCAGAAGGCGCGGTAGATTATGCTGAGGATTTTTTTGGCAAAGAGACAAACCTGACTGTGAGCGGGCAATTGGCAGCTGAAGCTTATGCTATGGCTTTCCGTAATGTTTACACTTTTGGTCCTACTTTCCGAGCTGAAAACTCCAATACAGCACGTCATGCTGCTGAATTTTGGATGCTGGAGCCGGAGATCGCCTTTGCCGATCTGAACGATGATATGGACCTGGCAGAAGAGATGATGAAATACGTGGTAAACTATGTGATGCAGGAATTGCCGGAAGAGCTACAATTTTTCAATAAATTTGTCGATAAAGGTTTATTGGCTCGTTTAAAGCATCTGCTGGAATCAGATTTTATCCGCATCACCTATACTGAAGCTGTGGAGATTTTGCAGAGAGCTGAGAAAAAGTTTGAGTATCCTGTGAAATGGGGCGCTGATCTGCAAACCGAGCATGAACGTTATATCACGGAAGAACATTTCCGAAAGCCGGTCTTTGTGACAGATTATCCCAAAGATATCAAAGCATTTTATATGCGCCTGAACGATGATAAGAAGACAGTGGCAGCCATGGATCTTTTGGTGCCAGGTGTGGGAGAGATCATTGGTGGTAGTCAGCGGGAAGAGCGTTTGGACAAACTGGAAGCGCGCATTGCTGAGATGGGCTTGAACAAAGAAGATTATTGGTGGTATCTGGAACTGCGCAAATATGGTGGCAGCAAGCATGCCGGCTTTGGCTTAGGCTTCGAGCGGGCGATCATGTATCTTACCGGAATGCAAAATATCAGAGACGTCATCTCGTTTCCACGCACTGCCAAATCAGCAGAATTTTAAGCAAGCAGGGGCACTTCGGTGCCCTTTTATCTATCGGGAGAAAATATGTATTTTTTTGAAGCTATCATGCTGATCTGTTTTGGAATCAGCTGGCCTATTTCTATCTACAAGTCTTTGGTAACGCGCAATGTCTCGGGCAAGAGTCCGCTGTTTATGTGCATTATTATCACAGGCTATGCCAGCGGAATCGTGCACAAATATCTGCAGCACAATAACTGGATAATTTGGCTCTATCTGCTGAATATGATCATGGTAAGCTTGGATCTCTATTTTTACTACAGATTTTTACCGAAAGAAAAAAGCTAAAAATTTTGTAACGGTTTGCTTCTGATGAGTTAATAAAAATAGAATTAGTATGATAAAAAACAACGGAATAATCATCTGTTTCCCGGTTTTTGGGGAAGGCTTATGATTATTTTTTTTGGGAGGTTTGGCAAAAGATGATTCAATTGCAAAAATTGGTGAAAAATTATGGAGATCTCTGCGCAGTTAATGCGCTGGATCTGGAAATTCATGATGGTGAGATATTGGGATTTTTGGGTCCTAATGGAGCCGGGAAATCAACTACATTCAAGGTACTCACCGGTTATATCAGCCCTAGCTCGGGCAATATCACTGTGGGCAAATATAACATTTTGGAGCATTCCAAGCAGATCCGTGAGATGATCGGCTATCTGCCGGAAAATAATCCGCTCTATGTGGAGATGACAGTTTATGATTATCTGAAATTTGTGGGAGAAATTCGCAAAGTGACAGATTTCAAGCACAGGTTGAAAGAGGTGATCGAGCAGTGTGGTTTGCATGGCGTAGTGCACAAGCAGATCAATACACTATCCAAAGGTTATAAACAGCGGGTGGGAATAGCGCAAGCTATCTTGCACGATCCGGAAATATTGATTTTGGATGAACCTACCAGCGGCTTGGATCCCAACCAGATAGCGGAAATCCGCGATTTGATTATCGAATTGGGCAAAGCCAAAACTTTGATTATCTCCAGTCATATCATGCAAGAAGTTCAGGCTGTATGCGATAGAATCGTGATTATCGATCAAGGTTCGATCGTGGCTGATGGCAAGACGGAAGAGCTGAAAAATAGTTTTGGCAACCGTTCCAAACTGATCTTGGAAATACAAAATGCTACCGCAGAAGAGTTGTGGGAAATCAAAGAAAAAATTGCCGGGATCGAGAAAATGGAAGTGGCTGAATTGGCGGACGGGATATTGCTAACTGAGCTCGAGTATGCACCGGATAAAGATATTCGGCCAGATCTCTACCAATATATCAAGCAGCAAACTTGGATTTTATTGGAGATGCATCGTCACTATATCAGTTTGGAAGAAGTTTTCCGCAATCTTACAACTCCGGGAGGTAGAACATGAGCTATACCAAAACCATCGCTGCCAAAGAGTTCAAAGGCTATTTTACATCTCCGGCAGCTTATATCTTGATGACAATATTTTTGATAATCACCGGTTGGTTTTTTGCCAATCCCTTATTTTTGATCAATCAGGCTGATCTACGCACGATGTTTAGTGTGATTCCCTGGATCTTCATCGTATTGATTCCCGCTACCACGATGGGCTTATTGGCCAAAGAGCGAGAAAGCGGAACCCTGGAATTATTGGCCACATTTCCCATGGCAAAATCTCAGATCATCATGGGGAAATTTTGGGCAGCCTTGGGTTTGTTGGCTGTAGGTTTGCTCTTTACATTTGTTCATTTCTTCACGATTCTCTTTTTGGGCACAAATGTAGACTTGGGTGCCATTTTATGCGGATATCTGGGCCTGATCTTTTTGGCAGCCCTCTATAGCGCTATCGGTATTTTTGCCTCCAGTCTCACCCAAAACCAGATTGTAGCTTTCATTATCAGCTTTTTTATTATCATGATTCTCTATTTAATGCAGTTTGCTCTCTTTTTCATTCCTGACTGGTTGGCCGGATTTATGCAATATCTTAGCGTGGAATATCATTTTTCCAATCTAGCCAAAGGTGTGATCGATACCCGCAACGTGATCTATTTTCTCAGCGGTACGATTTTGTTTTTGAAATTGGCAACCACAACTTTGGATAGCAAGAGTTAAGGCGGAGGTATTATGATGAAGAAAAAAAACTTATGGATAAATCTGACGATTTTTGTGGCAATAATCATCTTTGTGAATTTGGTTTCATTGAATCTTTTTCAACGCTTCGATTTCTCGCGCGGTAAGATCTATTCTCTCTCCGATGCCAGTAAAAAAAGCATGAAAAACTTGGATGACCGGATTGTGGTGAAAGCATATTTTTCCAAAAATTTACCAAGTCAATATGCAGATTTGCGGCGCTTTGTAGAAGATACTTTGGCCGAGTATGAAGCTTATGGGCGCAATAATTTCAAGTTCGAATTTATAGATCCCAGTGATGAAGAAGAGCTGAAAGCTGAAGCTCAGAAAAATAGAATTCAGCCGGCTACCATGCGGGTAAACGAGAATGATCAATTGGTGATCCGCGAGGTTTATATGGGCTTGGCATTTCTCTATCAAGACAAAATAGAATCGATTCCGATCGTGCAAAATAGCCAAGGCTTGGAATATGATATCACCAGTAAAATCAAATTGCTAACCAGTGCCGAAAGAAAGAAGATTGCTTTTTTTGCTCCGGATGACACTGAGCCGGATCCACGTTATGGCCGAGCTGGAAAATATGACACAGTAAAGCAATTGATTTCGCAATCCTACGATTTGCAGCAGGTCGATCTGCAGAGCGATTTAGCTGATTTTAGCGCATTGCTGGTAACTGGCGTCAGCCAAGATTTGGACAAAGAGCAATTGGAAAATCTTGATAATTTCATCGTAAATGATGGGAAAGTACTTTTTTTGCAAGATCGGGTAACAGCAAATTTACAAGAGCAAAAAGCAACACTTTTGGAGTCCAATCTATTTGAATTATTGCAACATTATGGGATCAAGATCAAAGAAAATCTGGTGGCAGATGCACATTGCGGTCAAGTTCAGATGCAGAGGCGACAAGGAGTTTTCAGCGTCAATACTCCGGTAGATTATCCCTTTTTGCCGATGGTGACCAATCTGAACTCGGCACATCCGATCACTGCAAAAATTGATCTGGTGCAAACTATTTTTGTCTCGGAATTAGACACATTAGATACAAAATTGGCGGTAACCCCGCTTTTCTTCAGCTCAGAAAATTCTGAAGTCAGCTCCGCTCCCGATTTTGATATTGCCATCAATAAATATATCCAAGCTGATCTGCGTACACTTTTGTTGGATGGCAGCAAGACATTGAGCGCACTTTATCGTGGAAATTTCACTAGCTTTTATCAGCCGGGAAAAGCTTCCGAAAATTTGCAAACAGAGATCATTTTGGTTGCCGATAGCGATTTTATAGTAACAGGTGCAGGTGCAGGCGCGCCTGGTAATCTTGACTTTGTGATGAACTCGATAGATTATCTGGCGGGAGAGAGTTCTTTGATCGAAATGCGCTCGCGCGAGGCCAGCTACAAGCCATTGCAAGAGCTGAGCAATTCGCAGAAGAAGTTTGTAAAATATCTAAATATCATTTTACCGGCAACAATCTTAATTTTGTTGGGAATCTTTTTGTATCGTCGCGAGTTGACCAAGAGAAAAATGATTGGAGAGATTTATGAATAACAAAGTATTGATCGGTATATTACTAATATTGGTATTGCTGTTTGTTTTCACACAGCTGGATAATCGACAAGAGAAGAAGATAGATTTTTTTCAGGTAGATTCTACTCGCATTGCCCAGATCGAGCTCAGCTCGGGCTCAGATCGGCTGGTTTTGCAGAAAGATGCAGATAATTGGCAGCTGATTTATCCCATGCAAAGTGAGCTGGATCAAAAGCATCTGCAGCAATTATTTCAGCAAGGTTTAGGGGCGCAAACTTCTTCTCTACCCATATCGGAAAGTCCAGCGGCACAGAGTGTATACCATGTTAGTGACAGTAGTGGCACGATTGTGAGATTTTTTGATGCCGAGGAGAATGTTTTGCAGGCAGCTGTTTTGGGCAAAAGTTCACAGTGGAATAATACACCGGCCCGCAACTTATCAGAGCAGAAGATTTATCGTTTGCAGAGCAATATCAATCGAATATTTTCAGCTGATACAGATTATTGGCGCAACAAAGAATTGGCCTACTTCTTTGCTGAAGAGATTGCCGAGCTGAAAGTAGAAGATGATATCAGCAGTTATACAGTTACTGCTACAGATTCGCTTTGGAAAGTAAATAATGCTGGCAAGATATCTTATGTTGCCACCGATAATAATTTTCTGCAAACTGTTTTCGATAACCTAAAAGTTATCAAGGCAGACAAATTTTATGAGGGAGAATACAGCGAGATAGCGCAAGCTTTCGAGCAGCCGTTCATGCAGATCGAGATTACCCTGCGCCATGGTAAGCAAACCAAGCTTACTTTGGCAGAATCGGATGAAAGCAGGTTGTTGCTGATGAAACTAAATGAGGATGAAAGCGAAATCTATCTGGTTAATAAATGGTGGAGTGAGAAATTCGTCACGGGTGTGAACCTGATGTAAAGCTGGATTCTTAGCATAAAGAAATAGATAAACAAAAGCCCGATTAGTTCGGGCTTCTGTTTTATAATGAATTATTTTTTATCTTGGAGATCCAAACTGCGACTGCGGAAGCCATAGCCCATCACATCATAGACATCAGTTAGCAAGACGAAGGCTTGAGGATCGATCTGTTTTACAAAATCTCGCAAGACACTCACCTGTCGCCGGTTCATCGCGCAGAAAAGCAGATTAAACTGATTGCCGGTATAGCCGCCTTCCGCTTTCAGATAAGTGACACCCCGATTAATGCGCTGATAAATTAGTTCTTTGATCTCGTCGTTTTTTTCTGAGATCACATATACACCTTTCACATAGGGCAGACCTTCACTAGCTAAATCGGTGATTTTGGCTGTGATGAAGAGATTGATATAGCCCCAGATGATCAAACTGAGATTTTGGAAAACAAGGCCGATAGTTAGGATAATAGCCGACTCGACGATCCAGTAACCGGTTCCGATCGAGACGCCAAATTTCTGTTTGATCAAAGCTACCGGTATATCGGTGCCGCCGGTAGAGCCACGAAAACGAAAGATCAAGCCAACTCCGAGACCTAATAGTACTGAGCCGGCGATAGCAGAAAGATATACTTCACTGGGAGGCAACATAGCATAGATGGTTTTGCCATCTACCAGAAAAGTATAATTACTTAGATCGCTGATCAAACCAAGCTTATGCATTGTGCTAAAGCTCAGTAGATCGGCAAAGATGGCAGTTGCCAGCATTCCATAGATAGAATTTATGCCAAAACGTTTTCCCAAGATCAGAAAGCTGAGGGCAAATAGTGGTATATTGAGGGCAATCATCGAGATTCCCACCGGCAAATTGAAGAGATGGAAAAGAATTTGCGAAAGACCACCAACTCCGCCGGGGGCAATTTTATAGGGAATAAGAAACCAGGAATAAGCCATGGCAAACAAGATTGAGCCACTGATTATTCCAATATTATGGATTAAATGACGTTTGAATTTTTCTTGAAAATTTAATTTTCTCATATCGTTTTTCTCCTGAAACTTTCTAGTTCAAGCCAAAAATTTGATAGCACTAGATCCGGCAATAAAAATAAACTTGCCATGAAAAGAGAGCTTATAGAAATTTGAAAATTCCAAATAGAAATGAAACGGAGGAATAAATGTATAAAGTAGAACTAAAGATAAATGGTGAACATTTTAGAAATCTAGAAGTGGAACCAGCAACCAAGATAATTGATCTAATTGATTATAAAGAGATAGAGAGTGATAAAATCATAGCCTATACCATCAATCGTGAATATGCCAATTCCGAGACTGAGATAGAGAAAAATTGCATTCTCAATTGCCTCTATTACAATACTGCTCGCGGGCACAGATTGTATCAAGACACAGCAATATTTATCATGATGAAAGCATTTTACAATCTCTTTCCCGATTCAGGGAAATTGGTGATCGAGCATTCGATCGGGGATGGTGTATTTAGCGAAATCTTCAAGGGGGATATGATTACCCCGGAAGAGTGCGATCAACTAAAAGCAGAGATGCAGAGAATTATCGATGCAAAATTGCTGATCGAAACCATTGAAGTATCGCCGGAAGAGGCAACAGAAATTTTCGAAAGGCAAAACCGTAAAGATATCCTAAAAAATTTGCACAATCGCCGACTGAAGATCAATCAATGTGGTCAGTATTATGATCATTTTCTCAATCCGATTGCCGAAAACAGTTCGGTGGTAAGAAGCTTTGATTTGGAATACCATGCACCTGGGATTATTTTGCGTTTCCCCAAAATCGGCGCAAAAAAGATCAGAGAAAAATTTATGATGCCGAGTAAACTTTTCAAAACACATCAGGAGCATGATAAATGGCTCAATATCCTCAACATCCACAATATCGCCGATCTGAACAAAGCTGTGGAAGAGTATCGAGTAAATGAGATTATTCAGATCGAAGAAGCTCTGCATGAAAAGAAAATCGTGGAGATCGCCAATAGTATTAGCAGTCAGAAAGATATAAAAATCATCTTGATAGCTGGTCCCTCTTCTTCCGGTAAGACCACTTTTGCCAAACGGCTTTCTGTGCAATTGCGAGTAAACGGAACCATTCCGCATATTATTGGCATGGATGATTATTTTGTCTCGCGAGATCGCACACCTCGCAAAGCAGATGGTGAGTATGATTTTGAATGCATAAATGCCCTTGATCTGGAATTGCTAAATTCAGACTTGAGCAAGATATTGAATGGGGAAGAGATAGAGCCACCCAAGTACAATTTTATCAAAGGGTTGAGTGAGCGGAGTTATCAAAAATTGAAACTGGGCCAAGAGGAAGTCTTGATTATGGAAGGTATTCATGGGTTGAATGATAGATTGACTCAATCAGTGCCTTACAATCAAAAGATAAAAATATATGTAAGCGCTTTGAACAATCTCAATGTAGATCATCACAACCGCATTGCTACATCAGATTCACGTAAGATTCGACGGATCATGCGTGATAGTTCCAATCGTGGGCATTCAGCCGAGCAAACTCTCTTGATGTGGAACTCTGTGCAACAGGGCGAAGCAAACAATATTTTTCCCTATCAGGAAAATGCTGACTTCATGTTTAATAGTATCTTAACTTACGAATTGGGTATTTTCAAAGAACGCTTGATCCCACATTTGCGTAAGATCAACAAATATTCGGCAGCCTATCCGGAAGCGCAAAGATTGATCGAGCTGGTAAATCAGGTTTATGCGATCCGAGATGAATTTGTGCCGAATAATTCTATTTTACGTGAATTTATCGGTGGCAGTATTTTCAAGTATTGAGCCCGTTATTTTTCCCCAATAGCAGAAAGGAACTGATATTTCAGTTCCTTTGCTGTTTAATGATTATTTTTAGCCAACAAATCCTCGAAAAACTACCTCATCACAAAGGGATTTTGTTAGTGATAATTTTATCTACTCATCATCATGACTTGGCAAGCTGGGCGGTTGCATAAATTTTAGCAAGCCGACAAAAGCCAATTCAGCGATAGATATCCCAAAACTAACTACGATCATGATCAATAAGCCATTGGTAAAATAACCCAGTAGCAGATCTGCTGAAAGCTCGATTTTGAGCCAAAATGAGGCTAGAACGTGGACGAGCAGATAGCCCAAAGCGGCCAAAAGGCTGAAGACAATATTGCGAAATTTTTTGAACTGAAACCAACTAAAACGAAAGATAAAGCTGGTCGCCAGAAAGAGTAGCAGGCTGTAGATAAGCAAGCCAGCAAATCCACCAAAGCGCAGAGCTAAAGTAGTCTTGTTCATGAGAATGGCAAAAATGATGGCAAGTACTGATGCCACAATAACGGCATCGAAGGTGCGCAGATAGCGCCAGCAAAAATAGACAAAACTGATCAGCAGAGAGAAGAAGAGATACTGAAAGCCCAGCGAGTTTTTATCAAAAATATTCAGTTGCATAATCAGCGTGAAGATAAAACTAAAAAATAGGGTTGAGACGATTGCGAGCAGGATAAAGATAATTTTTTCACCTTTCATAATAAAACTCCTTAGAAAATATTTTGCCGGTTTTGTTGAGCAGAGAACAGATTAATTTACGAAAAGCCATTTCACACCATAATTGAGATGTCTGGCGGGAACTGTTTCCAGTTGATCGTACATAGAATGATTATCGAGAACGTTTACTACTTTGCCATACATTTCGAAATAGCGGGTAATTTCTACTTTTAGATAGAAGTCCAAATTATCAGCCGAGGCGATAAGCCCAGCAGGTTGATACTCGCTGCTGTAAGTATGCAGAAAGCCCAGCTGAAGATGGTTTTCATATTGGAGATTCAGCGCCAGCGCCAGCTCGGAAATAAGCTGATTTTCGGGAATTTGGAGAGGGGCGTCAGGTTGATATTCCCAGTGCGTTGCCAATATTAATGAGCAATTACGCCAAGGCAGAGTTAGCTGAGTTTTCAGGCGGGAAATTTGCCATTTATCAGCAGCAACTTGACGTTCTCCACTTTTCAGAATCAATGAAAAGTTTTTGGCTTTATAGGCCAGATTTCCCAGCAGATCACGAAAATGTATCGTCGACTCTGCTTCAGAAAATTCTGCTCCGACCTGAAAATCTGCCAGTTGATAGCTCAAATGCGAAAAATAGTGATATTGCTGGTTATCCCGCCAAAATCCACTATTTTGCCAACTAAATCCCGCCAAATTCGATTGTTGCTGCCAGCGCCAATTTTGTAAATCGTAATGATCGAAAAATTTTTCGTAGGTCAACTGCAAGTTATGCTGGCGGGAGGCAAATTTCTTGGAAATATAAATTTGGCTATATTCTGTTTCCAAACTATCCAGAGAACTTTTTGTTTGCCGATAGCCCAGATCGAGCCAAGCATTTTGAAAGCTGAGAGCATGGGCTGTGGAGAGGTCTTCTATTTCTGGCTCAGCCGAGATAAAATCGCTGCGTGAAGCTGAGATATCTTGATTGATATTGGTAAAATTGTATTGCCATTTACCGAAAGCCGAATCCCAGGCAAGATGAAAATCCAGATTGGAAGCTTTCTCATTGGAGCCCAGCCAATTGCCGGCATAGCCCAGATAGCTGGTTTCCAGCTTGAGATTTTTCAGACCGAAAATTTCTCCTTTCTTAAAAGAAAAATATCCGTGATTCATCTCTTCGTCGCCCAAGCCCAAATAGGTGGCAGTGTAGGGCACTACCAGATCGTAGCCCGAATTGGCAAAATTGATCAGTTTGCCACTGTTTTGCTGTTTATAAAATGGTAGATAGGTTTGCAGTAGCAAAGTATTGGAGCGCATTGTATCGAGCAGCGTGAAATTATTGAGCGTGAAATAGTGTTCCTCTTCATAAGCAGATTTGAGATGAAAATCTTCTCGGTAATAGAAGTCGAGAGGGATAATCAGATCTTCCTCCGAGGCGATCTTATCTAATTTGGTTTTCAATTCTCGGCGAAAATCTTGCAGAGAATCGCCAGTAGCAACTTCTGGCAATATTTCCTCAGCTTCCACATCGAGGCTATCAGCATCCGTTGCGGCAAGCTCCAAGCTATCGCTGACAGCGGGATTCGTCAAATCAGGCAAATCTTCTGCAATCGCGCTTGTATAACATACTAATAATAGGCAACTTATTGCAATAATCTTAAATCTATTCATCAAATACATCCATTTATTTTTATTTCTGTTTGTAAGATTTTGTTCTTTGCAAAAATGGTCAAATCTTTTGTCAGATTACAATTTGATAAAGAGTCTTATTCAACGCATTTGCCTCAGGTTGATTCTGCGTTATCATAATCAGATCTATAAAAAATCAGATAAGAAATGAAACTTAAATTTTGTTTTACAAATCAGAATTTTTGCAGAAAATAGATAATTAAACAGATCAGAGCTCAGAAGTAGTAAGATTATTATCGTTGCGTAAAATAATAAGTTAGGAGTTTGAAATAACGTTGGGGTTGACACGTAAATCAAGACAAATCAAATGGAGAATAAAAAAAAACAAAGCAGAGAAGAATAAATGGGAAAAATAAAAGTATTATCGGAAGAAGTAGCAAATAGAATAGCAGCCGGCGAAGTGATCGAGCGACCGGTCTCGGTCGTGAAAGAATTGGTGGAAAACGCCATTGATGCTGAAGCCAGCGAGATAACTGTGGCTGTGGAAAATGGTGGCAAGAGATCGATAACCGTAAGTGATAATGGCCTCGGTATGAGCGAGGATGATGCGATGCAATCTTTCGAGCGCCACGCTACCAGCAAGATTCACACAGTTACCGACATTTTCAGTATTTCATCTTTGGGTTTTCGCGGGGAAGCCTTGCCCAGTATAGCTTCGGTCAGTTTGCTTTCGCTCATCACCCGCGATGCAGAATCCAGCATTGCTACCCAGATAGATTTTGATAGCGGCAAATTGGTCAATTTCACCAAAACTTCTGCCACTGTAGGAACTACGATTTCTGTCAGAAAGCTCTTTTCCAATCTACCGGCCCGCAAAAAATTTCTGAAGTCGGATCAAGTGGAATTCAAGCATATCATGAATTATCTGCATTACCAATCGATCTTATATCCGCAGATCCATTTTAGATTTATTTCCAACAACCGCGAGAAATTGAACTATCCGGCTGTGCAGGATGTAGAGCAACGTTTATTGGCTATTTTTGGTTCAGATTTTCTGCAGCGGGATTTGATCAAAATCGATGAGTATAAGCCCGGTATGAAAATCAGCGGTTATATCAGCGGTTTGGAAGAGGAGAGCGAATATTTTTCAGATTTTCGCTATATCTTTGTCAATGGTCGATATATTAAGGATAAGATCATCTTCCACAGTATCAAGGCAGCTTATGAACCTTTTATCAAAAAGTTACGCATCTTTCAGCAGGGCAAGACCCCACCCTATATTATTTTTTTGGAGGTGGAACCAACCAAGGTCGATTTTAATGTGCATCCAGCTAAATTGGAGATTCGCTTCAACGATCCGGGGCGCGTGCACAGCTTTGTGAAAAGTGTACTATCCAATTCATTGATGGATTATGAAGATGAAAAATTCAATCAGATCAAATCGCGACTCTCTTCAGAGCTCAGTTCAGGTAAGATCAGTGAAGTGGAATCGAAGATTTTTCATAACAAGACTGATAAGAAACGTTTTAGTAATTATAAAAAAGAGTTCCAAAACACTTTCCAACCCGATATTTTTACTCAACCAACTCCGGAAGAAGAGGAGCTAGGCAAAAAATTGCATAAACCCAAACCAGAGATCATGGTAAGATCGGAAGCAGAAATCATCAATCCCTGGCAACTGCATCAGAGCTATATTTTCGTGCAAGTGGAAGAAGGTTTGATGATGATCGATCAGCATGCAGCGCACGAGCGCATCTTGTATGAAAAGATTTTGCATCGCATTCACGGAGCTCCGGCGCCTACCCAAAAATTGCTTTTTCCCATCGTGATAGATCTGCCACCTTATCTCAAGCATACTATTCCACAATTGATCGCTGATAATTTGGAGATATTTACCAAGATCGGGTTTTCCTTGAAAACTTTCAGTGGCGATTCGGTGGTGATCGATGAGATCCCGGTGGAATTGGAAAATTGGGATGGAGGAGCTGTCTTCATCGATATCCTCAAACAATTGGAAGATGAATTTGAAGAGACTGAAGATTTTCGCGACAGCTTATCCAAATCTGTGGCTTGTAAAGCTGCTGTCAAAGCGGGCTTGAAAATGAGCAAGAAGGAGATGATCACTTTGATCAATGATCTTTTTGCCTGTGAAGTTCCCTATTTTTGTCCGCATGGCAGACCTTTGATCCTGAAATTTTCCATGGAATTTTTTGAAAAGAAATTTAAAAGAATCGAGCAGTGAAGCAGATGATACCGATAATAATAATTCAGGGAGCAACTGCCAGTGGCAAAAGCAAGTTGGCAATCGAGCTGGCCCAAGCTTTGGATAGTGAGATAATTTCAGCAGATTCTCGGCAGGTGTACCGCAAATTGAATATTGGCACTGCCAAAGTCAGCCCCGAGGAGCAGAAGCAAGTAAAGCATCATCTGATCGATATTGTGGATCCGGATGAAAAATATAGTGCTGGCAGATTTGTTGATGATGCCAGCGAGAAGATCTTTGAACTGCATGCGGCTGCTAAGATTCCCTTGATCGTCGGTGGCACCGGAATGTATGTGAAAGCGCTGTTGGAGGGATTGATCGATATTCCCGAGGCAGATGCTGAAGTGAAAGAAAAAATGAAGAAACTGGCAGCAGAGAAAAGTGGAGCAGAGCTGCAGCAGATGTTGGCTCAGGTTGATGCTGAATCTGCCGAGCGCATCGAAACCAACGATCTCCAAAAGCTTTTACGAGCGCTGGAAGTTTGGGAAATTACCGGCAAACCGATCAGTCAGCATTATCAAGAGCAGCGAAAATTAAATATTTTCCGACCTTTCCGTATCTTTCTGGATTTGGATCGAAAGATTTTATATCAACGCATCAATCAGCGGATAGATGAGATGATCGACAGTGGTCTTTTAAAGGAGATCGATAATTTATTGCAAGCCGGCTATCGTGAAAATGATCCCGGGCTGATCTCGGTAGGATACCGAGAATTTTATCCTTGGTTTCGGGGAGAGCAAAGCTTGGAAGAATCTATTCGACTGGCCAAAAAGCATAGCAGAAATTATGCTAAGCGTCAGCTTACTTGGTTTAGACGTATCGAATATGATTTGACACTGCACCCGGAAAAGATTAATATATGTGAGATTAAACAAAAAATATTGAAATGGAAAGATAAAAAGGAGCTCAAATGATAATTGCTAAAGTAAATAATTATGATATCAAACAGGTTGAGTATATGGCAGAATTGCACAATACGAAGCTCAGAATGAAATTGGATGAAGCAAACTTGGAAGCAAAAAATGCTGCGATAAATCAATTGATCGATGGCTATTTACTGTTGCAAAAAGCAAAAGAGCAGGTTGAGTTTATTGCTGATTCTGAGATTGATGAGCGCTATGTAGAACTTTCGTTAAAATTTAACAATCAAGCAGCTTTCGAAGATGCTATGGCTGCTCAGAATCTGGATGAAAAACTTCTGCGCGAACAGATTAACAATGAATTAACCATCAAAAAATATATTGCAGATAATTTTTCTGAGGACCAAAAGATCGATGAAAGTAAGCTGCAGGAAATTTATCAGGAAAATTTAGACTCATTTCAGATCCAAGAGAGTGTGAAAGCTTCGCATATCTTGGTGAAGAATGATCATGAAAACCCTGAGCAGCAGATCAAGGAAATCAAAGCTCGCGTTCACACTCCGGAAGAATTTACTACTGAGGCCAAGAATTGCTCAGATTGTCCTAGTTGCTGTAATTATGGTGATTTGGGATATTTCGAGCGCGGTAAGATGGTAAAAGAGTTCGAAGATGTAGCCTTTAATTTGTCAGTTGGTGCGATCAGTGATCCGGTGAAAACGCCTTTTGGTTATCACATCATCATGGTGACTGATAGAAGGCCGAGCCGGTTGGCAAAATTTGAAGAGGTGAAAGATACTTTGCTGCAGCGAGTTCAACAGATCGAGAAAGAGCTGAGTATTATGCGGCATATCAAAGAGTTGCGTGCGAGAGCCGAGATAGAAATTTTTGAGGATAGACTATGAAAAAGCGAGCAATAATCCTCGTATTGGATGGCGTGGGAGCAGGTGAGCTGCCC